>QFOV01000091.1 GCA_003248565.1 Stenotrophomonas sp.
CTGTTATGCAGGATCTGGCCGATGACCGGAACCTTGAGTACCAGCTTGTCCATGGTGTGCTGCATAGGGAGCGAGCGCTTATAGGCAAACATGAAGCCGACCACGGAGCCAACGCCGACGAGTAGGATCAGCCACCACCAGCCAACCATGAATCTCGACGCTGCCACGATCATCTGGGTGAAAAACGGCAGGTCAGCACCGAAGCCCTTGAAGACTTCCTCAAACTGGGGCACAACCCAGATCAGCAGGATCGCGCTGACCAGTAACGCCACGGCGATGGTCATCGCCGGGTAGAACAGGGCCTTCTTGATCTTGCCCTTCAGTGACTCCAGGTTTTCCTGGTAGTTGGCGATGGTCTCGAGCACTGTTTCCAGTACGCCCGCGCCTTCGCCGGCACGCACCAGGTTCCGATACAGCTCATCGAACTGCACCGGGTGTTTGCTGATGGCCTCGTAGAGCGATGAGCCGCCTTCCAGATCGGCCCGGATCTGGCCGACCATCTTGGCCATGCGCGGGTTCTTGTGGCCGCTGCCGATGATTTCCAGCGAGGTTACGATAGGCACCCCGGACCGCATCATCGTCGCCATCTGGCGGCTGAAGAAGGCGATGTCCTTGGGTTTGATGGGCTTGCCTGCTGCGCCGAACAGTGGCTTGGATTTAGGTTTGACGAGCGTAGGGGTGATTCCTAGCCGGCGCAGCTCAGCCTTTAGAACATTGATGTTCTTTGCATCTTGCTCACCTTTCATCTTGACGCCGCGCTTGTCTGTCCCCTCCCAGACAAACGGCAGCATCTGGCTGGTGCTGCGCCCAGCCGTATCGTTATTGATTGCGTTGCGGGTAACGGCCACTTTTTTCTCCCCGTCCAAGCTTCCCCAGCCCGGACACCAGTTCGCATGGTAGCGGTTCGCTTACCGTTAGGCACACCCCTTTGTGAAGACTTTGGCGATCGGCGTCACGCCCTTGTGGGTCTGGGCTGGCCGACAGGGCGTGCGAAAGCTGGTCACAATGTGACGTGGAAGGGCATCTTGAGGTGTCGATCAGGGTTTTGGGGTGGGGGGCTTCCCTTATTCATGGATGCTGCCATCATTGTGCCGGGGAGTAGGGGGTGTTGCTCCAGTTGGCACGTAACCTGCTTTGTAACCCCATGCGGGGCAGGCATCCGCCTGTAACCATGTTCACTATTCACACCTCTAGGGGATGTACTCATGAAGAAGCAGCAAGGCTTTACCCTGATCGAACTGATGATTGTGGTTGCGATCATTGCCATCCTGGCCGCAATCGCGCTGCCGCAGTACCGTAACTACACCCAGCGTTCATCGAACGGTGCTTGCGAAGCCGAAGCCAAGGCATTTATCAATACGGCCGTGGCTGATATCGCTGATGGGCGCAGTTCGACTACTTATGTTCCTACCGCTTGCGCTAGTGCATCGAAGACTCAGTTGACTACCGCTGATTACAACAGCCCAACCCCGGTGGAGTTCACTCCGCAGACCAAGGGTAATACTTCGCTGCTCGCGAAGACTAAGTGTGACCCGGGCAGTGGCTCCTGCTCGCTTGAGAAGAAGTAATTTCAAATTTTCAAACTTATAAAAGAGACCCGGCGTAAGCCGGGTTTCTTTTTTCGAGAAAGCATGGGCTATTAAAATGATTGGGTGGAGGTATTAAGTAGTTGAGTCGCGTCAAGTGGTGACCCTTTCTGTTGATTTATGTGATTTGGTCAAAATTTATCGCTTCGCAGTTTAAGTATGGATTTTGTTGGTTCGGGGTGGGTTGTTGTTGATTTGTTTGAAGGTTTTCTGCGTTTAACTGGTGCTTTCCTTGGTTGGACTTCGCTGTCTTGCTATTTTTTTGTGGATATCCTCTCGTGGAACAGTTGAAAAGAGCGAATCTTTGGCTTGCTATTCTGGCTCCCCTTATGGTCGCGCTGTGCTTTGCGCCGGGTCTGGGTGGCGGGTTTGTTTTTGATGATCGCGCGAACATCGAAAAAAATGGGGCGCTGCATGTTGATCGACTTGACAGTGAAGCGCTATTGCAAGCTGCTTACAGTTTTCAGCCCGGTAATGGTTCGCGAGCATTATCAATGCTTAGTTTCGCGCTCGACTACTGGCGTGGTGGTCTGGATGCCTCGGTATTTAAAACTACTAACATATTGATTCATGTATTGACAGCGCTGGTCTTGTTCTTTTTCTTGCATCGCCTCCTGATTCTGCTCCAGTGGTCGCGCCGGCGAGCAGGGGTGGGGGCAGTGCTGTTGGCTGGGCTGTGGGCAGTTCATCCATTACAGGTTTCCTCCGTGTTGTATGTGGTGCAGCGCATGCAAACGCTGGTCACTTTGTTTATGGTGCTGAGTATGTGGGCGTATTTGGGGATGCGACAGGCACAGTTGGAGGGGCGACGTAGCAGGCAGTATGGTGTTCTCATAATGCTTTTCTGGGTGTTGGGTCTTGCAAGCAAGGAGGATGCGGCGCTGCTCCCGCTGTATACGTTAGCATTGGAGTTGACGGTGCTGGGTTTCGGTGCCGCGTCGCCACGCTTGACTGCAGTTTGGCGCAGAGGGTATTTGATATTGGTGTTGGTCGGTGCGGTTGTATATGCATTGGTGGTTATCCCACATCATTGGCATTGGGGGGCTTATCCTGGGCGGGATTTTTCCAGCTACGAGCGGTTACTAACCCAAGGAAGGGTGCTAGTGATGTATATCGGGCAGATGCTTTCACCGTTGCCGAGTCACTTGCCGTTCTTCTACGACAATTTGGTCATCTCCCGTGGGTTGCTGCAGCCAACTTCTACATTGCTGGCCTTGCTTGTTCTTGCGGTGATGCTGATCTGGGCTTGGTGCTGGCGGCGACACCGACCTTTGTTTGCGTTCGGAGTTCTATTGTTCTTTGCGGGCCATTTCGTGGCCAGTAACGTGCTGAATCTTGAGCTAGCTTTCGAGCACCGCAATCATTTGCCGTTGATTGGTATTGTATTGGCGGTAGCTGATCTGTGGCTGGCGCTCTGCCAGCGGTTGGCTCTGCGATGGCATGCAGCCGCGTCGGCGATGATTATCATGTTGGTGGTTGCGGGGGTTGGCACGGCGTGGCGCGCTCATATCTGGGGAAATCAGCTGCTTTTTGCAGCGCATACATTGCGATTGGCTCCGACTTCTGAGCGAGCATGGCTTATGCTGGGGGGTATTTATGCTGATCGAAGCGGGTATAAAGCAGGTAGTCTTTGGCTGGACCGAGCTATTGATGTAAATACGATAGGGGCTAAGTGCACAGGCTCGGCAGTGATGCTTTCCAATGTGGTGATCTACAAAACCATTCGTGGAGATGTAACGCGAGGGGATTGGGATGGCTTGATTTCTCGGTTTCCCTTGGTGCCGATGAATGTTCAGAACAAAAGCATTGTATTTTCAATACTCGAGAATGCTCGAAACGGCATGAGGTTGGATGAAGATGGGGTGATCGGCCTTATGGAGGTTGCAGCTGATCGAGGTGGATTCAATTCCAACCAGTATCTGCAGATGGCTGCCTATATTCACAACAAGTCGCAGCAGCCGGATAGAGCATTTCCGTTTCTACGGAATGCAGTCTTGGTTTCGCCGCCTGGCGATCCCGAAATAAGTGATGTACTGAAGCAGCTGGGCAAGGCAGGCCGAGAGGATTGGGTGCGGCAGCTACGGTGGATTGAGGGCTCCGGGTCGCGGGCGGCCGGTACACGAGGGGGTGGGTAATGCGCTGGGGGTCGGCCGACCTCAAATTTCTAGGCGTAACTTTGATTGTGGGGTTGCTTGCGGGTCTGCCATTGATTCCAGGACTACCTGGAGAGTTTTTCTTTGATGATTTCCCAAATATTGTCAATAACAGCGATATTCACCTCTCGCAATTGAGTGTAAAGGCTTTGTTTGATGTCGTTGCAACCCCGCAGATGTCGGGCGCGATGCGTGGCCTGCCTACACTCACTTTTGCTTTGGATTTCTGGCGCGCAGGCGGTGCGGATCCGGGAGCTTTCAAGACTACCAATCTTTTGATTCATGCGATTACAACGTGCGTACTGGCGTGGTTCTTTAGACGACTGCTTTTGACTTTAGGCGCTTCCGGTCGGCGTGCGATTTGGGTGGCAGCTGCTCTTGCGCTTGCCTGGGCGATGCATCCGTTGCAGGTGTCTTCTGTGCTATATGCGGTACAGCGCCTTCAAACTCTGGGGACGTTGTTTCTGGTACTGGCTTTGCAGAGCTATCTGCATGCACGGCAGTGTCAGATTGTTGGTCAACAAGGACGGAGGAGTATGCTGCTTTCCGGTTTTTGGTGGGCAGTGGCGATGAACTGCAAGGAGGATGCGGTCCTTCTGCCTGTATATACGCTTATTTTAGAATTGGCAGTGCTTCGCTTTTCTGCTGCAGACGAGCGTCTGATTAAGCTTCTTCGACGAGGCTACTTTGCTGTCGCATTGATTGGGATATCTGTTTATCTGTTTTTAGTCGTTCCAAAGTATTGGTCTTTGGAGGCGTATCCGGGGCGCGATTTCTCTACCGTTGAGCGTCTCCTTACCCAGGCGAGAGTGCTTTGCATGTATATTTGGCAAATCGTACTGCCCCTGCCTGAGCATATGCCTTTCTATTACGACTGGGTGCAGCCATCAAGGGGGGTGATGGACCCTTGGACGACGCTAGTTGCAATATTTGCGATCATGGTGCTGTTATTCTGGGCTTGGAGATTGCGTGCCAGGCAGCCGCTATTCACGTTCGGGGTGCTTGTATTTTTCAGTGCACACTTTATTGCGAGCAACGTTGTTGGGCTTGAGCTGGCCTATGAACATCGCAACCATTTCGCGCTAATTGGCGCGGTTTTGGCTGTTGGAAGTTTATTTGCCCATGCTGGCTCATGCTTTCGCTTTTCGGGGGGGGCAAAACGTGCTGCATGCGTCGCACTGCTGATTACTTTGGGAGCTGGAACCATGATTCGGGCTCACGATTGGCGCAGTACGCTATCGCTTGCTCGGGCGAGCACGGTGGCTGCACCACAGTCTTCAAGAGCCTGGGTCCAAATGTGCTCCTCGTTGTTCAAGGCCGGTGGCGAAGTTGCATTGGGAAATCGTCTTCTGGACGAGGCGATCCAAGCCTGTTCATCCGGTGTGGAGGCTTCTCCTGATTCACTCAATAGCTACGCGCTTCTGTTGGTTCTGAAGACGTTGCGTGGTGATGTGAGCCAGCGTGACTGGGACCTTTTCCTGGATAAGCTAAGTTCTGTTCGGATGAGTTGGGATAACAGTCGCGCGCCAATGATCCTTACTTACTATGTGAGTCTTGGCGTTCGTCTGGACAAACAGCAAGTGCTTGATGCGGTTGCTATTTTGTCTGAAAGAGATCGTCCCAATTCATCTAATCTCGCACTGCTGGGCGCTGCCGTCATGAACGACCTGGCGGACTCGGAGCATGCTCTTCCCTATTTCATCAGAGCTGTTGAAGTGGCCCCGCTTGGAGACCCTTTCCCTTGGCAACTTGGCGCGGAGCTGCGGGCGGCTGGCAAGTTGGATATGGCAGAGGCTGTCGAGCGAGCGGGTTTAGCAAGGCAGCGCGAGATGGCGGGTGCTCGTTGAGATCGTTGAATGCCGGGACGGCCTGTTGCGAGTGGCGCCTTGAGGCGGGGGCAAGGTAGAGGCTTCCAGCGTCGGCTCTTCTTTGCTCCTTGTGGGTGAGTTTGGCCCGATTCTTGCTGGTATTTGAGGTATGTGGGAACTATGGGGAAAGAGATGTCACATCGTGCTAAAGGTTTTAGTTTGATTGAGCTGATGATCGTGGTTGCGATCATTGCGATTCTGGCAGCCATTGCCCTGCCGCAGTACCGTAACTACACCCAACGGTCTGCCAATGCTGCTTGTTTGGCGGAGGCGCGCGCCTACATGAGCACTGCGGTAGCTGATATGGCTGAGTACAATCTGCCGCCTGTGTTCGTTCCAAAAGCCTGTGATCAGAGTACTAGCTTGGGGTTGACGACGAGTGACTTTTCCGCTCCGCGAACTGTGACCTTCGATTCCCCTGTGCGCGGAAATGACATCTTGAAAGCGGATGTCGTGTGCGATACTGGAAGCGCACAATGCTCGCTTAGCAATTAATTGTTCGTATTCTTGGCAGCGCCCGTACCGAGTCGTGGTATTGAGCGGTTGGGGTGGCTTGGCTGTAGAAGCTCGAAATGCTAGTGAAGAGGTTGCTTGGGGGTTTTGACAGCCAGGTGTCGATGCTTTGCGGGCGAAATAAGAGTGGCGGGGCATTCGCTACTGGATGGCCCCGCCTGATCAGCTAAGATTGCTTGGGTTTAGGATTTCGCTGGTCAGCAAGAGGAGTTGAATGAAGGGGCCTATCGCGCGCGCGACGCTGAGGACCACAGCTGTGTTCGCTCTAAGGCTGCTCCTGCAGGCGTTGACCCTGCTGCTGGTAACGCATCTTCTTGGTCCAGCAGCTTATGGAGCCTTCGCTGGTGTAATGGGCTTGGCGGTTTTCTTTGGTGCGCTCGCTGGATGCGGCATGCCATTGATGCAGATAAGGGCCATCAGCCGTGACGGCGGTCAGGGGGCAGGATTGCCCTATGCGGCCCCGGCGGTGCTGCTGGTTGGGACTGTTCTACTTCTGTTTTTTGTTCCCTTATGTTCATTCGCCCTTCCTGAGTCAGCGCTTGGCGTTGATGCACTTCTGGCGCTTGGTCTTGCAGAGCTGATTATGCAGCCGCTCTTGATGCTATATGCGGCGGAGCGACACGGCCGCGGCGAAGTCGCGCGTGCTCAATTATTGCAGGTCTTGCCGTTAGCGCTGCGCGCATTGGCTGCGGGTGTAGTCGTTGCGGCGTCTTTCGACTCCCCGCTTTCGGCGTACGCTTTTGCATATTTGCTTGCAACACTAACCGCGCTCGCTGTCGCACGATCTGGCGGGCAGGTTGTCGCTACTCATCGTTGGCGCTTTCCCTGTCGTGATGAGTGGGCAGAAGCATGTGGTTACGCAGCAACTGATCTATCCCGAAACGGTCCCACCGAACTGGACAAGGCGGTGGCCGCGCGTTCTATGCCGGCCTATGATGCTGGCCTTTACGCTGCGGCTGCGCGGATCATGGCTGCCGGTGTATTGCCCGTAATGGCGATGGTGGTTTCTGCGCTACCAAGGTTATTTCGAGAGTCTGTCGGCCCCGAACTTTGGCGGCTTGTAGCCCTGATGGCTATGATCGCATTGTTCTATGGTTCGGTTCTGAGCGCTTTGTTCTGGGTTGGCGCCGGTTGGATTGATATTATTCTGGGGGCGGCCTACATCGGCATCGGCGACGTCTTGAGAAGTATGTGTGTCATTATTCCTGGAGTCGCGCTCCGGTTGGTGTCGGGTAGTGTATTGATGGCGCTAGGACGGCCCTGGATGCGAGTGGGTGCTGAGTTTTTTGGGGTCATAATTCTGGTCTGCGTAGGAGTGGGGCTCCCACCGTATATAGGGTCGACGGGGATGGTGATTGCACTGGCATTTTCTGAGTGGGGGATGGCATTGGTCAGCAGCGCGCTGGTGATCAAGGTTCTTGTTTCATGTCGCGACAGTGATGCGATTCGGAAATCTGAAATGGAAAGCGAGGTCGAAAATGGGGACGGACCGTGACTGGGAGCGGTGGGGGGCGAAATCTCCATACTTCGGAGTGCTTAGCGTCCAGCGATTCAGTGAAGCAAGATTTGACGAAGAGGCTCGCGCCGAATTTTTTGAATCCGGAGAAGCTCATGTGCGGTCATTGTTTGCAGTTATAGATCGCAGGGAAGGCCGTGTATGGCGCCCTCGAATAGCTGTTGACTTGGGTTGTGGCGTCGGACGGTTAGCGATTCCCTTGGCGCGCAGCAGTGATAAAGTCATCGCAGTCGACGTGTCACCATCCATGCTGTTTGAGGTGGAGCGGAATTGTCGGCGCTGTGGTGTCGCGAACCTAAGCGCCGTACTTTCAGATGATTCGCTATCTAAAGTCCCTGATGGAGTGGATTTTTTTCACTCTTATCTGGTGCTGCAACATATCCCGACGTCCCGAGGTATGCGCCTTATTCGGCAGATGGCTGGTCGTATATCAGAAGGTGGTTATGTTGGGTTTCAGGTTTATACCGGATGCAATGCTGGCCTTTGGTTGAGGTTAATGGTGCGTCTTCGTTATGTGTTCAAGCCATTGAATTGGTTGCGAAATATACTGCGAAAACGCCCGGTGTTCGAACAGGCTATGCAGCTCCATGTGTATCCGTTGGGTGCGCTACTGCGTTTACTTAGGGAGAATGGATTTGTCGAGGTTGAGTTGTTTCTTGATACTGAAGATGGGGGGAACTTTGAAAGCGCGTTTCTGCTCGCAAAAAAGCAGGTTGTGGCTAGTTCCATAGTCAATCGCTATTCGTAGGGCAGGACATTGGATATCGTTTGCGCTTTGGGTGCTTTCCGGACTTGAAGAGTGAATTCAATGGACGCCATAGGGATAAATTTGCTTAAGAAGTTATCGGTCAACGAGGGGATGCTTGATAATGCCCGATATAGTGCGGGGAATAGGTATGGGGTGAATTTGCGGGAGATTATTTTGTAGCGAAAATTTGCGTAATCTCCATAGATTGTTCCTTTCTCGCTCAAAAGGTCAAAGCTGCGCCATGCGAATCCATGCTTGTGCGTCAGGTCTTCATATAGACAAGCGCTACGAAAGTGAGGAACTCGGATGTACACCCGACATCCATCCGTGCCGATTCGATGGATTTCTTTCATCGCTTCAATGACATCATCGAGGTGCTCGATGACATTCCATGCGTGGATTTCGTCAAAAGTATTATCTGAAAATGGGTACGGATACTGATTCAGATCGTGCATAATATCCGCCTCTTTGGCGAATAGGTCGACGTTAGTTGCCCCTTTGATAAGGCGCTCTCCGCATCCTAGGTTTGCTACTCGTCGTTCTTTGTATACGAGGGTGGGAGGGGGCGGGGAGTTTCTATTTGGCATGGATTTTCTCCTATTCAACCAACCGGTAGTAAATTTCGGCATATGCATCTGCTGATCTTTTAATGTCGAAATTCGCTTTCGCGTGCTTTCTTGCCGCCAAGGACATCTCTAGCCAACGACTCCTGCTGGAGCTGAGTGTCTGAATCGCATCGACGTATCCTTGTGGGCTGTCGTGTTCAACCAGGAGGCCTGTGCGTTGATGCATGATAACTTCTGGGAGTGCAGAATTTCTTCCTGCAACGACGGGAAGTCCGCAGGCCATTGCTTCGGCGGCGACTTGGCCAAAACCTTCCAGACGGCTTGGGAAAAGGAGGGCGTCGCTGTTGTTGTAGAGTTCCACCAGCGTTGTCGTGTCAAGCCGGCCGAGTGCGACGCAGTTCGCGGGCATTGGACGTGGCGGTCCTGTATAACGCAACTCGAAGCCTGTGCCGAGTCTCTCCATGATGGTGGGGAGCAGATCACTGCCTTTTCTTCTCGACCATGAACCTACATAGACAAGCCGAAAAGTGCTGGATGGTTCGCGGCTGGATGTTGGCCGGAAAAGTGATAGATCTACGCCATTATGGATTACAGTGGTTTCGGTCTTGCCGAAGCAGTTGGATAGTTGGTTTGTTGTGTACTGGCTGACAGAGCTGATTCGATCTGCACGTGCAAGGGCTTGCTTTTCGATTTTTTTAATCCAAAAACGGTGATAGAGGGATTGCGATATGTGTTTGAATGGGGCGAAATGAGGATCGTGAACGACGTGATGCATCGTTGCCACAACCGGAAGCTGGGCGGGGATGAAGCGCCTATGCAGCCAGGTGTTGATATGAACGATGTTCGCCCACGGCGGAGGTTGGGGCGGAGGGGTTAACCATGGGAGATACTCGGCGCGATGTGGTAGCCAAGTAACTCCGCTTTGAATGCCAATAGAGTTAAGTGCAGTAGATAAGCGTTCGGTGAATACATCAGCGCCGGTTCCGGCTTGGATAGCCAGAAACCATACGGCGGGTTTAGTGGCCGGCATGGTTGGAGCTCCGATGATTCAGTGTGCAGATCAAGGTTGGCAGGAACGGCGTGAAAACTCTGAGTAGGCGTTGAGGCAGTTTTGAAGCCAGTCTAGCCATTTTATTTGTCGGCTCAATCGCACTGATTGCTTGTAGTGCCTCGAATTCTCGGTGCTGGAAATGAAGTCCTGCTCTTCCCAGAAGAGCGTGTAGTTCATGATTCTGAAGCGGCGTGCAATCATATTCATCGCCGCGTCCGGACAGCGCGAGGTAGCGGTTGGCAGCGCGCTTGGGTAGCCAGCTGAGAAAAGGCAGTGCATAGTGAGGTTCGATCAGCATCCAGCGATTCGGCACGGCCAAATACCCACTCCCGCGCGCGCTGAGTACGCGCGCTATTTCCTTGAGGTGTTTTAGTTGGCTACGGTATCCGCCAACATGTTCTATAACGTGGTTACTGATGACGACATCAAATTGGGCGTCGCCGAAGGGTAATTTGACGCCTTGCACCAGTGCATACTCATAGCCGTCATGTACCTGTCTGTTGTCTTCTATATCGACTGCCGTTACCACGCATTCAAGACTCGAATGGGTTGCAAAGTAGTGGGCAATGCCGCCGGATCCTGTGCCAATCTCCAATATGCGGAGTGGGCCAGAGGATGAGTCCAGGTTCAATAGCGCTTCTATTTTTCTTGCTTTTAATTCTCTGGAGATCATGTTGGTGGTCGCATGGGCCTTTCTAATCATGGCCGCCCCTGTTTTTTTGCGGGACATTTCGCCTAAATGGACCCATGGCCTCAAGTAGCTTGCTTCCGAAAATCGGCCAAGCAAAATCTTTCGCGAATGACTGGCATTCTTTTTTCCAGTCATCTTTTTTTTGTGTCAAAACTTTTACAATTTCATCGCGCAGCGCGCTATAGTCGCCGGGTGGTGCTAGCGATCCAGACTGGCCAATATTGACGGCGTCTACCACTCCGCCGGTTGCAAATGCTGCAGTGGGTAGACCGTGTGCGGCGGCTTCAATCGCCACCATGCCGAAGCCCTCGGGATCAGCTGGAATGCTTCGTACGGGGAATACATGTAGAGTGGCGCTTTCGTAAGCGCACGCCAGTTCAGAAGGGTCGGTGATGACGCCGAGGAAGCGAATGTGCTGGCCAACTCCGGCTGCGTCGGCGGCTGCTTGAATGCTGGCTCTGGTTTGTATGCCAGCGTGCAAGGAATCAGTTGGCGCATCTCCAATGACGACCAGCGTTACATCAGGCGCGCTGCTGATAATTCCGGGAAGGGCGTGTTGCACGAATTCGCGAAGACCTTTGCGGGTGGTCAGGCGGCCTATTGAGAGAAGTAAACGTCCTCCGCCCAGTCCATGATGTTCACGGAATTTCTGTAGGGCATCCGTGGACTGCGGTGATGCTGGTATTTGCACGCCAGGATGTACGATGCGTATGTCGGAGTCTTTGACCCCTAAATTACGGGCCAGCTCGGCCGTGGGGTGGCTATTCGCTATCACGGTATCCATTTTGCGAATGGCCGGATTCCAGATGGCTCGATATGTAGGATGGCGTACCGCGGCATCCAGTCCATGAAGATAAACGCTGGCTCGCGCGTTTGTCGTGCGAGCCGCCGCCAGTGCGGCTGGTGCGGTTAAGCCACTTCCTGCCAGGACGATGTTTGGCCGCCATTTATGTGCGATACGTAGTGCTTGCCATGCTGATGCCAGCAGAAACAACCACAGCGGACGCAGTGGAACCTCTGTTATTTTTACCCGCTGAGGGCTTTGGATCGAAGCCCCTTTAGGTCCTATTATCCATACGTCGGCATGTTGCGATAGCTCGTCGCCAATATGCCAGTTCAGGCGTTCCATGCCACCCACAAGGGGAGGCAGGTTGCGGGTGACCAGCAGGATGCGTGCAGGTGCAGTTTCAGGAGTCACGCCGATAAGTCAGGTTGGTGATCTGCTCAGAGATCAGGCCGATCAAGAATATGATTACGGCTGCGCTGAACAATAAAGTGGTCATGTTGGTGAAACGATGCATGGTCGCGAATGTGTAGCCGTAATATCCCAGCCCTATGAGGAAGAACGCTGCAGCAATCGGCGCAAACAACTTCATCGGCGAATAAAGCGTCGCGATTTTGAAAATGATCAGCAAGAAGCGGATGCCGTCCTTCAGCGGCCGGATGTGGCTGCCATTGCCCACGCGCTTGGCTACCGGAGATAAGCACTACGGAAGAACGCCATGGTGCTGGTGGTCGGGTAGCTGAAGCCGTTCGGCAGCAGGTGCAGGAACTCGCGGAACTTGTCTGCCCGCACCGCGCGGAAGCCCGAGGTAAGGTCGTCGATCTTGTGGCCGGTCATGTGGCTGGCCAAGCGGTTGTAGAACGCATTGGCCAGCCCCCGGTGCACGCTGGCCTGGCCGCTGCTGTCACGGGCGCCCACCACCATATCGTAGCCTTCGGCCAGCTTGGCGAGCAGTTGGGCAATATGGTTGGCGCTGTGCTGACCATCGGCATCCATGAACACCAGGGTGTGTCCAGCTGCGGCGCGGGCGCCGCGCTTTATCGCCGCGCCGTTGCCCATGGAGTACGGGCTGCTGAGTACGCTGACGCCGCACTCCAGGCCGATTGCCGCGGTCTGGTCGGTTGAGCCGTCGTCGACCACGATGATCTCGGCAGCCGGATATGCTGCCCGCAAGGCAGGCAATGTCCGTTTCAGGCCCTCGGCCTCGTTCTTTGCAGGCAGGATGATGCTCAGTTCACACACGTTTGAATACCCGAAGTTCTCCCCGTTGGCATAGTAGCCGGGTTGATGGCCTTGGTGAGGATGGACTGCCGGTTTACAGGGGCTTGAGGTAATCTGGGGCCCTGCTTTCAGGGGATGCTTCAATGAACGTTGCCACTGCCAATCTTGTCGGAATCACCGGCATCGCCCGCCGCCTGGTCCAGGACGGGGCGCTGGATGAGGCTGTTGCCCGTACCGCGATGGCCCAGGCCGGTGATGCCAAGGTGCCGTTGGCGCAGTGGTTGACCGACAAGAAGCTGGTGAGCGCCGCGCATATGGCGGCCGCAAACGCCATGGAATTCGGCATGCCGCTGCTGGATGTGTCGGTATTCGATACCAACCAGAGCGCGATGAAGCTGGTCAGCGAGGAACTGCTGCGCAAGCATCACGTGCTGCCGCTGTTCAAGCGTGGTGGCAAGTTGTTCGTCGGCACCAGCAACCCGACCCAGCAGCTGGATGAGATCAAGTTCCAGACCAACCTGGTGGTTGAGCCGATCCTGGTAGATGAAGAGCAGATCCGCCGGACCCTGGATATGTGGTTGGCCAGCAATGATTCATTGGCGGATGGCCTCGGCGGCGACGACGAGGGCATGGGCGATCTGGATGTCGCCGCCGGTGATGACGAGATGGCTGGTGGCGGCGACACCGGCGTTGACGCCAAGGGTGATGACACGCCGGTCGTCAAATTCGTCAACAAGGCCCTGGTGGACGCGATCCGCAAGGGTGCCTCGGATATCCATTTCGAGCCCTACGAAGACGATTACCGGGTGCGCTTCCGCATCGACGGCCTGCTCAAGACCGTGGCCAAGGCACCGGTCAAGTTGAACCAGCGCATCGCCGCCCGTCTGAAGGTCATGTCACAGTTGGACATCGCAGAGAAGCGCGTGCCGCAGGACGGGCGCATCAAGCTCAATCTGTCCAAGACCAAGCAGATCGACTTCCGTGTCAGCACTTTGCCGACCTTGTTCGGCGAAAAGATCGTGCTGCGTATTCTTGATGGCAGTGCCGCCAAGCTGGGTATCGATAAGTTGGGTTATGAGCCGGAGCAGCAGAAGCTGTTTCTGGAGGCCATCCACAAGCCCTACGGCATGGTGCTGGTTACCGGCCCTACCGGTTCGGGTAAGACGGTGTCGCTGTATACCGCGCTGGGCATCCTCAACGACGACACCCGCAATATCTCCACCGCCGAGGATCCGGTGGAAATCCGCCTGCCTGGCGTCAACCAGGTGCAGCAGAACAACAAGCGCGGCATGACCTTTGCCGCGGCGCTGCGTTCGTTCCTGCGACAGGATCCGGACATCATCATGGTCGGCGAAATCCGTGACCTTGAGACCGCGGAGATCGCGATCAAGGCCGCGCAGACCGGCCACATGGTGCTGTCCACGCTGCATACCAACGATGCGCCGCAGACCATCGCGCGTTTGATGAACATGGGCATCGCGCCTTACAACATCACCTCGTCGGTGACCCTGGTGATCGCCCAGCGTCTGGCGCGGCGCCTGTGCAGCAACTGCAAGCGTCCGCAGCAGTTGCCGGAGAATGCGCTGCTGGCCGAAGGCTTTACCGCGGAGCAGATCGCCAAGGGCATAAAACTCCATGAGCCGGTCGGCTGCGAGGAGTGCACCGAAGGCTACAAGGGCCGTACCGGTATCTACCAGGTGATGCCGATGACCGACGACATTGCGGCGATCGTCCTGCAGGGCGGCAATGCGATGGATATTGCTGACGCTGCGCAGAAGATCGGCGTCAATGACCTGCGGCAGTCGGCGCTGTTGAAGGCGGCGCAGGGCATTACCAGCCTGGCCGAGATCAACCGCGTCACCAAGGACTAAGCCCTGTAGTGCCGAGCCATGCTCGGCAAGGTTTGGCATTTGTAGTGCCGAGCCATGCTCGGCAGAAGCTCTCCCGGTAATGCCCCTGCCGAGCATGGCTCGGCACTACAGGTGCGGCCCCCAGCCGAGCATGGCTCGGCACTACAGGTGCAGCCCCCAGCCGAGCGTGGCTCGGCACTACAGGGGGGGGCTCGTTGCTGAGCATGGCCCGGCTCTACCTGGCTTTCAGGGGCTTGCTTATTCCATGCCCAGCTTTTTCAGCTTGTAGCGCAGGGCGCGGAAGGTGATGCCGAGCTGGGCGGCGGTCTTGGTCTTGTTCCAGCGATTATCTTCCAGGGCCTTTTGGATCACCGTACGCTCCATCTGCTCGATGTAGGAGGGCAGGGCAGCGCTGGCCGGGTCGATGTCGACAACGGCTTCCTGGGGGCTGGCAATAGGTGCCGGGGGCTCGCTGCTGGGAACGCGTGGCGTGGCGTTTTGCGGCTGTGGCAAACGCAGGTCGCTGGCGTCGATGCGGTCGCTGTCGGCCAGTGCCAGCGAGCGCTCGAGGATATTCTCAAGTTCGCGGACGTTGCCGGGGAAGGAATAGGCGTCCAATGCTTCCAGCGCCGAAGCTGCCAGTTGCGGTGGCTTCTGACCCTGCGACTGTGCCAGGCGGCTCAGGATGGTGCTGGCCAGCTGCGGCAGGTCACCCCGGCGTTCGCGTAGCGGCGGCACCCGCAATTCAATGACGTTGATGCGGTAGTACAGGTCGTGGCGGAAGCGCCCGTCCTGCACCAGCGTGCCCAGGTCTTTGTGGGTGGCCGAGAGGATGCGCACGTCCACGGTGACTTCGGTGGCGGCGCCTACCGGGCGCACCGATTTTTCCTGGATCGCGCGCAGCAGCTTGACCTGCATCTGCAGTGGCAGTTCGGCCACTTCATCCAGGAACAAAGTGCCGCCACTGGCTGCCTGGAACAGGCCGGGCTTGTCGGCGTGGGCGCCGGTGAAGCTGCCCTTGCGATGGCCGAAGAACTCGCTCTCCATCAGTTCGCTGGGAATGGCGCCGCAGTTGACCGGGATGAACGGGCCGGCCGCGCGCGCGCCCTGGTCGTGGATGGTACGGGCGACCAGCTCCTTGCCGACGCCCGATTCGCCCAGGATGTAGACCGGTGCCTGGCTGCGTGCGACTTTGCTGATGGTCGCGCGCAGTTCATCCATTGCCGGCGAGCTGCCGAGCAGGCGGGTGGCGTTTTCCGGCGGCGGCGGGGTGCTGGGGCGGGCTTCGTTGTTCAGCTCGATGGCATGCCGGACCAGGCCGCGCAGCACATTGATGTCCACCGGTTTGCTGACGAAATCGAAGGCGCCGGCTTTCAGGGCTTCCACCGCCAGGTCCATGCTGCCAAAGGCAGTGATCATCGCCACGGGAGTGGAAGGATGGTCGCGGTTGATCTCGGTGACCAGCTCGATGCCATTGCCGTCGGGCAGGCGCATGTCGGTCAGGCACAGGTCGAAATGGTTGCTGGCCAGCAATTCCCGGGCCTCGGCGAGGTTGGCGGCGGTACTGATCCGTAAGCCCATCCGGCCAAGGGTAAGGACCAGCAGCTCGCGGATGTCGCGTTCGTCATCGACGATCAGGGCGCTATGTGTTGCGTTCATGAATGGAACGATAGCCGAGGTGGAGGTGTGTCTACAAACGATTGCATCCAGAAACCGCTCATTGGCGCTCGCCGCGGGCGAACGCGGTTTTCGGGACGCTCAGGGTCAGCCGGAAGCAGGCACCGCCAGCGGGAATGGACACATAGTCCAACTGGGCCTGGTTGGCCCGGCACAGCTCGCGGGCGATATACAGGCCCAGGCCGGTGCCATGTTCGGAGGTGGTGTAGAACGGCCGGAACAGCTGGCTGGCGATGGCATCAGGAATGCCCGGGCCGCGGTCCATGATGTCGATGACCGCGTTGCGGTCGGCCGAGGCGACACGGATGCGGATCCGTGCCGGTTCGTCGGCGATCCGGCCATATTTGAGGGCGTTGTGGACCAGCGCGGTCAACACCTGGTGCAGGTGCCGGGGGTCGATCATCGCTATCACCGATGGCTCGCGGATCACCGCTTCCAGGCTGTCGTTCTCCAATGACAGGGTCTGCCGGTATTCGATCACGAAACGGCGGACGAAGGCGGCCAGGTCCAGATTCTCGGGATTTGCCCGTTCGCGTCGGGCCAGCGCCAGCACGCTCTCGACGATGCCGTTGGTGCGTTGGCATTGCTGATGGATGATCTGCAGCAGGCGCCGATCGGCCTCGCCTATGTCCTCGGACTCCTCCAACAGCTGGGTGGCATAGTTGATGGCTGCCAGTGGGTTGCGGATCTCATGCGCCAGGCTGGCCGAGAACCGACCAAGGGTGGACAGGGTCAGTGATTCGGCCCGGCGCGAGACCACGGTGGTGTCGTCCAGGAAGATCAGCGACATGTCGCTGTCGGCCAGCAGGCGGGCGAAGCGCGGCAGTACTTCGGCCTGCTCCGGGGCCAGTTGCAGCGGTTGTTCGTCTTCATGCCAGCCATTGCGCCAGCGTTGCAGGCGCCGCGCCAGTTCGGGCGACGCGATGTTCAGGGCGACACGTTCGGTGGCCAGCGCGCCCTCGATGTCACCGAGCAGGGCGGTCGCCGCTTCGTTGGCGAGGGTGATCTGGCCGTTGGTGTCCACCACCAGCACGCCGGTACGCATGCGGCGGATGATCAGCTCGTTCACTTCGAACAGGTTGGCCACCTCGGCGCCGCGCTGGTCGGCCAACTGCTGGGTGCGGCGGGTGCGGCTGCCGATCTGGTAGGCGATGAAGGCCAGTGCAAGATAGCTGGTGACGAACATCGCCAGCTCGGCCAGCGTGCGCAGGTTGTCGCTGCCCTCGAATGCCTGCCACGCGTATTCGGTGACGCTGGCTGCAGCGGCCAACATCGCCAGCAGCATCGCCCGCGACAGCGGCAGCAGAAGGGCGGCCGCGGCGATGTTGAACAGCAGCGACATCGAGATGCCGGCGCTGGCGCCGGGCAGGGCATGGCTGAGCAGGGTTGCTGCGGTGATGTCGACCAGCAGGCTGCCGAACACGATCGGTTGCAACCAGCGCTCGTTGCGGCCCCAGGCCAACAGCGCGAGTGCGACCAGCAGATAGAGGATGGTGACGGCTTCGGCCAGCTGCAGCTGGTGCGCCTCGCCAGCGAACGGGGTCAGCGGGCTGAAGACCAATGCGGCCAGCAGGGTGGCGATCAGCACCCGGTACAGCGCGAAGAAATACAGCTCGCGACGCGGTATCGATTCGATGCGGTCTATGAGCGAGGTGCTGGGGGCCAAGCCGGAACTCCTATCCAAGCGTTAACCCAGCAAGTATAGGTGCGCACGGGCTGCTGCACGACACGCGTGCGGCGCCCCCTATTCAGAGGCAAGTTGCTGAAAAATAGCCAGAAAACATACCGCACTTGGCCATTTGTACAGACTTCTTTGCGCCCCGGCGCTGGCTCGGCCACAATAGTGGGCCCGCCGCAGTCCTTGCCGGCGCCCCCCAAGCCGGGGCCCGAGGAGATGCGTGCGGTCGTTCCTATTCCCACGGTGACGCATGAATTTCCACGAGTACCAGTCAAAACAACTGCTTGCCGAATACGGCATCCCGGTCCCGGCCGGCAAGGTCGCTGCGACCCCGGACGAGGCTGTAGCTGCTGCCCAGTCGCTGGGCCAGGGCCCCTGGATGGTCAAGGCTCAGATCCACGCTGGCGGCCGCGGCAAGGCTGGCGGCGTCAAGTTCTGCAAGACCACCGACGACGTCAAGGCCGCTGCGGCCAAGATGCTCGGCACCAAGATGGCCACCTACCAGACCGCAGGCGTCGAGCTGCCGGTCAACCTGGTGCTGGTGACCACCGCCGGTGAGATCGTCAAGGAACTGTACCTGTCGGTGCTGGTTGACCGTGGCACCAAAACCATCACCTACATCGCTTCTTCGGAAGGCGGCGTGGAGATCGAGCAGGTTGCTGCCGAGACCCCGGAACTGATCCACTCGCTCAACGTCGATTTCGTTGAAGGCGTGCAGGGTTACCACGGCCGTGATTTCGGCTTCAAGCTGGGCCTGACCGCGAAGCAGGCTGGCCAGTTCGCCAGCATCATGGTCAACCTGTACCGCCTGTTCAACGAAAAGGACCTGGCGCTGGTTGAAATCAACCCGCTGGCCATCCTGGACGACGGCAACCTGTACGCGCTGGACGGCAAGTTCGACAGCGACGACAACGCCGCGTTCCGCCAGAAG
>QFOV01000092.1 GCA_003248565.1 Stenotrophomonas sp.
TGCTCGGCGCGGCCTCGCACTCGTCCTCGTAGGTCGAGTACAGGTAGGCGGTGCCGGTGGCGAACTCGCCGGCGCAGGAGTCAACGCGCTTGTAGACCGGACGCACCTTGTGGGCGCGACGCAGTGCACGGATGGCCGCTTCGTTGGTGCCGGTCAGCTGCGCCAGGCGCGCATCGGAGAAACCGGCGCGCTTGAGCTTGCGCAGGCGCGCTGCGTTCAGCGAATCGATACCTTCGGCATGGACCTGCTTTTCGTCAGCGATGATCTCTTCGATCTGGTCGAGGAACCACGGGTCGATGTGCGACAGACCGTAGATTTCTTCCACGCTCATGCCGGTACGGAAGGCATCACCCACGTAGAACAGACGCTCCGGGCCCGGGGCCTTGAGCTCGCGCTTCATGGTGGCGACGTCGTCTTCGTTGCCCAGGTCCAGCTCGGTCGGGTCGAGGCCGACCTTGCCGGTTTCCAGGCCACGCAGTGCCTTCTGCAGCGATTCCTTGAAGGTGCGGCCCATCGCCATCACCTCGCCCACCGACTTCATCTGGGTGGTCAGGCGCGCGTCGGCGGCCGGGAACTTCTCGAAGGCAAAGCGCGGAATCTTGGTGACGACGTAGTCGATGGACGGCTCGAACGAGGCCGGGGTCAGGCCGCCGGTGATTTCGTTCTTCAATTCGTCCAGGGTGTAACCGACAGCCAGCTTGGCGGCGACCTTGGCGATCGGGAAACCGGTGGCCTTGGAGGCCAGTGCCGAGGAACGCGATACGCGCGGATTCATCTCGATCACCACCACGCGGCCGGTGGTCGGGCTGATGCCGAACTGCACATTGGAACCGCCGGTATCCACGCCGATCTTGCGCAGCACGGCGATGGAGGCATCGCGCAGGCGCTGGTATTCCTTGTCGGTCAGGGTCTGTGCCGGTGCCACGGTGATCGAGTCACCGGTGTGCACGCCCATCGGATCAAGGTTCTCGATCGAGCAGACGATGATGCAGTTGTCCGCGGTGTCGCGGACCACTTCCATTTCGAATTCCTTCCAGCCCAGCACCGATTCTTCAACCAGCACTTCGGTGGTCGGCGACAGTTCCAGGCCGCGGCCAACGATCTCGATCAGCTCTTCGCGGTTGTAGGCGATGCCGCCGCCGCTGCCGCCGAGGGTGAAGGACGGACGGATGATGGTCGGGTAGCCAACGCGGGTCTGGATTTCCAGCGCCTCTTCCAGCGTGTGGGCAACGGCGGCGGTCGGGCATTCCAGACCGATCTCGCCCATCGCCACGCGGAACAGCTCGCGATCTTCGGCCATGCGGATGGCTTCGCGCTTGGCACCGATCAGCTCGACGTTGTACTTCTCCAGCACGCCGTGGTCAGCCAGGTCCAGCGCGCAGTTCAGCGCGGTCTGGCCGCCCATGGTCGGCAGCAGCGCGTCGGGGCGCTCTTTGTCGATGATCTTCTCGACCGTCTGCCAGTTGATTGGCTCGATGTAGACGGCATCGGCCATCTCCGGGTCGGTCATGATCGTGGCCGGGTTGGAGTTCACCAACACCACGCGGTAACCCTCGTCACGCAGCGCCTTGCACGCCTGCGCGCCGGAGTAGTCGAACTCACAGGCTTGGCCGATGACGATCGGGCCGGCGCCGATGATCAGGATGGTTTTTAGGTCGGTGCGCTTTGGCATTTTCTTCTCTAAGTCAGTACAGCGTGTCTGGGGGAAGTGATCGCACGCTGTCGATCAGGAAAACTCTTCTGGATCAATCGTGACACCGCATTGGCTCTGGATGCGCTCGCTCATGCGCAGCGGCAGGCCATCGGGCATCTCGCCCAGCTCCGCAAGCACGGCGCCCAAGGCTTCATAGGAGCCGCTGGCCATGAACTCGCCTACCTGCTTGCGCTCCAGCTCGCTGGGCTCGCCCTCGAACTCGGCGGGCAAGGCGGTGCCGTACATCATCTGGCGCTGGGTCGCGACCATGCGCTTGCCGCCCTGGCTTGAATAGAACGCCTGCCAGCGCTTGAGGTGCTGCTGCCCGTCGTTGCCAAGATTGGCGACCAGGCGATCCACCAGTGCTTCATTGAGCACCTCACCGATCGGCGTGGCCAGGCACGCGCGTTGTGCTGCCGGAATCTGCTGGAAGAGCGTGACATTGGCCAACATGGACGTGGCCGCGTCATTGCCCATGCGCTCGAAGCCGGTCAGCGGCAGCAGATCGCGGATCTCCTGCGCGGTCACTGGCGCCGCGCTGGCCACCGAGGTGACCAGCAGCGCCGGCAACATCAGCCAGCGCGCCTTGCTCACGCCTTGGCCCCTTCCATCAGGGCGATGAAGCGGTCAAACAACGGTGCCACGTCACGCGGACCCGGCGAAGCTTCCGGGTGGCCCTGGAAGGAGAACGCCGGCGCATCGGTCAGCGCGATGCCTTGGATGGTCTGGTCGAACAGCGAGCGGTGGGTGACCCGCACATTGGCAGGCAGCACGCTTTCGTCGATGGCGAAGCCGTGGTTCTGCGAGGTGATCATCACCCGGCCGTCGTCGATGTCCTGCACCGGGTGGTTGGCACCGTGGTGGCCGTGGCCCATCTTCATGGTCTTGGCGCCTGCGGCCAGGCCGAGCAGCTGGTGGCCGAGGCAGATACCGAAGGTCGGGACCTTCTGCTCGACGAAGGTCTTGATCGCGCTGATGGCGTAATCGCAGGGTTCCGGGTCGCCCGGGCCGTTGGACAGGAACACACCGTCCGGCTTCAGCGCCAGCACTTCGGCAGCGGGCGTCTGGGCAGGCACCACGGTCAAATCGCAACCGCGCTCGGCCAGCATGCGCAGAATGTTGGTCTTGACGCCGAAGTCATAGGCCACAACCTTGAACTTCGGTTCGGCGCGCACGAATTCGTTGCGGTCCAGGTCCAGCTGGCCTTCGGTCCAGCCATAGGACTTGTCGGTGCTGACCACCTTGGCCAGATCCATGCCCTTCAGGCCGGGGAACTTGCGGGCGGCTTCCAGCGCCTTTTCGACATCGATGTCGGGGCCAGCCATCAGCGCAGCGTTCTGGGCGCCGCGCTCACGCAGGATGCGGGTCAGCTTGCGGGTATCGATGCCGGAGATGGCCACCACGCCGCGCTGGATCAACCAATCCTGCAGCGACACCTGGTTGCGCCAGTTGCTTGGGCGACGCGGCACATCGCGAACGATCAGGCCCGATGCCCATACCTTGGAGGCTTCATCGTCCTGGTCGTTCATACCGGTGTTGCCGATATGCGGATACGTCAGGGTGATCATCTGCCGGGCGTAGGACGGATCGGTCAGCATTTCCTGGTAACCGGTCATGGCGGTGTTGAACACCACCTCACCCACGGATAGGCCGGGCGCGCCTACGGATTCGCCCTCGAATACGGTGCCGTCTTCGAGCACGAGAATTGCGGCTTGGGTCACGGGAATCTCACTTTGGCTACCGGGGGACTCCGAAGCCACGCCTGCGTTCACGGTCAAAAACCGGTTGCAAAAAAGCGCGGACGGCGGTCTGGGAACCGGTCCGGCTAACGTGTTTCGGCGAGCCGGAATTGTAAAGGCAAGGGGGCACCAACGCCAGCGCCCTGTTCGCCTCTCTTCAGCTGTTCAGTGGTGACAAAAGCCATGTTCCGGAAGGAAAGTGCCGCGCATTCAGCTGTTTCAGGCCTGCCCGGACGTCCCAACCAGATCCCGCACCCGGTACTGCCCCGGACTGCGCTGGCGCAGTTGCTTGGCCGCGTGCAGCGCCCCGCGCGCGAAAATGTCGCGGTTGGTAGCCCGGTGCACCAGCTCCACCCGCTCGCCAAGTCCGGTGAACTGAACGAAGTGCTCGCCGATGATGTCGCCTGCACGCAGGCTGGCGTAACGCGGCTCCGCACCGCCATGCTGGGCCGACTCCCCCAGTGTCAACGCGGTACCGGAAGGGGCGTCCTTCTTGTGCACGTGATGGGACTCGACGATGTCGCAGTCCCAGCCAGGCAATGCCGCCGCGGCACGCTCCACCAGCTCGGCCAGCACTGCCACGCCGAGACTGAAATTGGTCGCCCAAACCAGAGGGATCTTGTTCGCGGCTGCAGCTAAAGCGGCCTGCTGTACCTCACTGATGCCGGTTGTGCCCGATACCAGTCCCACACCGCGTTCCACGCACAGTGCCAGCACCGGGTCAAAGCCCTCCGGCAGGCTGAAGTCGATCGCCACATCAAATGCAGGCGTACCAGACAGCTCGCTGGCGGCGAAATGCGGAATGCCGTCGATCACGCGCTGGATTGGCGGTTTGCGCACCACCGCGGCGACCACCTGCAACGAGGAATCTTCTGCCGCAAGACGCAGCAGGGCTTGGCCCATGCGGCCGGAGGCGCCATGGATCAGCAAACGGGTTGGAATCGTATTCATGCCGGCACGCTAACGCTTCAGCAGCCCAACACACAAGCGCACAGCGCGCGATTACATCCTGCCGACATGGGTAATCGAACGACTGCCGGTCATATAGGTCCGCCAGCGGCTGCGTTCCACCGTGTCGCGGCCGCGGCTGACCATGCGCACGCCCGCCATTTCGACAATGGCCGATACCTCAACCTCGGCCGAACGACCATCACTGGCAATACTGATGCTGTTCACCTTCTGCTCGTAGCGCAGCGGCATGCGACCACCGAAGGTTTCCCGGAACTGGCGCAGCTGGCTCATGCTTTGAGCCAAGGAGGCGCAGTACTG
This sequence comes from Stenotrophomonas sp., assembly GCA_003248565.1. Taxonomy (GTDB): domain Bacteria; phylum Pseudomonadota; class Gammaproteobacteria; order Xanthomonadales; family Xanthomonadaceae; genus Stenotrophomonas. Next base: position 4,702 of record QFOV01000092.1, read on the forward strand.
CTCCCTGTCATAGCGCTGTTCGGCCTGCTGGGTTTCGGTCTTGGTTACCGTGGTCTGCACATAGTCTTTCGACAACATCTCGCACAGCGGCTTGTCGTCGCCTGCCGCAAGCGCCTGGTCGGCGCGCAGGTACAACGCGCGCACCTGGGACTCGGTGATCTTGTTGCCACCACGCAGATAGAACGACCCACCTGCAGCCAACACCACGACCAACAGCACAACGCCAATCAATGACTTCATGTCTTCCCCCTGTTTGCTCCGTGCAATCGACGCAGTGTACAGCCACGAGCCTTCAGCGAGCATCCAAAGGTTGCCTGCACCACTGCCAGCCCCGCAGTCCGGCCGAACGACCCAGCGGTGCGCAGCCAGAACCGTAGCCCGGGTAAGCGCAGCGCACCCGGGCTCCCCCTCTACCGAGCCTGGACACCGCTGCAACGCGCGCCATCCAATTGCTCCTGCCTGCAAAGGCAACAACGCCGGGTTTCCCCGGCGTTGTGGTACTGCTCAATGCTGCTTGGGCTCGCTTGGCCCGCAGCTGTTGCAGCCACCGCATGCCCCTGCAGCGCTGGCTGCCGGCGGCGCCAGACGTCGTCCCCAGGCCTGCAGCCGCGGCGAACGCTGCGGCTTCACCAGCCACAGCGCCAACACGCCGCGCAGCTTGCGCAATACGCCCGGAAACTGCTTCTTCAGCACCACCCAGGCACTGACCAGCACCGCCACGGCGATGATCAGGTATTGCAGCAGCAGGCCCTTGTCCATCAGCCGGCTCCCAGTGCCACCGCCACCTGGTAGGTGACGAACGCCGCCAGATAGGCTGCGCCGAACAGGTAGACCGTGGCGAAGGCCATCTGCTTCCACGAGTTGGTCTCACGCTTGATCGTGGCCAAGGTGGAAATGCACATCGGCGCGTAGATGAACCAGACCATCAGCGACAAGCCGGTCGCCAAGGTCCAGCCATCGCTGATCACCGGGGTCAGCGCCTGGATGGCAGCGTCGTCATCGGCCGCCGACAAGGCATAGATGGTGGCCAGCGAAGATACCGCGACTTCGCGCGCGCCCATGCCCGGGATCAAGGCAATACAGATCTGCCAGTTGAAACCCAGCGGGGCGAAGATCACCGCCATCGCATGGCCGATCTGGCCGGCAAAGCTGTAATCGATGGCCGGCATGGTCGCGTTCTCGGGTGCACCCGGGTACGACAGCAGGAACCACAACAGGATGGTCAGCGACAGGATGATGCCGCCCACGCGCTTGAGGAAGATCATCGCGCGCTCGTACAGACCCACCAGCAGGTCGCGCGGATTGGGCAGACGGTAGGACGGCAGCTCCAGCATCAATGGATGCTCGCTCTTGTCGCGCCGGAACTTCTTCATCGTCCACGACATCACCAACGCACTGAGGATGCCGGCCACATACAGGGCAAACAGCACCAGCCCCTGCTGGTTGAACACGCCCCACACAGTCTTGGCCGGGATGAAGGCACCAATCAGCAAGGCGTACACCGGCAGGCGCGCCGAGCAGGTCATCAGCGGCGCCACCAGGATGGTCGCCAGGCGATCACGCGGGTCCTGGATCGAGCGGGTCGACATGATGCCCGGCACCGCGCAAGCGAAACTCGACAGCAGCGGGATGAACGAGCGCCCGGACAAACCGGCCGAGGCCATCATCCGATCCAACAGGAAGGCAGCGCGCGGCAGATAGCCCGACTCCTCCAATGCCAGGATGAAGGCGAACAGGATCAGGATCTGCGGCAGGAATACCAGCACGCCGCCGACACCGGCAATGATGCCGTCCACCAGCAGGCTGCTGAGCGGCCCTTCCGGCAGCTTCTCGGCCACCACCGGCCCCAGCCAGCCAAAGGCGGCCTCGATGCCATCCATCAATGGCGTCGCCCAGGCATACACCGCCTGGAAGATCAGGAACATCACCACAGCCAGGGTCAGCAGACCGAAAACCGGGTGCAGCAACCAACGGTCCAGCGCGTCATCCACCTTGGCGGTGGGCGCGGGCATGCGCACGGCGGAAGCCAGGATGTCGCGCACCTGCGCGTGGTAATCAGCACCGGGCTCGGCCGCATGCACCGGCATGGCGTCGAGCTTTGGCATCAGGGTATCGATGCGCTCGACCAGCGCGCGCGCGCCGTTGTGACGCACCGCGACGGTTTCCACCACCGGCACGCCCAAGGCTTTCTCAAGTGCAGGTACATCGATCTCGATGCCACGCTTGCGCGCGGCGTCGACCATGTTCAGCGCCACCACCATCGGCTTGCCGAGCTCGCGCACTTCCAGCGCAAAGCGCAGGTGCAGGCGCAGGTTGGTCGCGTCGATCACGCAGATCAGCGCATCCGGCGCAGCTTCGCCAGGGTAGAAACCCCGACAAAGATCACGAGTGATGGCCTCGTCCAGGCTGGCCGGGTGCAGGCTGTAGGCGCCCGGTAGATCCAGCACCGCATACTCCTGCCCGGACGGCCCGCGCATGCGGCCTTCCTTGCGTTCGACGGTGACGCCGGTGTAGTTGGCCACCTTCTGGCGGCTGCCGGTCAGCTGGTTGAACAGCGCGGTCTTGCCGCTGTTCGGGTTACCCACCAGCGCCAACCTGGCGATCGCCGTACTCATGCCTGTGCTCCTTCAGCGCTGATCTGGACCCGCGCGGCCTCGCTACGACGCAGCGCAAAGCGGGTGAAACCGACCTGGAACAGCAGCGGTTCGCCGCCGACCGGTCCCCGCGCAACCAAACGGACTTCTTCTCCGTTCACGAAACCCAGTTCACGCAGACGGCGCGCGATCGCATCGTTTGCATGCAGGTCCTGAACGCTTTCCACGCGCGCTGAAGCATGCAGCGGCAAATCTGACAACGTCACTGAATGGGCGCCTATGTAAAGTTGATAAGAATGGTTATCAATTCTAGCATCGCCGCGCTGCGTCATGGCGTCCCACCCCTGCACCGCTATGATTCGTCGGATTACCGTTCAAACAGGCATTACCAATGAGCGATGCACTGCTCGTGCAGCAGCAGGGCGCGGTAGCGACCCTTTCCATGAACCGGCCGGACCTGCACAACGCCTTCGACGCGGCGCTGATCCAATCCCTGACCGAGACCCTGTCCAGCCTGGGCGCAGACCCGGCCGTGCGTGCCGTGGTACTGGCAAGTACCGGCCCCTCCTTCTCGGCCGGTGCCGACCTGCAGTGGATGCGTTCCATGGCCAGCGCCAGCCAGGAAGAGAACCGCATCGACTCGCTGGCGCTGGCACGGCTGATGCGCACCCTGGATGAGCTGCCCAAGCCGACCATCGCCCGCGTGCAGGGCGCAGCCTTTGGCGGCGGCGTTGGCCTGGTCGCCTGCTGCGATATCGCCATTGCGGCCGAGGGCGCGCGCTTTGGCCTGACCGAAAGCCGGCTCGGCCTGCTGCCCGCGGTGATCTCGCCCTATGTGATCGCAGCGATCGGTCCCCGCCAGGCACGGCGCTGGTTCGCCACCGGCGAGCATTTCGACGCAACTACCGCGCAGCAGATCGGCCTGGTCCACCAGGTAGTAGCCGCCGATGCCTTGGACGCCGCCGTGCAGACCCAGCTCAACCTGCTGGGTAAGGCCGGCCCGGTTGCCGCCGCCTCCGCCAAGGTACTGGTCCGCGAGGTCCATGCTGCACTGGGCGACCGCGATGGACTGGACCGTGCCAATGCTGGCCTGATCGCCGCCCTGCGCGCCTCCGATGAAGGTCGCGAAGGGCTGACCGCCTTCCTCGAGAAGCGCCCTCCCCGTTGGACCGCGCAGTAATCCGCGCTCCTGCCCAACCTGCGCCCACCTCCAGCTGAAGACCGCTCCATGAATGATTTCGTCCGTATCGTCGAGGTAGGCCCGCGTGACGGCCTGCAGAATGAGAAGCAGCAGGTCGCCACCGCCGACAAGATCGAATTGATCGACCGGCTCTCGGCTACCGGCCTGCGCAGCATCGAGGCCACCAGCTTTGTCAGCCCGAAATGGGTGCCGCAGCTGGCCGACGCCGCCGAGGTCTTTGCCGGCATCCAGCGCAAGCCGGGCGTCAGCTACCCGGTACTGGTGCCCAATGAACAGGGGTACGAGCGCGCCCTGGCGGTAGGGGTTACCGAGGTTGCCGTGTTTACTGCCGCCTCCGAGCAGTTCAACCGCACCAATACCAATGCCGGCATCGATGAGTCGCTGCAGCGCTTCGAACCCATCCTGGCCCGCGCCAAGGCTGACGGTGTGCGGGTGCGTGGCTATGTCTCCACGGTACTGGGCTGCCCCTACCAGGGCGAAGTACCGTTGGCCGACGTGGTCCGTGTGGCTGTTCGCCTGCACGCCATGGGCTGTCATGAAATATCACTGGGCGACACCATCGGCGTCGGCACCCCACTCAAGGCCCGTGCGATGCTGCGGGCGGTGGCCGCGGAACTGCCGGTCGCCGACCTGGCCGTGCATTTCCACGACACCTACGGGCAGGCCCTGGCCAATATCGCCAGCTGCCTGGAGGAAGGCGTGCGGGTGGTGGATTCGGCCGTGGCCGGCACCGGTGGCTGCCCCTATGCGCGCGGTGCTAGTGGTAATGTCGCCAGCGAAGATGTTATTTACATGCTGCACGGCATGGGGATGCGTACCGGCGTGGATCTGCCGGCGCTGGCCGCTACGGGGAACTGGCTCGCAGAACGACTGGGCCGGCAGACAGGCAGCAAGACAGGAAGGGCATTGACAGTGTCATGACCGGAACCAGCCAGCTTGGGATATCTGACGACGGCGATCACCGCGCCGCGCATGTCGACGCGCTGGCTGGACTGGACAATGCACTTCAGCAACCGCTGCCGATCAGCCTGCAGCAGGCCCTGCTTGCTGCCCGCTCAGCCCTGACCGAGGCCATGGCCGAGCGAAGGCTGGCACAACGCCGCTACGCCGCCCTGTTCAACGCAGTGCCGGACCCGGTCAGCATCCTCAGCGCTACCGGCGTGGTGTTGGACGTCAACAGCGCCGGGGTCCGCGCCTATGGCCGTACCCGCGAGGAGATCGTCGGCCAGCCCATCGAGCTGCTCAATCCCGACCTGCCGGCCGACCACCTTGAGCCGGTCTGGGAAACCCTCAATCGTGGCGAAACCTATGTGGTGGAAGTCACCAACATGCGCGGTGACGGCAGCCGCTTCCCGGTGGAGGTGCATTCGGCCACCATCGAGCACGACGATGCACATTGCATCGTCGCCGTCGCCCGCGACCTGAGCCGGCGCTGGCAGGCCGAAACCCGTTACCGCCTGCTGCTGGAGTCCATCGACAAGGGGGTGATGCTGTTTGACCGCCACCTGGGCATCATTTCCGCCAATCCTGCGGCACACCGCATTTTCAACCTCGGCAGCATTGCCCCGGCCAAAGTTCCGCTGCACAGCGACGAGTGGATCAGCGTCGATGAGCACGGCCGTCGGCTGCGGCCCGAGCACTGGCCGGTAACCCGCTCGTTTGCCGAAGGCAGGACCATCCCCAGCACCATCATCGGCCTGTACCACCGCCCCAACGGGCGGATGATCTGGATCTCGATCACCACGGTGCCGGTGTTCTCGGCCGGTTGTGACCTGCCCGACCATGTATTTTCCCTGTTCAGTGACATCACCGAACTCAAGCGCGACCACGCCCTGTTCGACCGCGCCCAATCGCTGGCGCATATCGGCGGCTGGGAGTGGGACCGTGGCCAGCAGCGGCTTTACCTCACCGGCGAGGCACAGCGCATTCTTGGCCAGCAATCCCCTCCCACCGATCTGGAGCAGCTACTGGCCTGCCTGAACAGCCTGTCGCGCCAGCAACTGCGCGATGCGATGGAACGCGTGGTCGAGCAGCGCACCGGCTTCGAACTGGAACTGCAGGGCCAACGCGCCAGCGGCCACAGCTTCTGGATCAGGATGATCGGCGAAGTGGAGCTTGGCGACCTTGCCTCGAACCGTATCGCCGGCACCCTGCAGGACATCACCGAGCCCAAGCATGCCGAGCAGACCCTCAAGAACCAGGCGCGCACCGACCCGCTGACCGGCATCATGAATCGCGACGCCGCACTCACCGACCTGGAAGCCCGGCTGAGCAACCCCTCGCACGCCGAGGTCGCGGTGCTCTACATAGACCTGGACCGGTTCAAGACCGTCAACGATGTGCTCGGCCACAACGCCGGCGACCTGCTGCTGATCGAAGCCACCCGCCGCATTTCCGATGCGATCGGCACCGAGGGCCTGCTTGCCCGCTTTGGTGGCGATGAGTTCGTGGTCACCTGCGACGCCCGCGAACTGCCCGGCCGACCGGAAAAGCTGGCCGAGGCCATCACCCGCGCCTTCGTCCCGCCGTTCCAGTTCGGCAAGGACGAATTTCCAGTCACTACCAGCATTGGTATTGCCCGCGCGCCCAAGGACGGCGTACGCCCGCAGCAACTGATCCAGAACGCCGATCTGGCCATGTACGAGTGCAAGCGCCGCGACCGCAATGGCTGGCAGCTGTTCTCGCCGGAACTGGCACGGCGCCAACGCGATCGCCTGCAGATCGAGCGGCGCCTGCGCAAAGCCCTGGACCGTGACGAGTTCCGACTGGTCTACCAGCCGCAGGTTGACCTGCGCAGCGGCCAGACCATCGCCTGCGAAGCCCTTATCCGTTGGCGCAGCCGCCAGCTCGGCGAGCTGCGCCCGGACATCTTCATCAGCCATGCCGAGAACACCGGCGACATCGTGCGCATCGGCGAATGGGTGCTGCACCAGGCCTGTCGGCAGATCCGCGAGTGGCAGCGCGAGGGGCTGGGCATGATGCGGGTGGCGATCAACGTCTCCTACCGCCAGTTCAGTGGCGACCGCCTGGCGCGCCAGGTGCGCGAGGTGCTGGACCATTACGGCCTGCCCGGCAGCGCCTTGGAACTGGAGTTCACCGAGCGCGTATTGATCGAGGACGCCCCGGCGACCCTGCGCACCTTTGCCGAGCTGCGCGCCATGGGGGTGGTGCTGACCATCGACGACTTCGGTGAGGGTTATAGCGCGCTCAACTACCTGCGCACCCTGCCGATCCACGGCCTCAAGCTCAGCCAGCTGTTCATCAGCGGCGTACCAGGCAATCCTTCCGACGTCGCCGTCTGCGAGGCGGTCTGTGGCATTGCCCGCAGCCTCGGCCTGGGTCTGGTCGCCGAAGGCATCGAGTCCGAGGCGCAGCGCCAGTTCCTGCTCGGGCTCGGCGTGCCGGTTGGCCAGGGCTTCCTGTTTGCACCTGGCCTGTCGCCGCCTGACTTCAGCCGGCAACTGACCAGGGCCGACATCGCCGGCCCGGTACCACAGGTCTGATCACCCCAACCTGGCACGGATCGGAATCGCCCCGTAGCCCGGGTAAGCGCAGCGCACCCGGGGCTCTCGGCAGCTCCCCGGGTGCGCTGTGCTTACCCGGGCTACCTTCGTGGCAAGGACAGGGTTCAATTGCCCATGGCCTCGCTGCATCAGGTCCGGTGCCACAGGTCTGCCCGCAGCCGCTGGCCGCGGATCGGCATCAGCTAGAATCGGCGGATCACTCAGCAGGATTGTTCCGATGCAGCTGTCTTCCGTTC
>QFOV01000093.1 GCA_003248565.1 Stenotrophomonas sp.
ACCTTGCCGGAGCCGCCCTCCTCCGCCGGCGTTCCGTACAGCCGCACTTCGCCGGGCGTACCGGTCTGCTGCATCCACTGCGCCAAGGCGCGGGCTGCGCCCACCGAAGCCGCACCAAACAGATTGTGGCCGCAGGCCTGACCCGCGTCCTGGCCGGCGATGACGCTGCGCACCGGCTCCGCCGCCTGGGCCATGCCGGGCAGCGCATCCATTTCTGCCAGCAGCCCGATCACCGGGCCCTTGCTGCCATTGCGGAAGCTTGCGACGAAGGCCGTCGGCATGCCGGCGACATTGGCCTGGATATGGAAGCCCGCCTGCTGTAGTTCCTTCTGCAGCAAGGCCGAGGATGCATGTTCCAGATAGCCGAGCTCGGGCTGCTGCCACAACTGCTGCCCAAGCTCAGCCTGCCGCTGCGCATAGCTGTCCAGCGTACTGATCACCTCCGCGGCAAGCGTGGTTCCTGCAAGAGGAAGCAACGCTGCCAGCAACGCGGCACGCAGATAACGGGTCTTCATCCAGCCAGCCTCACGCATCAATAGAAACTGACGTTGTCGATCTCGAACCACAGCTTGCTGCCGGGTTCACCGCTGCCGGAGACAACCAGTTGCTGCAGGTCATCGCCCCTCCACACCGCCACGGGTGCCTTGGCGCGATACGGAGGTTGGCCCTGCAGTGCGGTGAACGGAATCTCCACCGTCTGCCATTGTGCCCCGGCCTGCAGTGGCGCAATGAAACGACGGTTGCCCAAGGCCCGCACTTCCAGCCGCAATTCCGGTGCGCTGCCGCGCAGCTCCAAGCGGATGCCGCGATAGGCACGCGCATCCACCGGCGCCACCGAACCACGGCTCAGCGGCAGGATCGTCGCAGCGAAGGCAGTGTCCTTGCTGGACAGCTTGGCCTGGGTTGCCAGCGCGTTGCCGCCGGTTTCGCGTGCGACGATCTCGGTGACCTGCGCGGTGCGGTCATTACCACCATCGGCCTCATCCACGCGCAGCGTGTCCAGCGCGGTACGGCCATCGCTACGCTCGAAGTCATCAACCAGGGCCTGCACCGGCTGCGCTGGCAAGGCCAAGGCCTTGTTGCCGGCCGGCAACACCGCGCCCTTGCCTTGCACCTGACGACCGGCCACGTAGACCTGCTGCGTATTGCGAACGTCGCCAATGCGCTCCCACGGGCTACCGCTTACCAGCAACAAATCCGCACGCTTACCAACTTCGATGCTGCCACGGTCATTCACACCCAGCGCCTTGGCGCTGGCCGACGTTCCCGCCAGCAGCGCCTCGCTCGGGGTCAGCCCAGCCTGCACCAGCAGCTCTAGTTCGCGCAGGGTCGATGTGCCATGCGGTGTACCGGTCATGCCTGCATCGGTACCCACCACTACCGGGATACCGGCATCGTGCAGCGTCTTGACGTTGTGCAAGGCATTGGCGAAGTTCTGCTCGCGCTGGGCCAGCACATCCGGCTTGGCGTTGTTGCGTCCGCTGCCATCGACGCGCTCGGGCAGATACACCGCCAGCGAAGGTGCATAGGCGGTACCGTGCTCGCGCATCAATGCGATCAACTCCTCGTCAACCGCACCGTCCTGCACGCTGTGCGCGATCACGTCCACGCCCGCACGTGCGGCGGCCTTGCCGCGCTTGACCATCACTGTATGGGTGAACACCTTGAGACCGTTCTTGTGCGCCTCGTCGACCAGCGCGGTGAGGGTTTCCTCGTCCATGCTGCTGTTGTCGGCTGCATTGGAATAGCGCCAGCCATCGGTGAAGGCCTTGATGAAGTCGGGCTTGTAAGCAGCAACCGCACGCACGCCAGCACGCGCGGCCTCGGGTGAGTTCACCCAGCGCGTGGTGTTCTCGTCACCCCAGTCCGCGCCATGGCCGAGCGGCGTGCTCATGCGCGCGGCGAACTTGACGTCGGGTGCGGCAATCGAGGCCAGCCATGCACGGCGCGGCGCATAGGCTTCTGGCGGCTCGTGGAAATCGCTGACCGTGGTGACGCCGGCCGCCATGTAAAGGTTCGCCACCTGCGGCAGTTCCGACGGCGTGGCGTTCGGCGTCCAGTGCGTGTGCAGATCGAACAGACCCGGCAGCAAGGCTTGGCCACGCGCATTGACCACGCGTGCGCCCTTGGGGGCCGTCAGTTCAGCGCCGATGGCAGCAATGCGGCCGTCCTCGACCAGCACGCTGGCCGCATAGGGTGCGCGCCCGGTGCCGTCGAACACCATGGCATCGCGGATCAACACGGCCTTGTCGCCGGCAGTAGCGGCCACGCTGGCCTGCCCTGCCCCCAGTAATGCAGCGGTGAGCACCGCCAAGGCGAAACCACGCTTGCTGTTGTAGTGCATGTTCTTATCCAGATTCATTGCATGGACCGCGCCGCCTGCGGCGCAGCATCAGGGGAGCTCAGCCGCACCACGTCTCCGCGCTGCTGCACCACCAGGCCAAGGCTCAAGGCGACGCTGTTGGCAAAACCGCGCGGGTCACTGGCCGAATACAGGCCAACGATGCGGCGACTGCCAACCAGCGGGTCATCGATGACGATGCGGGTATCGCTGTAGCGCAGGAACTGCGCCGCCGCCACCGACAAGGTGTCGCCGTTGAAAGACAACATGCCTTCGCGCCAGGCCAGTTGCTGGTCCACGTCATCGGTGGGCACGGCCTCGATGCGGATGCCGTGGCTGCGGTTGGCCAGCGCGCGGTAGTTGGCTACCAATCGTGCTGGGGCGACCGCCCCCTGGGTATCGGTCACATCGACGATGCCTTCGCGCACCAGCACTTCCACGCCACCGCTGCGGCGTTCGGTGAGGCTGACTGCGAAACTGGTGCCTACTGCGGTGACATCGGTTTCCTCCGCGCGCACCACGAACGGGCGTTGCGGGTTCTTGGCCACGTCGAACAAGGCCTCGCCCTGCAGCAGGTGGATATCACGGCGGGTCGCGCTGAACTGCACCCGCACCTGCGAGTCCGAATCCAGTGTGATCGCCGAGCCGTCCTGCAGCGGCACGCGCAGGATCTCGCCCTTGCGGGTGGCGAAGTACTCGGCCCCATCGTCCTGACGTTGCACGCCGATAGCGAGCACGCCAACCACGGCGGCCAGGCCCACTGCCCAGCGCAGCACACGCCGCGCCCGTCGTGGCGCGCGTGCGGTGAATGCACGGTCCATTTCACCGGCCGACAGCGCGCGTGCGCGATCGGTACGTGCCAGCACTGCATGGGCGCGGGCATAAGCGCCAAAGTGGCGCGTATCGGCTTCCAGCCAGGCATCTCGTTGCGCACGCTCCTCCACCGTGAGTTGCGCGCGGTCCTCGCGCGCCACCCAACTGGCGGCTACATCATCAATACTCGCATCAGCGCTGACGCGCATGCCTTGCTCCTTCCGCGGCGAACCGCTCACTACTCTTCTGCATTACGTCGTCATCACGCTTCATCGAATCCATCAATACCCGGATTCCCTTGCAGATGTGTTTCTCTACGGTGTTCTCGCTGATCTGCATGCGTTCGGCGATCTCGCGCTGCGAGTAGCCCTCCACACGCCGCAGCACGAACGCCTGCCGACACTTGTCCGGCAGGCTTTCGATCAAGGCGCCTATGCGCGCCAGCTCCTGTCGTGACGACGCCATCCGTTCCGGGCTGACTTCGTCGCCAACAATGGCGACGCGGTCGATCTCGGCCACGGCCTCGATCGACACCACCTGCGCGCGCCGCAACTGCTGCAGCACCACCGAGTGAGCGACCGAGTACACATAGGCCTTGGGCTGCAGGATGTGCGATACATCCGCCATTCCGGCGAGGATGGCGTATGTCTCCTGGATCACGTCATCCACGTCCTGGCGCAGCGACAGGCGCCGCCGCAGCCAGTCCCGCAGCGCGGGCTCGCAAGGCAATATGTGCTCGGCCAACCAGCCGGCACGTTCCCGCGCAAGCGCCGCGTTCATCGCGGCACCCGCCCGGCTCCCGCCAGGTGGCGGAATGAAACGTTTTTCTGCATCAGAACGCCTTGCTCACGTTGACGTACCAGTAACGCGGATTGGCCTGGTAGACACCCGACGGGTAACCGAACACATCGTCGGAGATCGGCGGGCGCTTGTTGGCGATGTTGTTGGCACCGACCTTGACCGCCACGTTGTTGAGCCAACCTTCGCGTGCGAAGTCGTACTTGACGAAGGCATTGGCCAGCGTCTGCGACTTCACCGTCCACGGCGTGCCATCGGCCAGGGTCAGGCCGTTCTCGACGTAGGAGCTGGCATAACGCGCGCTCGCGCCCACCGACAGCTGCTGGTAACGCCAGGTCAGCGTGCCGGACCACTTCCATTCCGGGTTACCGCCATTGCCGATCAGGTCACCGCCACCGGTGATGCGGATCGACGGATCCACCAGCCCTGCGGACTTGGCATCTTCCAGCGCCTGCAGTGCCGGCGAACGCTGGCGGTAGAACTCGATCAGGTGGGTACCGGTGACCGAAAGATCAAAGCGACCGATCGCGGTTTCCGGCGAGTTCCAGCTGAAGTTGTAGTCAACGCCACGCAGGGTCTGCGGCTCCAGGTTGACGTACTGGTCGGTGACGTACAGCACCTTGCCGGCAGCAGCCAGACCGGTGCCGGCGAAGCGGGCGATGTCGTCAGCGGTGGCATCTGCACGCACCACCGCCGAGTTGCTGCCGCCCTGCTGGCGCAGCATGTAGTCCAGGATCAGCGCATTGCCTTCGCCGAACAAGCCGATGATGCCTTCCTGCTCGTACTTATAGTAATCAACGGCGAAGGTGAAGCGGCCGTAGTTCTCCGGGATGAAGCGCGGCTGGAAGACCAGGCCGGCGCTGGTATTGGTGGAGGTTTCCGGCTTCAGGTCCGGGTTGCCCGAGCGCCGTGCGGTGGTGGAGTAGCTGTAGCCGCCGCAGTTGGCGAACGCCGGCTGTGCACCGCTGCGCTTGTCCGCCTCGCACTGGATGTAGTCGGTGCGGGTGTTGGAGCGGCTGACCACCGTGGCGTTGATCTGCTCCAGGTTGGGCGCACGGAACCCCTTGGCCCAGGACGAACGCAGGGTCAGGCCGTCAAACACCTGCCAGCCCAGCGCCAGCTTCGGCTTGGCGACATTGCCGAAGTCGTTGTAGCGCTCGGCGCGGCCGGCCACCTGCAGGTCCAGCGAGCGCACCAGCGGAATGTTCATTTCCGGCGATACCAGCGGCACCGAGAACTCGGCGAACAGACCGGCGACGGTGCGCGAGCCATAGGTGTCCGGGGTCGGGCTGACGCCGTACATGTCGCTGGGATAGGCAACGCCGGTGATCGCATCGGTGAAGGTCACCGAACCATCGACGCGTGCGTCGCGATCATCGCGCTGGGTTTCGTGGCGTACTTCCAGGCCCGCGGCCATGCCGACATCGCCGGCCCAGGTCTTGAACAGGTCCGCGCGCGAGGCCTTGAAGTCCCACAGGAACAGCTCGGTCTTGCTCTGGCGCTGCGCCTTGTAGAAGAACTGGTCCAGCTTGTCCCAGTCATTGCAGCCGCCACAGAACGGGTTGTAGGCCGAGGCGGTGGGATTGGCAAGGGCCTGCTGGAACAGCGACATGCTCACTGCATCCTGGGTGTCCTTGACCTTGGCCGCCGAGTACAGCGCGGCGCTTTCCCAGTCAAAGCCGTAGTGGAAGCCGCGCAGGCCGGCCAAGGCACGCACCTGGGTGTTGTTGACCTCGATGCGGGTCGGCCGCTCGAAGCGGTAGCTGGTGATGGTCACCGGCACGCCGTTGGCGCCGATGTTCAAGCCCTGCAGGCGGTTCGGGTTGAGCGAACCGTCGGGCAGGTACATCGCGCCGAAGGGGTTCCAGTAGTTGCTGGCTGCAACCGTCATCGGCAAGGCGGTGATGGTGTTGACGCCGTTCTGCAGGCTGTAGGCGCGCGAGTTGTAGACGCCTGCCTCGCTGAAGAAGGACAGGCCGTTGTCGAAATCATGCTTGCCGGTGACGAACAGGTTCAAACGACGCACGTCCGGGCTGATCGACAGCGGATATTGGCCCTGCTGGTTGTCGCGCAGATTGGCGTCGGCACCCGAGGTGGCCTTGCTGCCGGACTGCACGCACAGGCCATCGGCAATGGTCGCCGCACAGCCGCTGTTGCTGGTCGGCTGCACGTGGAAGGCACCGGCGGTGGTGGTCAGCCAGGTTCCGTTCTGCGACACGCGCGGGCCAACCACGGTGAAGTTGCCCCACGGACTGTTGGTATTGCGATTGTCGGTGCCGGCCAGGCCTTCAAACGGCGTGCCGAGGAAGTCGGCCGCACGGTTACCGTTTTTGGTCCAGTCCTGGTCCAGCGAGTTCAAGCCGGTGGTGTTGTAGTAATTGAAGGCGATGGTGATGTTGGAGCGCAGGTCTTCGGAGTTCTTGCCCCACATGCCGTTGACGCCGATATCGCGCAGGTCAGTGCCTTCACCGAAGCCCTTCTGCACGCTGATGGTGCCGCCGTCCATGTCATCGCGCAGGACGTTGTTGACCACGCCGGCCACCGCATCGGTGCCGTAGATGGCGGCCGCGCCGTCCAACAGCACTTCAACACGGCGCAGGTTGGACACCGGCACCGCATTGGCGTTGTAGGTCAGCACCGGCACCAGGTTGCCATCGGCCTGGCTGGTGGGATGGACCACAGTGCGGCGGCCGTTGATCAGCAGCAAGGTATTGCCGACACCGAGGCCGCGTAGGTTGACCGAGGCGATGTCGCCGCGGGCGTAGTTGGAGCTGTTGCCGCCGTTGGTGCCACTGAACGAGACATCGCCCATCTGCGGGATGGAGCGGTACAGCTCGTCGCCGGACACAGCGCCGGTTGCCTCGATCTGCTCGGCCTGCAAGGTCGCCACCGGCAGGATCGCGGCGGTCTTCGCGCCCTTGATCTGGCTGCCGACCACGGTGATCTGGTCCAGCGTGCTGACGCTGGGACTGGCTGGCGCTGGCGCGGGTTCAGCGGCTTCCTGTGGCGCAGCCGGCGCTGCCGCCTGCCCTGCGGCCAGACCGCCCAATCCACCGAGCGAGGCCAACATCGGCGTGGCCGCGCGCAGGGTGATGGTGCGGCCGTCGTCCGAGGCCACGCTCAGGCCGGTGCCGGTGAGCAGACGGGCCAGCGCCTGGCGCGGCTCCATCTGCCCTTTCAATTCGGCCACTTCGATGCGCTGGGCGCCGCCTGAATGCGCCGGTGCGATGATCTGCACGCCGGCCTGGCGGGCAAATTCGGGCAATACCTCCTCGATGCTGCCTGCTTGAAGATCGAACTGCGGTGGCGCTGCCAGCGCCGGAACGGAGGCGCACAGCGCCACAACTGCCAGACCGCCGCGGATAGCGCTTGCAAGCGGCAACAACTTGAATGAACGCATTGATGAATCCCCAGAAAATGACGCGAATGACGGCAACCTCTGCCCCCTGCACTATTCGATGCATGACCGCGGCGGTTCCGCCATCCCATCGTCATATTGGCTGATCTTGCAGACCTGTACCCAGCAGGCCGCCATACGCCGTAGTATTCTTGGGAGATAAGCTCAGGACCCGAGGACCACGCCCCATGCGTTTTCGCCCCCAGTACGCCTTGATGGCCGTACTCGCACTTGTACTCACCGCCTGCGGCAATGGTCCGGTGAAGCGCGTCTCCGAACCGGCAGCCAGCATCCAGCAATTGAGTGTCGGCAATGACGGCAACTGGGAAGTGGAACTGCGCCTGCGCAACTACAGCTCGATGCCGATGCGTTTCGACAACGTGTCGCTGGCAGTGAAGGTTGGCGATGAAGCCGCCGGCACGCTCAGCGCCAGCCCGGCGCTTTCGATCGGCCCGGAATCGGCCGACGTCATCAAGGTCCGCCTGCAGCCCGCGTCCTCGGCACGCATCGTCGTGGCCGATGCACTGGTCGGTGGCCGCTCGCTGTTCTATGAACTGGAAGGCAGCGTCAGCGCCACCCCGGAAGAAAAGAAGCAACGCAGTTTCGACATCAAATCGCGCAACAGCCTCAACCAGGCCCCCGGCCTGCCCGGCGTACTGCGCTGATCCCCCATCCGTTCCCGCATTGTTCGAGAGCCGCCTGATGAGCAACTACAAAGCCCCTGTTACCGATCTCCGTTTCGCCCTGCACGACGTATTGAAGGCCGAGTCCCTGTTTGCCTCGATGGGATTCGAAGACGCTACCGCGGACGTCATCGACGCGGTGCTGGAAGAAGCCGGCCGCTTCAGCACCAGCGTGCTGGCCCCGCTCAATGCGATCGGCGACCAGACCGGCTGCAAGCTCGACAAGGCCACCAACGAAGTCACCACCGCTCCAGGCTTCAAGGAAGCCTACGCACAGTTCGTCGAAGGCGGCTGGACCGGCCTGACCGCGTCGCCGGATTTCGGCGGCCAGGGCATGCCGGAAACCATGGGCATGGCCTTGAGCGAAATGGTGTCCTCGGCCAACCTGGCCTGGAGCCTGTTCCCGATGCTGTCGCACGGCGCTGTTGAAGCGCTCAAGCACTACGGCGAAGACTGGCAGAAGGAAGCCTTCCTCAAGCCGCTGGTGGCCGGCAACTGGACCGGCACCATGTGCCTGACCGAGCCGCATGCCGGCACCGACCTGGGCCTGCTCAAGACCCGCGCCGAGCCGAACGCCGACGGCAGCTATTCAATCACCGGCACCAAGATCTTCATCACCGCCGGCGAGCACGACCTCGCCGACAACATCGTGCACCTGGTGCTGGCCAAGCTGCCCGACGCACCGGCTGGCCCGAAGGGCATCTCGCTGTTCGTCACCCCGAAGTACAAGGTCGACCGCGACGGCAAGCAGGGCGAGCACAATGAACTGCATTGCGGCGCGCTGGAACACAAAATGGGCATCCACGGCTCGTCCACCTGCGTGATGAATTTCGACGGCGCCCAGGGCTACCTCGTCGGCCAGCCGCACAAGGGCCTGCAGGCGATGTTCGTGATGATGAACTCCGCCCGCCTCGGCGTTGGCGTGCAGGGCCTGGCGCAGTCCGAGCGTGCCTACCAGGGCGCACTGGCCTATGCCCGCGAGCGCCTGCAGTCGCGCGCACCCAAGGGTGCCGTGCAGCCGGACAAGCCGGCCGATCCGATCATCGCCCAGCCCGATGTGCGCCGCATGCTGCTGACCACCAAGGCACTGACCGAAGGTGGGCGCCTGCTCGCCGCACACGCCTACACCCAGCTCGATGCCGCACACAGCAGCAGCGATGCGCAGGCGCGCGCCGACGCCGATACGCTGGTCAGCTTCCTCACCCCCATCGTCAAGGCCTGCCTGACCGAGTGGAGCATCGAGGCTACGTACAACGGCCAGCAGGTATTCGGCGGCCACGGCTACATCGCCGAGCACGGCATGGAGCAGTACGCCCGCGATGCCCGCATCACCACCTTGTATGAAGGCACCACCGGCATCCAGGCGCTGGACCTGATCGGCCGCAAGACCGCCGCCTCGCAGGGCGCCGGCCTGAAGTTGTTCCTGGCCGAGATCGAGCAGTTCATCGCCGCCAATGCCAGCAACCCGGCCGTCGCCGAGTTCCTGCCGGTGTTGGGTGGCAAGGCCAAGGAATGGGGCAAGCTGACCATCGACGTGCTGCAGCGCGCCGCCGCCAACCCGGAAGAACTGGGCGCGGCCAGCTGGGATTACCTGTTCTACAGCGGCTACGTCGCCGTGGCCTACTGGTGGGCCCGCTCGGTGGTCGCGGCACAGGCATCCAGCCATCCGGAAGCCTTCAAGCAGGCCAAGCTGGAGACCGCGCGCTTCTACTACGCCCGCATCCTGCCGCGCACCCTGAGCCACGCCGCCGGCATCGCCGCTGGCGCCGACTCGCTGATGGCGATGGATTCGGTCCGCTTCGGGGACTGATCCGGAAGCGAAAGCAGGGGAAAAGCTCCCCTCATCCGCCCCTTCGGGGCACCTTCTCCCGCAAGCGGGAGAAGGGAGTGATTAAGTTGCCTGCGATCTGCAAGCCCCTCTCCCGCCTGCGGGAGAGGGGTTGGGGTGAGGGCAGCTCTTGCGTAGAGCCCCCTCCCTTGCGCCGAAGGCGGAGGGGAGGGCTGGGGAGGGGTAAGCTCTCAGGCGCCCGAAACACCATCAGCTTCGCGGCTAACGCCGCTCCCACAAAACCTGAGCTTCACCCGCCTTTACACAAACTGTCACGCATCGTGTATAAGCTGTTAACCCGATGGAGACAGACACTACACCGCGTAGTCTGATCGATACCGGAGCCGGGACTTCCGCTCCGACAGACGGGTTTTCACTTCCGCCCTCCCTGCACCGCCTCGGCTCCGTGCGACTGCTGTCGCTGGATGCGCATGGCCGCGTGCTGGACTGGATCAACTGGCAGGACGCCGCCTGCCTGTACGCACGCGGCGCCGTCGCCTGGACCATGGGCGATCCCTGCCTGCACGTACACGGCGCAATATCGCGGCTGACCGGCCTGCGCAGCGGCATGGACCTGCACCCGATCATCGCCTCGCGCGGCCACGCCCGCTCGCGCGCGATCGACCCCACGCCCAACCTCACCAATCCCGCGCTGTTCGCGCGCGATGCCCAGCTCTGCCTGTATTGCGGCCAGCACTTCAGCCGCCCGCAGCTGACCCGCGACCACGTCCTGCCCGTCTCCAAGGGCGGCAAGGACACCTGGGAAAACGTGGTCAGCGCCTGCTTCCACTGCAACTCGCGCAAGAGCAACCGCACCCCGGCGCAGGCCAATATGCCGCTGCTGGCGGTGCCGTACCGGCCCAGCTGGATCGAGCACCTGATCCTGTCCAACCGCAACATCCTCGCCGACCAGATGGCCTTCCTGAAGTCGCAGTTGCCGCGCAAAGCACTGCAACGCGGGCTCTGAGCCCGGCATCGCGGGCCCGCGTATTCATGCGAAACAGCCATCCAGGCTGAACACGGCCTTCAGCTTGGTGCCAAACCACCTCATCCGGCACTCATTGATGATGTGCTTTGCTTGCCCCACCCTCTCCGGACGGGGAAAATACCGTTTCGAGTGAAACGCGAAGACCATGATCGACTCTGCCAGCTATCCGCGCCTGTCGCGCATCAAGACTCCCGATGACCTGCGTCTGTTCGACGAGAGCGAACTGGGGGCCATTGCCGGCGAGTTGCGCGCCTACCTGATCGAATCGGTGGGCAAGAGCGGTGGTCACTTCGCGGCTGGCCTGGGCGTGATCGAGCTGACCGTCGCCCTGCACTATTTGTATGACACGCCGGTCGATCAGCTAGTGTGGGATGTGGGCCACCAGACCTACCCGCACAAGATCCTCACCGGTCGTCGCGACAGCATCCACACCGTCAAGCAGAAGGACGGCGTTGCGCCGTTCCCCAAGCGCGAGGAAAGCGAGTTCGACACCTTCGGCGTCGGCCACTCCTCGACCTCGATCTCGGCCGCACTGGGCATGGCCATCGCGCGCCAGCGCCAGGGCGATGATCGCAAGGTGATCGCGGTGATCGGCGACGGTGCGATGACCGCCGGCATGGCGTTTGAAGCGCTGGCCCACGCAGGCGGCATGGACGACGAGCCGAACGTGCTGGTCATCCTCAACGACAACAACATGTCCATCTCCGAAGCCGTCGGTGGACTGACCAAGATGCTGGGCCGGGCAACCGCCAGCCGCACGCTCAACGCCCTGCGCGAGAGCGGCAAGAAGATCCTCGGCGACAAGCGCCACAGCCCGCCTGCGCGTTTCGTGAAGCGCTGGGAAGAACAGTGGAAAGGCATGTTCGTGCCGTCCACCGCCTTCGAGCAGATGGGCTTCCATTACACCGGCCCGATCGACGGCCATGACCTGCCGCTGCTAGTGTCGACCCTCAAGCACCTGAAGGATGCCAAGGGTCCGCACCTGCTGCACATCATGACCACCAAGGGCAAAGGCTACGAGCCGGCCGAGGACGACCAGATCGGCTACCACGCCGTCGGTCCGTTCGACCCCAGCAAGGGCCTGCCGGAAAAGGGCGCGCCCAAGAAGCCGACCTATACCGACATCTTCGGCGACTGGCTGTGCGACGCCGCCGCGGCCGACCCGAAG
>QFOV01000094.1 GCA_003248565.1 Stenotrophomonas sp.
TTGCGCTCATAGAAGTGCAAGGCCGACACCGCAACACCGCTGCGCCGGGCCACTTCACCTACACTCAGTTCCCGCGTGGACATCACTTGACCTCAACCATGGTTGAGGTGTGATGCTGCACGCCCCCCAGCCGCAACTCAAGCAGCAGCGTCGCATCATGAGTTCCCAAAGCATCGCCTCGGCCCCACCGGCAAGCACCTCCATCCTCGCCCCGCAATACCGTGCCACCACCTTCGGCATGGTCGCGCTGATCTCGCTGATCGCCTTCGAAGCGCTGGCCGTGGCGGCCGCCATGCCCAGCGTGGCGCAGGCCTTGGACGGGCTGCGCCTGTACGCGTTGGCCTTCGGTGGTGCTCTGGCCACCAGCGTGATCGGCATGATCCTTGCTGGCCGCATGTGCGACCAGCAGGGTCCGGCGCGACCCTTATGGCTCGGCCTGGGCAGCTTCCTGATTGGCCTGCTGCTGGCCGGATTGGCGCCGCGCATGGATGTACTGATCGTCGGCCGCCTGCTGCAGGGCGTCGGCATCGGTGCGATCTCGGTGTCGCTGTATGTGCTGGTGGCGCGCACCTATCCGGAAGCGCTGCGGCCGAAAGTGTTCGCAGCCTTCTCCGCCGGCTGGGTCGTACCCTCGCTGATCGGTCCCGGCCTGAGCGGGCTGATCGTGCAGCACCTGAGCTGGCGCTGGGTCTTCCTCATCGTGCCGGTGTTGGCCTTGCCGGCGGCCTGGCTGCTGTTGCCGGCCTTGCGCAGTACCCACACCAGCATCCGCCGTGATGTCGAGCAGCGGCCGGTGGTGCGCTGGGCGATAGGCACGGCACTGGCCGCCTTGTTGCTGTATGTCGGCGGACAGCTGCAAGGCATGCAGGCGCTGGCGGTGATGACGGTGGCAGTGATCGCACTGATCTTCTGCGCGCGCCACCTGCTGCCCAGCGGCAGCTTGTTGCTGCGCCGTGGCCTGCCCAGCGTGATTGCCTTGCGTGGCATTGCCGCCTCGGCCTTCTTTGGCGCCGAAGCCTTCCTGCCTCTGCTGCTGCAGCGCGAGCGCGACCTGTCGCCGCTGTGGGCCGGTGCCGCGCTCAGCCTGGGTGCGCTGGGCTGGTTCTCCGGCTCGTGGATGCAAGGCCACCAGCACTTCGGTTGGCGCCGCACGCACATGCTGCAGGCCGGCACCTGGTTGATGCTGGCCGGCCTGCTGATCACCGTGCTCACGCTGTATCCGGGCGTGCCCTTGATGCTGGCGCTTGCCGGCTGGGCGCTTACCGGGCTGGGCATGGGCCTGATCTACCCCAGCCTGTCGGTGCTTACCTTGTCGCTGTCAGCGCCACACGAGCAAGGTGCGAACAGCTCGGCGCTGCAGCTGAGCGAAGGCATCGCGGTCGCCTCGACGCTGGCGATCTCCGGCTCGCTGTTCGCCGCAACCGTTGGCGGCAATGAAACCAGCGGCTACCTGCTCTGCTTCGCGGTGACGCTGCTGTTGGCCGGGTTGGCAACCGTGGTTGGGCGCCGGATTGCTTGAGCAACGCCTGTTGAGCGACACGGCTAAGCCGCCTCGGCCGCTCGGTGCAGGCCGGGCAGCATTGGACAAGGCAAGCGGAAACACGCGCGGGCTGCATCCTGCAGCCCGGAATTGTTTCAGTGCGCGGCGTCCACGCCTTCCACTTCCAGCAGATCCTGACGCAGGATGCGGCGCACTTCCAGCACCGCTTCCGGTGTTTCCTGCACGCTGTGGCCGGACACGATCACCTTCTCCGACAACGCGCCATCCAGATGCGCGCTCCAGTACGGCACCAGCCCGTCGTCGGACTGCGGGGTCGGCACCTCGGCTTTGCGCTTGGCGATGATGGAGTGGTACTTCAGGCCCGGTTGGATCGGCAGCGCCGAGGACGCCTCGATGAAGGGATCGCTGGCCTTCAGGTTCTCGATGCTGTTCGTGATCACCGGTTCCTTGGGCTTCTTGCCATCGGCTTCGCCCGGATCCTGCAGCGCCATGAAGGCGTCGCCGAAGGCACCAAGAATGGTCAGCGGCAAGCGCACCAGCCTGCCGATCAAACGGCCGAGCCGGTTGCCAGCCGCATCCGTGCCCTTGTGCGGTGAAGCCAGGAAGATCGCCCGCTCCACGTTCGGCTGCGGAGTGAAGTGCAGCACCGGCCCGAGCTTGGCTTCCACCCGCGCCAGCCGCTCGCCCTGCAGGTTGTAGCGCTGGCGGGTGTTCTCCCACAGCACATCGCCCGAGTCACTGAGCATCAAGCGTGCGATCACGCCGCCCATGCTGTGGCCGATGAAGACCATGTCGTGCGATGCAGGTGCCGTGCCCTTGGGATCGAAGTGATGCAGCGTGCTGTTGAAGGCCTTGCTGATGGTGTAACGGTTCAAGGCAATCGGCGCATTGGTCGGGTAATACACCGACCACACCTGGTAATGCTCGCGCATTTCCTCGTCGCCCGTGATCTCGTTGGCAAGGTTCACCCAGGCCTCCGGGCTACTGGCCAGGCCGTGCAGCATGAAGATGATGCGCTTGTTCGGATCGTAGGGCTGCATCAGGTAGATGTGCGGCTCGCGGATGCCTTCGCCGCGGCCGAACAAGGTGCGCAGTGACTCGGTGGCGAAGCCGGACTGGGCCAGCCACAGCCCATAGGCGGCGGTGAAATTGGCTGCCAGCGGCACTTCCTGGCCGCGCATCTGGATGCTGCTGAGGTCCGGCGAATAGGCCTCCAACTGCACCTGCCGGGTTGCCAGTATTTCTTCCAGCGTATTGCCGCTGAAGTTCAGCACAGCGGTCACGTTGACCGCAGGCATCTCGCTGTAGACGGGCAGATCCTGCTTACGCTCTTCAACTTCAATCGCCTGCGCCAGCGTGGGCGCTTCCATCATCGCCACCAGCTCGGCACCAAAGCCATCACGACGGTAGGAGCTGCGCAGTCCGGCGAAGCTCACCGAGGATGCGGCCACCAGCTGCCGGGGCACGCCTTCGAGCTTGAGCTGGTCGAACTTCGCACTGATGGTCCACTCGTCCACCCGCACCGGCAGGTTGATGTCCTCGCCTTCCAAGGCCCGCGCACGGGTACGCTGGAACACCACCGAGGCCGCCTGCTCGGTGGCGTAGTTGTAGTAATCCCGCACCTGGGTAAGCCGGTCCTCCAAGGCGCGCTGCGCCGGGCTGCGACCGCTGAAGAACAGGTACAGATAGGAATAGCGGGCGGTTTCCAGCCAGGCATTCAAGGCCGCCGGCGGCAACTCAATGGGCTCATTGCCCTTGGCCTTGGGGGTGAGCGCCAAGGCCTCCTGCATCCACAGCTCCGCCAAGGTGGATAGGCGCTGCTCGGACTGCAGACCATCATTGGTGGTGACCGTCTGCCGGCAGGTGGGCAGGTCCTTGCTGCAATCACTTTCAGTCAAGCCGATGACCGACAGCGACTCCTGCGACAAGGCACTGAGCTTGCCGGTGCTGAGAATGTCGCCACGCTTGAGCATCACGTAATCGGTGTTGCTCACCGCTTTCATCTTCACCATGGCGCAGCCGCTGGACAGCAGCAGCGCCAGTACCGCGACCACCGGCAACAGCCGGCGTATCCATGTCTGCGGGGTGTGGGTCATGGGTTGGTTCCTGGTGCGGGAATGCCGGGTACGCCTGCGCGTATCCGGGAAGAGAAATCAGCCACATCGCCCGCTTCGCGTGCACGCAGCGTTATACGCCCCGATTGTTGCAGAGTCGCCAGCGGCACGCCCGGGGTCAGCCCACCGACGTCGGCGGCGTACTCGGCCAGATAGCCGGAGGCGAGCAGCCGGTAATCCAGCGGCAGATTCGGCTGGATGCGGCGCATCAGCTCGAACACCACCGTGGTGCAGTTACTGGTCAGCGTGTTGTAGAAGCGCGGCGTCTGTTCCAGTTGCTGCGCGCGGTCGACGTAGAAGCGCAGCAGATCGCGCATCTTGTCCGGGCTCAGCCCATGCAGGCGGTACAGATAGACATCCTCCCCGCGCGCGTTGCTGCGCGTCAGCACGATGTCGCGCTCATCCGAGGCCACCAGTACCGCCTCGAACTTGCGGAAGAAGCCGCCCAGCGCCGAGAACGACTCGCCCTGCTCCTTGCGGATCTCCAGCGAGAACACCAGCTGGCGGCCATCGGCAAAACCGAACGATACCAGCGTGTGCGCAATCGCCGGGCCCATCCAATAGGACAGGATCATGTCCACCGACTGCACCTGCGACAGATCGTACTCACGCGCTTCCCAGCGCACGTCGTAGTCGGTCTCGGTGCGCCAATGGAAGTTGCGCACGTTGTCGATGATCAGGCGGTCGCCCTCGATGCGCGCATGCAGCGGCTGCGCCACGTCATCAGCCCAGGCCCGGTCCTGCTGCGGGTCGATGGTCGCCCACCAGATCAGCATCACCGCGAACAAGGCACCGAACACCGCCAGCGAATGCCAGCGCCGCAGCGGCCCAAAGCCCGCGCGGATCGCCCAGATGCTGGGCACGCACCACACCAGGACCGCCACGACCTTGGCCGCCACGTTGCCGGGGAACTGGTACCACAGCGCGAACCCGCCCCAGATACCGATGCACAGACACAGGAACGCCAACAGGACCCGACCGACGCCACGCACCACACTGCCCAGACGCCGCTTCCCTACATTTGCCACTTCACTCTCCTGAAAGACCCAACAGCCCCGGAAGCGCGCCGCGCCCAGCCGGAACCACCGCGAAATGAATGGGTCGCCAGCGACCCGCGGCAAAGATAGCCTGCCGGGCGCGGAAAGCGGAGTGAAACGGTTGAAAAGCCGGTTGAAGCGCAGCGCCGTTCATTTAGACGGGCCAGCCAAGCAGACAGTCAGATAACCGCCGCACCCCGGCATCAACGTAGCCCGGGTAAGCAAAGCGCACCCGGGGCCGTCCGCGAGCAACCTGAATCACCAAGAGACCCAACCTCCCGGGTGCGCTGCGCTTACCCGGGCTACACAACGGCCTGAAGCAGCCAATAGATTTCAAGCAGCACAGCCCGCCAACGAAACAGAATGGCACGGCCGTATCTCAGTGAATATTCGGCCCTTCAATCCCGCTCTCGAGCCAAGCCTCAACCTGCGGCAACAACACCACAACCGACGCCGCCAACTGGTCGTATTGGTCTTGCTCGCTACCGAACGCCTTGAACGAAAAACCGCGAAAGTCCTTGTGCTGCTCAGTGTCGATCAAGCGCTTTCTAAGCAGCGGATCTGTCTCAAACACCCTTTTCGGCACTTCTCCCGAGTCAGGGTCAACCCAAGTCGCCGGAACGCGGCTGAACTCCAGGATAAAACTGCCGCCATACGTCCAGTATTGAATCGACAGGAAGTCACGGTGGACTTCACTGGAACGGACGAAGTTTGCTACCCCACTACCGCCAAACCCAAGCCGGCGTATCTCTGGCAGCAGAACCTTCTTGATTGAAATGGCCATCAGTTGGCCGGGAGTATTCACAAATGCACATCCCAGAATGAAACAAGTCTCCATCAGACCTCAATACAGAAGTCTCAGCTAGCAAAAACCTGACTCTGACCCCTGTTCCCCCACTACATCTTCAGGGTTCCCATGCCCGCGCTCCGTGCAACGCCACGCAACATTAGGGTGCGACGGCAACGGCCCTTCGCATACTTCGCCGAAAATCTGTTCCCCTTGGATTTTTGTCGCAGCTTCCGCCCATGGCATTATCGACATGAGAGCGAGTGCGACAATAATCCTACTAAACACGCTCAAGGTCTTTCTCCATTGGGGCCTAACACCTGAATTAAACCGACCCGCGACGCGGGTTCGGCTTGAATGAATTTTCAGGCCGGGGATTGTCAATCATTAATGACTGAAATTGACTCTGTACTTATAGATCCGCGTTGTCGCAGGCGTGGTGAATTGGGCAACAACAGCCTTGGATGGATCTGTTGCAGCGAGATCTGTCAATATCGAGCGGCATCCATCTGCGTCCTGCGCGATTTGCACCGGGTACTCAAATGTAAGCATGTATTGGCCAGCCTCCTCAGGCTGGAAGGTTAGTGCCACACCGCATTCTTTAGTTTGACCAAAGCTTGGCTCCAGGGTGAACATAACAAGCTGGATTCTGCGGCCAGAGCGAAGCAGAACAGTCTGATCCTTGCTTTTGTGCCGGAACTTCACTATTCCGAGCAGCTCTCCTGCAGGATTGTCTGTGAAGTCCCATAGGGTAAGGTTGGACCAACTGTCCAGCCCGCTCCTTTCCTGCAGCCAAGGGACTGAAACTTGAACTCTTGTGTCAGCGTCCGACGGCGCGGTATAGCGCTTTGCGGCCACAGCGGGTCCTGTCAGAAAAATTAGTACCAATAAAACCCAACTTCGCATTTGATCTCTCTTTGAGGAAGCTCCGTAAGTGACAAGACACCTATGAGGCATAACGCCTGAATTAAGCCGCGCCGCGAAGCGGCCTCGGCTTGAATGAGTTATTAGCCGCTACCATAACCCCCGGGACGCCAATCGATTGGCATGATGGTAACGAGCACTATGCCACTGACCCCAAAGCTGAAGTGTGTTGTGTGCGATGGCGTGGCGTACTTTGCCCAAGAGGAGACGCCAAATATTGGTGGATCTAGCACGGCACTCTCAGAAGGGCTGCCCATGTAATGCAATACATCGGAATACGTTGAGTAGAAGGTCAGCCCACTCACCAATGGGTATTGGAATTGGCCAAAGCCGTCCTTACCGAATGAGTGGAGAAAAATTGTGCCAATACTGCCATCCGGCCGGATCTCAATTTGTAGGCCGCCCGCTTTATCCGTCAGGAACCGCTCAACAGGCATGCCTTCTTCGAGAGGCTCGAACTCATGGTTAATCAGGTTGAAGCGAGACAGTGCGCGTTGCACCTCTGTTGAGGTGATCGGCTTGTCGATGATCGAAGCGAGCTCTTCCATACGGCTAACTACCTAATAGCCGGATCCCGGGGTCCGGTTACACGACTTACCCACAGCGCACCGTATGGCGGGCTATCCCCTTGATACAGCTGGATCTTAAGGTGGTTGGGTCCGGCTAACAAGCCAGCGCAAAGCCTGACCCAGCGGCAGGGCAAAGGCGCACCCTCTACCGCAAGAAATGGCGCTCGAACCGTGGTGCTGGACACCACAGTTGTCCAGCATATGTAGGACAACTGGATTCGATGGCCAGCGGTGAAACGTAGAAGTATCAATGGATTTGGGCCTGAAACGGCCCGAGACTGGCCCGGCAGATGGCCGGGCGGGTGCTGGTGCTGCGGGCTTTAATTGCTGGATTTCCAGCAATCTGCCGCTGCAGAGGTTTTCCCCCAAAAGGATGAGAACCTGCCGCCCTGCTGGCGTGCTTTGTCCCATGGCGAGACAAAGCAACGGCGGAGTTCCGCCTTTGCCTGTGCCGCAGGTAAAGCCCTACTCCCCAGCCTCTTCGAAGCGCACGGCCCTGGCCAGAGCCGATACGACTGGCCGACTAGGGTGTAGTCGCGCGGTGAGTTCATCGCCGCGCACTTACCCCGCACTTACGAAAAAACCGGCTTTCGCCGGTTTTTCTGCAGCACTCAAATTTTGATGGTGGGCGGTACAGGGATCGAACCTGTGACCCTTGCCGTGTGAAGGATAAGAAATGCCCTTGCGGCACAAGGGTTTCACTTTTAACCCATTGATTTTCCGCGCCATTGCGTCTCACTGGATTTGGTCGCACACTCCAGTTTGCTGTTACCGTGCAGTTACGAGCCAATGAAGCAGTCGAAGCGTCTAACCCCCTCGATGGTCGAATCGGCCAAGCCAGAGGAGGTCCCCTACCGCATATGGGACACCACTGTCCCGCAGCTCCACTTGCGGGTGCAGCCGTCCGGCGTGAAGAGCTGGAACGTCCAGTGGAGCCGCACCAGCACCCGCGCGCTGGGCAAGTGGCCAGGCGTGACCGTGGAAGCGGCGCGCACTAGGGCGCGGGCCGTGCTGGCGGAGACGGACCAGTACGGCGCACCGGTGGCCGTGGTCACACCGAAAAGCGAGCTCACTGTGGCCGACGCCTGCCGCGACTACGTGAAAGGGCTGACAAAGGACGGGCGCGCCGCCGCTGCGGATGACGCCAGCCGCAGGTTTGAACGGTGCCTCTATGGGGACAAGCTGGGCAAGGTCCGGCTTAAGGATCTTCACCAGGATCACATCGAGGCCTGGCGTGATCGCGTGGAGAAAGGCGAGCTCCCTCCCCTGCCCGCCAAGCGTGGTCGACCACCTGTAGCGAAGCCCTTGGCCAAGTCCAGCGTCAACCGGATGCGCACCGTGCTGGTGGCCGCCCTCAATCACGCCGTGGCCCGCCGTAAAGCATCGCCTGATGTGGCATTCGAATGGACTGCTGTGAAGCCCCTGAAGGACGCCAGCCAGCGCCGTGGTCTGTACCTGGAACGGGAGCAGCGCCGCGCGCTGCTGGAGGCTGCTGACGCCCCTGTGCGCGATCTGATCGAATGTGTGGCCCTGACGGGTTGCCGGCCAGGTGATCCAGCTCTATGCCTGCGCTCGGACTACGACGGCCGAACCGCCAGCGTCAGGTTCCGCAGCAAGGACCACGACCGCAAAATCCCGCTCTCCCCGGCTGCCAGCGCCTTGTTCGACCGATTGGCTAAGGGAAAGCTCCCGAAAGCCCACCTGTTCACTCAGGACGGCAAGAAGGCCTGGACGGCGGATGCCTGGAGCGAACCTGTGCGGGCCGCTGCAGCGCGCGCTGCGCTACCAGAAGGCGTCACGCTATACACGCTGCGCCACTGCTGGATCACTGATGCCATCGTGGGGGGCATGGATCTACTAACCGTGGCGAAGCTGGCCGGCACGTCGCTGGCGATGATTGAGAAGCACTACGGCCACCTGGTGCAGGGCGCAGCCCGCGACAAGCTCGCCCAGGTTCAGTTCCTGTAATCAATCCAATGAGTGTGATTTGAAATCCCGCTACTTGAGCAGGCCCCAGTCTTGCGCACGTTTACGTATCTCTTCAACGTCTGGCTCTTCGCCTTTAACCTCAGCGATGGAGAGTTCTGAAAGTAGGACCGTGGCCGCGTCAACAACGCTTTGGAACATGTCCCGCGCCTCCGTTGAATCGGCGAGAGCCTCCTCGGCCGAGCGCCCTGCGGCCTGTCTTGGGTAGGCCCCAGTTCCACCTGTCCTCAACCGTGTCTCCAGTTCGACTACAGCCCGCGTCAGCATTTCGACTGTTGATTGAGCCAGCTCGCGTTCTGCGGCTATGCGGGCACGCAGCCCCATCGCGCCCAGGGGCTCCCTCATGGGATCAAGCGATTGCTCCAAGCGGTGGACGATCTCTGCGTTCATCGACCGACCGGAAATGCCGGTGAATTCCACCAAGCGTTGATGAAGGTCAGCAGGGATACGCAGCTGGGTTTTGATCATTTCGGGCTGGCTCATTGCAAAATTATGCCACTAAAACAGAGTCAAACACCTTGACACTGAAATAGGTGCAAGCGCAGGATGCACCTACGGTAGTGGCACCCGCCACCCCATAGTCGAGGATGACCTGCAATGAACCACCAATCTGAGCGTTTGAGCTACACCACTGACGAGGCATGCGCCTCAACCGGGCTCAATCGCAACGCCCTATATCGCGCCATGAATGCCGGCCAGCTCAAAACCTTCAAGGTTGGGAAACGCCGAATGGTGTCGGCCCGCGCGCTGCGCGAGTTCATCGAAGCGCGGGAGAAAGAAGCAAGCAGCGCCGCCGCCTGAGGGGTAAGCCGTGTGCCGAGAGCCACAAAGAGAAACGGCCCGAGCGGTTGCACCCGCCCGAGCCGTAGAAGCCAAGACCGAATCCCTACCAGGAACGCTCTGACCATGGATCACATCGTACACCACGCCGAGCCCGAGGAAATCGGGCAACCATCCGCCACCGCATCAGACAATTCCTACGGCAAGCCTAAGTCCTACCAGCACTGGACTGACGAGCACTGGGACGAACTAGGCATCCGGCCAAACATCAGTTACAGGATGGCACGCATCGACCGCGCGCTGCAGGGTCTTTGGGCAATTCATCAGCTCCAGGCAACCAATTTTTCAGCTACTCAAGAAGAGGAAGTGGGCGAGAACTCGGGCCTGCTTAGGCTTACTGGCAGTCAGCAAGATGGCCTAAATGCCGCAGCGTGGAGTCTCCACTGCGATGCCGCGCGCGCAATAGAGAACTTACGAGACAACCTCGACAATTGCTGGGGCATGCCATGAGCGCGCGCGCTGCCCGGCCTGACCCAATCGCCTGTGACTGCTGCGGGAAGCCCCTGCAGCCTGTGTACGGCTCATTCCACCGTGTAGAGCGGGAGTTTGGCTGGTGCTCCCTGCCCTACGTGCTGTGCGGCTCCTGCGCCCTCCAGCATCGCAGGGGAGCGACCGAGGCCAAGGTAAGGGAATGGGTGCTCACCCGAGCTTCGCGCGCTGGGCAGACCTGGCGCGCTGCCGTGGCGCAGATCGTTGGCGGGGCGTGACGCCTTGGAGCGCTGACGATGGCAGATGAGTACCGCAAGAACATTCCCGATCGAAACCGCCCCAAGCACAAGGGGCGGCGTTCCAGCGACACGTTCGTGCGCCTGCCCCACCCGATGATCCAGTCGCCAGCGTTCTTCGCCCTGAGCGGCGCGGCAATGAAGATGCTGATGTTCTTGGCAAGTCAGTACAACGGCCGCAACAACGGCGACCTGAGCGCAACGAAGGCCATGGTCAAGGAGGCAGGGGTGTGCACCACCAGCAAGCTCGGAGAGCTTCTGGCGCAACTGGAGACGGCAGGCTTCATCGTGCAGACCCGGCACGGCAACAGAAAGCTCTGCAACCTCTACGCGCTCACCTGGTACGGAATCGATAGCTGCACCGGCAAGGGCTTGGAGATCCTTCCCGGGCCACCTCGAAACGACTGGAGAAAAACGCATTCTGTGGCCCCCTCAGGGTGCCAAAGCAAAACAGAATCAGTAGTCCCCTCAGGGGGCCACGGTGGCACCGTCAGGGGGCCAAAAGCAGCATGAAAAACAACTTTTGGCCCCCTCAGGGTGCCATAAGCAGCGATTTCGGCCCTTTTTTGGCCCCCTCAGGGTGCCCCTTTATATATATCTACCAAGCGGGAGCGCAGCGGACGCTTGGGCTGTTGCCTTGCTTCACTGCTTTCAAGCTCCATCGCATCAGCTGCACCACTCGCCCAACAGCAGAGGCTGGAACTGCCCAAACCTGCCACTGGCACTTTCTGGCACTGCTGCTGGTTGCTGCCCGCACACCTCGATCTGACCTGATAGCGGGACCGGCGGGGGGGAGGGGAAAAAGTCGAAAGCCTTCCCCCTCGGACACCGGACGCCCAGCGTTTTTTTTGCACCGTCAATTGAGAAATTTCATTTTTTGGGGCGGTGCACTTTGGCCCTAGACCGAACCGCGCGTGGAATCCCAATGGAGAGCGCTGCTGCGGCATTGGGAATTCGAATCGGAACACTTCGCCGTTGGATGCGCGAGGGGTGTCCGGTGGTCGTCAGGGGGCGTCGAGGCCGCGGCCAAGCTGCACTTGTTGATCCTGATCAGGTGCGCGAGTGGCGCCAGTCGAGCGAACGCGAAAAGATATTGTTGGCGCTCGCATCATCGGTCCCCACAGTACTGGCGGTGGCGACTGTGGAGTCATGGCGCATGGCTGCAGGTCTCGATAAGCGGCGCCTGGCTGGCGTTCTGGCAGGAACCTGGTACACGCAAACCACTTCGATACTGGATCACTTCCGGACGCAATGTCCGAGCGTTCCCGACGTGGACGTGTTGCCGGCGGAAATTGAGCAGCTTCGTAAAATCGCACGATAGCGATTGATTTTAGGCGACCTGCGTACGGTTAACCCATCAACCACCGGAGAACGCCAGATGGACCCCATGCAGTTTGCAGCCCTTTCTCGCGCCCGTACCGCAATCGACGTTGCAGTGGCTGGCGAGAGCCAGGCGTCGAAGGTGAAAGCCTTCCTTGAGGTTGCGGCAGGAATGATGCTCCATGGCCCGAACTTCCGCGCCGCCATGGCATCGAGCACATGCGGCTTGGTGCAGAAGGCCGTCGCGGAATCCACCGGTGGTGCCGTATGGCAGACACCAGACGGCACCGCTCTGGCAGCAAGCTACATTGGCAGCATCGCTGAGGGTTCTCTGCTAGACCAGATCACCCGCTACGCCTCTGTGATGCCCCGCAACGTGCAGCACGTGTTGACCGGTACAGGCTACAGCGCTGACGTGACCAAAGAAGGCGACCCCAAGGTCATCAAGAACCTGACGCTGGGCACGAGCGACGTGGAGACGGCGAAGGCTGCTGCGATCGTCGTGATGACCCAAGAGCTGCTGCGCGCGGTGGGCGGCCCGGCCATCTTCGAAGCAGAGCTGCGCAAGAGCGTCACACGCGCCGTCAATTCCTCGGTGCTGGCGCAACTGCTTGCACTGGACCCGGTGTACGTCGCCCCCAGCGCCGACCCGTTGGGCAACCTGCGCGCCGGCCTGTTCGCGGCGGGGCCTTCGGACGGCTACGTGGTCGCGGCACCCGCACCCGACGTGATGGATCTGGCAACCAGCGTGGAGAACCGCGGCGGCATGGGCGTGCGGGGTGGTAGCTTCATCCCTGGCGTTGAAGTTGTGGCGATGGATCACATTACTGACACCTACGTCATTCCCGCCTCGCGCCTGTCAGTCCTCGATCACGGCTTAGAGGTCCGCAGCGCCGAGCACGCCACGGTCAACATGGCCGATGACCCGGAGGCACAGCCGCAGCTGTATTCCCTCTTCCAGCACAACAGCCTCGGCCTGTTGGCTGAGCGCAATTTCCACCTTGCCAGTACCGCACCGATGGTGATCGTCGGCACGGAGCCCACTCCGTGAACGGCCGCATCGGATCAGCCTATCAGGAGGCGCTCAAGGCCCTCGCCGAGCAGGTTGCGCGCGCCTATCGGGAAGACTGCTGCGACTTCCTGGTGTCGGCCGGCCTGATCCAGGGCAACACCCTAATCGCCATCACAGTCACCTTCGACAACACCGGCACCGAATGTTGGGTACCTCTGGATTTGGGTGCCGAGCCATGGTCTGACGATCGCCGCTGCACGATCGAACATGACGCACGCACAGTGCTGGAGGCCCGGCTCGAGGCAGAGCGCGGCGCGGCGCAGCAGATCGCGGAGCTCATGGAGGGGGTGGTGGATGCGTATCGTTGAGCGAGTCCGGAACCTGTTCGCACGCGGAGTGGTGTCGAGCACCAGCCTCCCCGCAGCGATCGATACCGCTTTGGGTGGCGGCTGGAACAGAGTCCACGAGCCTTTTACCGGCGCATGGCAGCGCAACATGTCCAATATTGTTCATCGGGACGTGACGAACTATTCGACCGTGTATGCCTGCATGTCTCGGATCTCGAGCGACATCGGCAAGCTACCCTTCAGCGTGAAGCGCAGGGACGCTAACGGCTTGTGGACAGACGACCGCCACCAGACCGTCAGCGCACTCCTGAAGCGGCCAAATGCCTACCAAACCCCGGCGCAGTTCCGTGAGGCCTGGGTACTCTCCAAGCTGACTACGGGAAACACTTACGTGCTGATGGCGCGTGAGCGTAACGTGGTAACTCGCCTATGGGTTCTCGATCCTGCACGTGTGCAGCCGATGATCAGCGAGAGCGGCGATGTCTTCTATCAGCTCAAGTACGGAACCAACAACAATCTTCTTCCCGATGGATACCCGGGCGATGAATTGATTGTGCCTGCCAGCGAGATCATCCACGACCGCGAGATGGCCCTGCATCATCAGCTTATCGGCATTGCCCCCCTGGCCGCAGCATGCCCAGCAGCGTCGAAGAACATCGAGATTCAGAGGAA
Source organism: Stenotrophomonas sp. (assembly GCA_003248565.1). Lineage (GTDB taxonomy): Bacteria > Pseudomonadota > Gammaproteobacteria > Xanthomonadales > Xanthomonadaceae > Stenotrophomonas. The sequence continues at coordinate 13,835 of QFOV01000094.1, forward strand.
CGCTGAGGCCTTCTTCCGCAATTCGGCCCAGCCAGGGGGCCTACTGACTGCCCCAGCAGGCATGTCCGAGAAAGACGCGCAGGCGGTGAAGGACTACTGGCATAAAGAGCAATCTGGCAACAACACCGGCAAGGTCGCGGTGATCGGCGCGGACATGAAGTTCACGCCATTCGCTTTCAAGGCTGCGGACTCGCAGATGGTGGAACAGCTTCGCTATACCGATGAGCAGATCGCCCACGCGTTCGGCATTCCACCCTTCAAGGTTGGCATCGGCAGCATCCCCGCCGGTATGAAGGTGGATGACCTCAACCAGATGTACTACACCGATGCGCTGCAGGCGCGTATTGAGGCGATGGAGGACTGCCTTGACCGTGCTCTTGGGTTGGGCGATGACGTGGGTGTCGAGCTCAACCTGGAGCCACTGCTGCGCATGGACCCGGGTAAGCTGGCGGAGGTGCACGCAGCCCTGACCGGCGCTGGCATAGAGGCACCCAACGAAGCTCGCCGCCACTTCGGCCTTACGCCCATCACTGGTGGCGACACGGTCTACCTGCAGCAGCAGAACTACAGCCTCGCCGCGCTTGCAAAGCGTGACAGCTCCCCGGACCCCTTTGGCAACTCCATAGGCGAGCGGCAGCTGCGCCGCGGCGCACTGGTAACCAAGGACATGCCCACAAGCACAGGTAAGCGCAGGGCTCGCTACAACCACGATGACGGCACCTGGGATGTGGAGCTGGACAACGGAAACTGGCTTCGGCGAATGCGCCAAGAAACGCAATCTGCGTAAGAGTCTCTCTCCCATTCAAGGAATAGTGCATGTCTGGAACATCTATAGGCGGGATAGTTGGCGGCGCTATAGGCTTTGTAGCCAGTGGCGGCAACCCCATAGGCGCCCAAATTGGCTTCATGATCGGACCAGCTACCGGCGGCTACATCGAGCTGGCCAGCGGGCCTCAGCAGATCTTCATCATGGGAAGCGCCGATGAGCTTGATGAACGTCCTGATTCGCCCTGACCGCGCACACGTCCTGGTTGATAGTGCGGCCTACAACATGGTGGAACGGGAGAGCTTCGAAGCCAGCAAGCTCCTCCTGTTCCCCCTGGAGAACGTGATTCTCTGCTCCAGGGGCGAGCTCACTTTCACTCGTTGGCTGTACTTCCAACTGCTCAACGTGATGTCCGCATTAGATTACGACCGCATCGCCGACCGATTGAAAGCAGTCGCGGACGAGTTGCTGCCCAAGTACTTGGAGTACTACCTGGCTGCAGGGATGGAGCCAAAGCACATCCAGCAACAAGAGATCTGCCTGGTGGGCTGGTCAGCCAAGGCAGGCGCCCCGCAAGGGGTGCGGCTGATCCGTGCTGGCGCCGCCTTCACCGTGGAAACCATGGGCGGCCACATCTCCCCTGCTCTGCCCGCCGGCCTGCCGGATCAGGCCGGCAGTACCGACGAGCAATGGCTCTGCGAGATAGCCAGGCACCAGATTGCTCACGTCAGCGCAATGGCCAGTGGCCCGCCCATCGGCGGCACCCTGATGCTGGCAACACTGACGAAGGACCGAACCGAGATGCAGCGCCTCTGCGCATGATCGCGCTTATTGCCGGTTGAGCGTCTGCGCTTCATGCTTGCGATCCGACCAAGGAGAGGCTGCCCAAATGACCGACCCGAATTACTGTCTTTGGCTTTTTAGTGCCCCATGCAAGCCATTAGGCTGGTGGGCATCCGGTGCGGCTTGGGCTCAGGCAATCCTAACTGTCCTCACCTTTGCGGCAACAGTGGCCTATCAAGCCATAACCGAGCAGCGACGCTATGTGGCTGATTTGAATCGAGAGCTGAAGCAAGAAACCAACCGTATTTCACAGGAAATGGCGCTCACGAAGGTAGTGGGCGCGCGAGAGCTCCGACGTTGGCGAAGGGCTATACGAGCCCACCTCGCTGAAACGTATGACACTCCGCGCCTTGAGGCCGAAGGTGTTATTTCAGCTGCTCGAAACATATCTTGGCAGGGTGACGTACATGAGCTCAGTTTACTTGGGGAAGTGGGAGCACTTTTTGTCTCCCTGATCAGCCTCGCCGATCAGACCATCGACATGCTGGACACTCCATATCTCGGAAGCACCGAGCAGAAAGTCAGCCTCGAAGAATGCCTCTCAACGATCCGAGAGCAGTGGAAGGACATGGATGGTTCGATAACCGATGCGTTGACCACATTAGAGACTTTCAACAAGAAGTAGTTTCACGTCATGCAAGCTTTGCTCTTGGCATGCCCTCGTCCAAAGGCGGCATCATGCTGACCAGGCCGCCGGCGGTGCCTGGGGGCGACGACGACAAGGGGCTCCGAGGGGGTAAAGTCCCAAGCAAAAGCCCCGCTACCTGGTGGTGCGGGGCTTTGTTGGAGCTCATTCCTCTGGAGCGTGGTGAGCTGCCCTGTACTCAGCAATTTCCGTGCGCCAAGTCTCCTTCATGTCCTTTGATATCTTGCAGCGCACTGGCCCCCACGGAGTGTCCACACTCGCCCGAACAAAGTGAACTAGGAGCCACGGTGGGAGCTTTGACTTTGCGAAAAAGGAAATAAATGGTCGCCCAGTATTTCCATATCGGAATGACTCGCCACGCTGGATAACACAGGGAACCGGCGAATTCGCAAAGTGCATCCAGTTTCCTGCGGCGCAGGCCGAGTACTTCATTCCCCACTTAGCAATTCCCACCAAGCGTACTGAGCAGCTATTGACGCGTACGGGATGAGTCCCAAGATTCGTCAGCTGATATTGGAAAACTGTCACTTCCGGCTCGTGGCTGTAAACCATATCCCCCAGCCATGCTTTTGCCTTCGGCTTATCGGCATGACGCGCCAAGTGCAATGCAACTATCACCGCAGCAATGGATGCGAAGCCAGCAAACCAAGTGGCTATATCCCCCCAAGCGGGCTCAAGCGGACAGAACAGCGGGGAAGTCATCCGATACCTCCAAGCAGTTGCAGTTAGGGTGCAGTTACGAAAAAACCGGCTTCCGCCGGTTCTTCTGCAACACTTTGATTTATATGGTGGGCGGTACAGGGATCGAACCTGTGACCCTTGCCGTGTGAAGGCAATGCTCTACCGCTGAGCTAACCGCCCGTGTTGCGAGCCGCTCATTATAGGGGGCTGAGCGAACACGTCAACATCTTTCTTCACGCGATTTCACATCGTCTGCGTCGGCTTGTCCGAGCTGGATGTGCCGGCCAGCAGGGTCTCGATCTTGTTGCGGATGGCCTCGCCGTCGACGCCGTCAGCCAGCTGCACGCCGATGCCGGCCTGGCGGTTGCCCTGTGCGCCCAGCGGGGTGACCCAGACCACCTTGCCGGCGACCGGCAGGCGCTCGCTGGAGTCCGGCAGGGTCAGCAGCAGGAACACCTCGTCGCCGAGGAAGTAGCGCTTGGGCGTGGGCACGAAGACGCCACCGTTCTTCACGAACGGCATGTAGGCGCCGTACAGCGCTGCCTTGTCCTTTACCGCCAGCGAAAGGATGCCTTGGCGGGCGTTCGTCGCACTCATCGATTTGTCCCCTTGGATTGCACTTGGTTGGCCGCGCCCCATGCCAGCAGCAGCTCCACCACGGCCAGGTCGGCACGGATGGTGGTGCGCAGCAGGTCGCGGGTG
>QFOV01000095.1 GCA_003248565.1 Stenotrophomonas sp.
GGCGGAAGCGAATGCGCGTGACGAGGCGATGGCGGCCGAAATGGCCATGCCGGAAGCTCCCGAAGCCATTGAAATGGCGGTTGCAACACCGGTTGAGGCGCCGAAGCCGGCGCCCGTCGCCGCGCCGCAGTCGGTTCAGCAGGCCGAGCCGGTGCGTCCGACCGGCATCGCCATCGAACCAGCGGCAGCCGCTGAACCAGTTGCACCGGCACCGTCGCAGGGCGGGCGCAGCTTGAACGACGCAGAACAATGGCTGGACCTGATCGACGACAGCGGCCTGAGCGGTCCGTCGCGCGAGTTGGCTGCCAATGCCGCCTTCGTCAGCTTCCAGCACGGTGTGCTGCGGCTGGCCTTGTTGCCGGGCTTTGAATACCTGCAGTCTGAGCGCGCCTTGAATGCCTTGGCGCAGGCGCTGTCACAGGCCTTGGGTAGCACGCCCAAGATCCTTATTGAGACTGGCAACGCCCAGGCTGAAACCTTGCACCAGCGCGCAGATCGTCAGCGCGGTGAACAGCAATCCGCGGCCGAAGCCGTGTTCATGGCCGACCCCCAGGTGCAGCAGCTGATACAGCAGGGTGCACGGGTCGTGGCCGATTCCATCCGTCCTTTCAAAGAGTAACGAACCATGCGCGGCAATATCGCCCAAATGATGCAGCAGGCCCAGAAAATGCAGGAAAACCTGCAGAAGGCCCAGGAAGAAATCGCCAAGTTGGAAGTGACCGGCAGCGCCGGCGGCGGTATGGTCAGCGTGACCCTGAGTGGCACCAAGGAGTGCCGCAAGGTGCGTATCGATCCGTCGGTGCTGAGTGATCCGGAAATGGCTGAAGACCTGATCGCAGCCGCGTTCAACGACGCCGCCAACAAGATCGATGCCGAATCGCAGAGCCGCATGGGCTCGGCCACCGCCGGCATGAAGCTGCCGCCGGGCATGAAGCTGCCGTTCTGATGTGGCCCGCGCCGGCTCGCCCGGCGCATGCACGTCCCCGCGCCGCGAAGCCTCCGGGCTTCGCGCGCTTGTTTTAGCGATACGCTGCTGTGATGAGACCGTTGCGATGAGCCTGCCGCTGCTGGAACAACTGATCGAAGCCTTCCGGGTGCTGCCCGGCGTTGGCCAGAAGACGGCCCAGCGCATGGCCTACCACGTGCTTGAGCGTGCCCGTGACGGCGGCCAGCGACTGTCGGAAGTGCTGGCCGAGGCCATCGAGAAGATCGGCCACTGCAAACAGTGCCGCGATTTCAGCGAAACCGAGCTGTGCCCGGTCTGCGCCAGCAGCAGCCGCGAGCGGCAGATGCTGTGCGTGATCGAATCACCGGCCGATCGGCTGGCGATCGAGCATGCAACCAGCTACCGCGGTGTGTATTACGTGCTGCAGGGGCGCTTGTCACCGCTGGATGGCATCGGCCCGCGCGAGCTGGGCCTGGATCAGCTGGAAACGCGCTTGGCACAGGGCGAGGTCACCGAGTTGATCATCGCCACCAACTCCACTGTTGAAGGTGAGGCCACCGCGCATTACCTGGCGCAGCTGGCTCGTCGCAACAAAGTGCGTCCCAGCCGCCTGGCGCAGGGCCTGCCTCTGGGCGGCGAGCTGGAATACGTGGATCGCGGCACCTTGTCGCACGCCTTCGGCAGCCGCAGCGAAGTCGGCGAATAAGCCGCGCCGGGGTTGTAAGCTGTAGGTCGTTTACTGCAGCGAGCCCCCACATGACCGACACCATTTTCGGCAAGATCATCCGCCGCGAAATTCCCGCCGCCATCGTCTACGAAGACGATGAAGTGCTGGGCTTCAAGGACATCGCCCCGCAGGCGCCGGTGCATGTGCTTTTCATTCCAAAGAACGAGGTCATCCCGACCCTGGATGACCTGCAGCCGACGCAGGCGCATCTGATTGGAAAGCTGGCCTTGGCGGCTGCGGCGTATGCACGCCAGGAAGGCTTTGCCGAGAATGGCTACCGCATCGTGATGAACTGCCGCGAAGATGCCGGGCAGACCGTGTTCCACATCCACCTGCATCTGCTGGCGGGTGCGCCCTTGGGGCATTTCGGCGCGTGATTTGATGCAGTTGTGTTGATTGTGGGAGCGGCGTAAGCCGCGAAGCTGACACCAACAAAACAACGGCCGATCCCTTTGGCTCAGCCAAGCCGCTGTTGATTGCGGGACGTAGTTCGCGGCGGATGGATATCCAGCTTCGCGGCTTACGCCGCTCCCACAAAAAAGAGCGGGACGAGCTTTGCTCCCTCCCTTTGCCGCAGGCAAGGGGAGGGTTGGGGAGGGGTTGGTTTTGCCTTTGCCTTTGCCTTTGTCTTGCTGTGTTTGATGGATCTGTAGCTTCGCGGCTTACGCCGCTCCCACAAAAGAGCCAAACAAGCAAAAGAAAACGCCGCCCCTTGGGGCGGCGTTTTCAGTTTGTTACCACCAGCCGCGGTAACCCCAGCCCCAGCCGGGACCCCAACCCGGGCCCCACGGGCCGTACGGGTAGGCGGGTACTACTTCCACTTCGCGCTGTACCGGCCACAGGTAGACCACGTCGGCGGAGAGCTTGGGCAGCGGGTAGTCGTATTCGCCGATCTTGGTGCTCTGGTAGCCATCGATGCGGCCGATGAAGGTCACGTCGCGGCCCGGCTCGAACACCGCCGGATCATAGAAGCCGCTGCGGCAGGCCATGAAGCGGCCATCGCTGGCATCGCTGGACGTGGTGCTCGGGCGGCCGCTGGCATTGAGCGGGCGGGCCAGCATCTGGAAGCAGGTTTCGCCCTGGCCGGGGATGGTCTCGATGATGCGGCCACCCCAGCGTACCGGCGCACCGGTCTGCTTCTGCGCCACCGCGTCACGCGGTGAAACGGGGGTGAATTGTCCCTGCAGCGGCTTGGGCGCCGTGGCACAGGCGGCCAGCACCAAGCTGGCGGCGGCAACGAGGAGGATGCGGGTCTTCATGTTCGTACTCCGGGTTTCGGGCGGTGCCTGTGCAGGTCCGCCAATAATGAAACGACATCCGATCGGACGCCAGCGTAGCGCGCCTGAGTGAAACGCTGGCTGAGCGTCAGCAGATCGCTGCCGGGCCGGGCACGGTCGACGCGGCTGGCCCAGTCGCTGGCGGTCTCGAAGGGCTCACGGCCCAGGCCCAGGCGTTGGTAGCGACGGTCCAGCCGGTGCCAGGCGCGCAACAGCGGGTCACGCTGGCGTTCGCCACGGGCCAGCAACCAGGCCATCAAGCCCACGGCAAGAACCGCAAAGCCGGCAAACATGGCAACCAGCTGCGAGGGGCTCAATTGCTTGATACCGAAACCGCTGAGCAGGCGCTGCTGACGTTGGGCATCGAAAGACAGCACGGCGGTGTTCCAGCCGCGGCGCAGGTAGTCGCTGTACTGCAGCAGGCTGCTCCAGCGACCGGACAGGTTCAGTCCACTGGTATTGCTGTCGCCAATGCGGTCTTCCAAGGTGTCATAGATGCGTTCCGGGGCGACGGCTGCGGTGGGATCAACCCGCGCCCAGCCGCGCTGCGGCAGCCAGACTTCGGCCCAGGCATGCGCATCAAGCCGGCGCACCACCCAGTAGTTGCCGAAGCGGTTGCGCACGCCACCGGCATAACCGGTGACAACGCGTGCTGGAACGCCTGCGCCACGCATCAGCACCACGAATGCCGCGCTGAAGTGCTCGCAGTAACCGGCCTTCTGGTCGAACAGGAATTCATCGACGGAGTGGCGGCCGGCCAGCGGCGTGTTCAAGGTGTAGGCGAACTCGCGGTGGATCCAGTCCAGGCTGCGCTGTACCAGCGCGGCATCATCATTGCCGGCCTCGCTGCGCCATTGTCTGGATAGCGCCAGCGTGCGCGGGTTGAAGCCGTCGGGCAGTTGCAGTGCCTGCCCCCGTAGGAGTGCCGGCAGTTCGGTCTGGAATGCCTGAGCCGGGCTGGACTGCATACGCCAGCGGGTCAGCGCGGTAAGTGGTCGCGCTGAGGTCAGGCTGTAGTCGGCATCCAATTGGCTTCCTGCAGGTGCCTGCAAGGGCAGGTCCAGCGCAACCAGTTCGCGCTGGTCGGTGGGCTCGTAGTCGATCTGGTAGTCCCAGCGCTGCGCGCTGTTGGTCACGCTGGGCATCTGTTCGGAGTGCTGACTTTGCATCCGCGACCAGCGCCGGCCATCGAAGCGCGTCAGTACCGGCCCGCGCCAATAGCGCTGGTCCTGCGCCGGCACCGGGCCGAAGAACTCGACCCGCAGCGCCGGGCTGTCATCGGCCATCATGTCGCCCAGGTCGCCGGGCTGCATGCTGTCGGACAGGCCGGGGCGCCCCACCACCCGATCGGGTGTGCCCCATAGCGGCGTTGGCAGGCGCGGCACCAGCCAGAATGCCGACAAGGCCAGCGGCAGTGCCAGCAACATCAGCCCGCCAACCGTGCGTAGCTGGGCGCGCGGTGGCAGATGGGCAATGCCTACTTCTTCATCGGCCAGGCGTTGCAGCGCGAGCAGGGCGGCTACCACGGCGGCGGCTGACATCAGCAGGGTGCTTGGCCCCTGATCGAGCAGGAAGGCCGCGAATGGTGCAAACAGGCTGAAGCCAATCAGGCTGCGCGCATCACGCAGCGTGCGCAGCTCGCTGGATTTGATCGCCAGCATCGCCGCAAGCAGGGCGCAGCCGTTGTCGCGGCCGGGGTTGGCGCCCATCTGCCAGTAGATGCAGATCAGCATCACGCCGATCAGCAGCAGGCGCAGCAACAAGGGCATGGCACGCCGCCATGACCACAGCGCCACCAGCAAGGCGGTGATTCCGAGCAGCGCCGCCAGCACGCCTGGTAGCTGCAGCAGCAAGGGCAGCAGCGAGAGGGCCGTGACCAGATTGATCCAGAGGCGGCTGCTGGCGCTTATCGCGGGCGTGGGCGTCGTCATGCGTCTGGCAGCAGCGCCAATGCGCGCAGGCAGAGGTGGCGATGGGCGTCGCCGCTGGCCGGTCCGAATGGTGGCTGTCCGGGCAGGCGCAGTTGATAGCTGCGGCCTTCGCGTTCGGCCTCGTCCACCCAGCGCGCCAGACGCGAGATGCGGCGTTCGTGGGGCAGGGCCAGCAATTGCTGCCAGTCCAATACCAGCTCGGCGCCGTAGGGGCGCTCGTACTCGCGCACCAGCAGTTCGTCGCGTCGCGCCGAGTGCTTCCAGGCGATGCTGCGGCGCGAGTCGCCGCTGCGGTAGGGGCGCATCTGCTGCAGTTCTTCGCCTTGTGGATGCACGCGGGTGCGGGTGGAGGCGCTGCCTGCATCCGGCAGCGGCGGCGCATTGGTTTCCGGCGCGGGATAGACCAGTAGCGCTGTGTCCGGCCAGAACCATGCCCAGGCGCGGACCAGGCCCAGCGGCTGGGTGCTGGTGATCCGGATGCGTGACAGATCCAGCCAGCCGCGTTGCTGGGTGGGTAGCCAGAGGTCGGCTTCGGCCTGGCTGTCCTGCTCCAGGTTGAGGTGGGTCTTGGCCTGTGGGTAATCCAGCTGCAGGGCACGGCGCCAGCGGCGGTCGCCGCGCGCAAGCGCCAGCCGCAGGCGGATGGGAGTGCCCGCGGCCACCGGGTCGGCGGAAACGGCTTGCAGGCGCAGGCCTGACAACTGCAGGTGCGCCTGCACGATGCTGGCCAGCGCGGTTGCGCCCAGCACCAGCGCCAACAGCAAGGCGGGGTTGTTGTTGTAGTTCAAGGCGCCAAGCAGCATGACCGCGAGCAAGCCCGCCAGGAACAGGCCGAAGCCGGTCGGCAGCACGTAGATGCGGCGTCTGTCCAACTGCGTCGGCAGCTGTTCCGGTTGCCGTGGGCGGGCCAGGAACTGCAGGGATTGCAGGCGCTGCCGCAGTGCTGCCAGCACCTCAATCCACCTGCACGCTGTGCAGCAGGGTGCGCGCCAGTGTCGGGCCGGAGGATGCTTCGGCTTCGGCAACCAGACGATGCCCGGCGACGGCGATGAACAATGCCTGCACGTCTTCGGGGATCACATGCTGGCGGCCAAGCAGCAGCGCATGCGCCTTGGCCGCGCGCAGCAGGGCGATACCGGCGCGTGGCGACAGGCCGACGCGCACACCCGGGTGTTGGCGGCTGCGGGTGATCAAGGCCTGCACGTAGTCAATCAGCGCGTCACTGGCATGTACCTGGCCAACGGCTTCGCGCAGCATGCGGATGTCCTGCTCCGACAGGCAGGGGGTAACCCGCGCAATCAGGTCCCGGCGGTCTTCGCCGGCCAGCAGGGCGCGCTCGGCGTCGGCATTGGGATAGCCCAGGGTCAGGCGCAGCAGAAAGCGGTCCAGCTGCGAGTCTGGCAGCGGGAACGTGCCGGACATGTCCACCGGGTTCTGCGTGGCGATGACGAAGAAGGGATCCGGTAGCCGGTGGGTCACGCCATCCAGCGTCACCTGCTGTTCGGCCATTGCTTCGAGCAGGGCGCTCTGCGTGCGTGGCGGCGCGCGGTTGATCTCATCAGCCAGCAACAGGTTGCAGAACACCGGGCCGGGATGGAACTGGAAGCTGCGGCTATGCGCCTCGTAAACCGAGATGCCGAGCACATCGGCAGGCAGCAGGTCGGAGGTGAACTGCACGCGCTGGAACTGCAGGCCCAGGCTGGAGGCCATCGCATGGGCCAAGGTGGTCTTGCCGAGGCCGGGCAGGTCCTCGATCAGCAGATGTCCGCCGGACAGCAGCGCGACAAAGGCCATCCGCACTTCCTGCGCCTTGCCGAGCAAGAGGGAATTGACCTGCTGTTGCGCTGCCGATAGGGACTGTAGTGTGACTTCGGTTAGCATTCCGGGCGGCGCCATCGTCATGGTCGTCTCGATACTTGGGCTGAAGGAAGTGTACGTGCCAAACAGGGGTGAGCAACGCGCATACGTAACGTTCCTTGTGCTGTGGGTGCTGGTCACCACAGCCAAGGTGCTGTTGGCTTCGCAGTTGACGCTGTTCGTGGACGAGGCGTTCTATTGGCAGGAAGGCCAGCATCTGGCTGCCGCCTATTCGGACCTGCCCGGGCTGACCGCGTGGTTGACGCGACTCGGCGTCGAGGTATTCGGTGACCATCGGCTTGGCGTGCGCATGCCGTTCCTGATCATGGGCGCGGCGCTGCCGTGGATGGTCGCCGGTATCTGCACGCGCTGGTTCGGCGTGCGCATGGGCTGGCGCGCGGGCTCACTGGCCTTGTTGATGCCGTTGTCGGCGACGCTGGGAATCCTGGCGGTGCCGGACGTGCCGATGGCGATTGCCGCCCTGCTGTGCCTGGATGCCGGTGCACGCCTGCTGCGTGGGGTGGGTGCTGGTGGCGCGTTGCTGCTGGCCTGCGGCCTGTTGATGGGCGCACTCAGTCACTACCGCTTCATTGGTGTGATCGTTGTTGGTTTCATTGCACTGGTGCTGTTGCCAGAGGGCCGCAAGGCCTTGCGTGATCCGCGGGTGTGGATCGCGCTGTCGGTGGGCTTGGCGGCGTGGACGCCACTGATGGCATGGAATCTGGACAACCAGGATGCTGGGCTCAAGTTCCAGGTGATCGAGCGCCATCCGTGGGCGTTCCAGTCGGAAGGGCTGCTGTTCCTAGTGATCCAGCCAATGCTGGTGACACCGCTGTTGTTCGTGGCGATGGCGGTGGTGGCCAGCAGGGGCCTGCGCAATGTGCAGGGGGGCTTCCATCACCTGCAATGGCGCTACTTTGCCTTGGTCGGCGCTACCTCGACCTTGCTGATCTTCGCATTGGGGTTCTTCACCGATGTGGAGCGGATCAGCTTCCATTGGCCGCTGCCAGGTTATCTGGCCTTGCTGGTCTGCGTGCCTGCATTGCTCACGCATTGGTCGCGCCCTTGGCGGCGTGCATTGTGGGTGCTCACCACGCTGGGTCTGGTGTTGGCGATGGGCTACTACCTGGTTGCCGCATCACCCGGCTTGCGTGAGCAACTGGCGGGCAGCAAGTACTACCCGCGCAATTTCGCCGGTTGGCAGCAACTGTCCGAGGGTGTGCGCGAGGAACTGGCGCAGATGCCGGAAGATACCCAGGTGCTGGCCGGCAGCTTCAAGGTCGGTGCGGAGTTGGGCTTCCGTCTCAACGATCCGTCGATCAAAGTGCTGCCACATGAGCTCAATGATCGGCATGGGCGCACCGCGCAGCTGGCGCTCTGGAAGTTGATCAGTGACGGTAGCCGCACGACGCCGGTGCTGTTGGTACTGGCACCGGGCGACCAGCGTTACCGCGATCTGCTGCAGCGTTACCACAAGGTCTGCGAGTTGGTGGGGCCGCTGCCGCCGCCGAAAGTGATCTCACTTGATCACGGGTTCCAGCGTTTCCTGTTGTTCCGCTTGCCGGCCGAAAAGCAGCAGGGACCATGTGTGACACCTGCAATGGCGTGGGTGGAAACCCCGCTGGCGGGTCAGGCTGTGGGCGGCGCGCTGGAAGTCAGTGGCTGGGCTTTCAAGGATGGCGTGGGATTGTCGCGGGTTGAGCTGCTGCTGGACGGTCGCAGCGTAGGGGACGCTGTCTATGGGCGCGTCTATGACGTGCGTCCGTTCTGGAAGATATCCACCGATCCGCAACATCCGAATACCGGTTTTGATGCAAAGCTGGATACCTCAGGCCTGAAGCCCGGCACGCATTGGCTGGGCCTGCGTCTGCATGGCAATGACGGCAGCGTCGAGACCTGGGCCGAGCAGCCGTTCGAGGTTCAGTAGCGTCGCTTACGATCCAGGGCGACACGCAACAACGCAGTAGCCCGGGTAAGCGCAGCGCACCCGGGGCTGTTGGCGGAGATATGCATTGCCGGTAGATCACAGCTTTTGGCGGAAAGATTGATCGACCGGTAGATAGTGGTTCTGTGCTTACTCTGGCTACGGTGAAGCCGCAGGCTAGGGTAGCTGATAGCCCGCCTGCCGCAGCAGCTGTGCGGTCTTTATCAGCGGCAAGCCGATCAACGCCGTAGGGTCGCTGTTCTCGATGGCGTCGAACAAGGTGATACCCAGGCCTTCGCATTTGAAGCTGCCGGCGCAGTCCAGGGGCTGCTCGGCGTCGATGTAGCGCTCGATCTCAGCGGCCTGCAGGGGCCTGAAGCGGACCCGGGTGAGATCGATGGCCTGATGCTGGGCAATGCCATCGCTCACGCAGACCGCCGTGTGGAACTGCACCTCATGGCCGGACATCGCTGTCAGCTGCGCAATGGCGGCCTCGCGGGTGCCCGGTTTGCCCAAAGGCTGCCCATTCAGCTCGGCGACCTGGTCCGAGCCGATGGCCCAATTGCCGGGGTGCTGGCGGGCAACCGCGGCGGCTTTGGCGGCGGCCAGACGCCGCGCCAGGGCTGCCGGCGGCTCGCCGGGGAGCGCGGCTTCGTCCACATCCGGGGCCGCTGAACTGAACGAAATCCTGAGCCGGTTAAGCAATTCAGCGCGATATCGGGACGTGGAGGCGAGAATCAGGGGCGTCATGTGTAAAAATACGCAGCTCGGGACGGCCAGTCTGCTGCGCCGCCGCCGGTCTGACAATGTTTCCGTCGCTATGGATTTGACAGCGGCGTGGCTACTCCTTAACATTCTGCAGCTTATGTCCGCGAACGTACCCGAATTGCTGGATGCTTGGCGGATGGTCATTGCGCGCAGGCGCTTTGATGGCCAGGTGCCTTTGTCCGAATTGACCCGCTTGCAGGGTCTGGTTGCCGATACCGAAGGCCAGTGCACGTATTCACTGGAGTTCGATCGAGACAACATCTTGCAGGTGTCGTACGTCGATCTGACCATCGATACCGAGCTGCCCTTGATCTGTCAGCGCACCATGCAGCGTTTCCTGTTGCCGGTGTCGATCAAGCAGCGCTTGGGCTTGATCAAGGACGAAGAAGAAGAATCTGCGCTTCCAGAGGAATACGAAGCGATGCTGGTGCCCGAAGACGGCAGCCTGCGTCCGCTGGACCTGGTGGAAGACGAGTTGGTGTTGGCGGTGCCGGTGGTAGCACTAGCACCTGGAAGCGAGGCAGTCGAACGTGACTTCAGCGCGACCGAAGAAGAATTGAGCAAGGCCAATCCCTTTGCGGCATTGGCGGCGCTGAAGAAATAATTGCGGCCGGTAATCGTCGGCGGCTGCGGCGAAAGCGAGTAGTGCTGGACGCTGGCGTCCTGTGCAATTAAACGACGAAGCAAACGAAACCGAGTTTGGAGCAATCCCATGGCTGTGCAGAAATCCCGTGTTACCCCGTCCCGCCGCGGCATGCGTCGTGCCCACGACGCCCTGAGCGCAAAGCAGCTGTCCACCGATCCGACCACCGGTGAAGTGCACCTGCGTCACCACATCACTGCTGACGGTTTCTACCGCGGCAAGAAGGTGATCACGACCAAGTCGACCCTGGTCGTCGAAGAAGATTGATTTGTGACGGCTGCCGCCACCTGAGTGTGGCGGTTGTTGCACCGATTCTTCCGGGGCCGCCTACGGGCGGCTTCGCGCAATAGGAAACAGCATGAGCAAGCGGATCTACTCGAGGATCGCGGGCACTGGTAGTTATTTGCCCGAGAAAGTGTTGACCAACGATGATCTGACCAAGATCGTCGAGACGACCAACGAGTGGATCGAGTCGCGCACGGGTATCCGTGAGCGGCACATCGCTGCCGACGACGAGACCACCAGTGACCTGGGCTACCACGCCGCCACGCGCGCGCTGGAAGCTGCCGGCATTGAGGCCTCGCAGCTGGACATGATCATCGTGGGTACCACCACGCCGGATCTTATCTTCCCGTCTACCGCTTGCTTGATCCAGGCCCGCCTCGGCGCGACCGGCTCGGCGGCGTTTGACGTCAATGCGGCATGTTCGGGCTTCCTGTTCGCCCTGAGCGTGGCTGACAAATTCATTCGCAGCGGTGATGCCAGGCATGTCCTGGTGATCGGTGCGGAAACCCTGACCCGTATCGTTGACTGGACCGACCGCACCACCTGCGTGTTGTTCGGCGATGGCGCGGGCGCCGTCGTGCTCAAGGCCGACGAAGACACCGGCATTCTCAGTACCCATCTGCATGCCGACGGCAGCAAGAAGGAGCTGCTGTGGGATCCGGTTGGCGTCTCGGTCGGCTTCGACAAGCCGGGCAAGATCAACATGAAGGGCAACGACGTGTTCAAGTACGCCGTCAAGGCGCTGGACTCGGTTGTTGATGAAACCCTGCAGGCCAACGGTCTGGACAAGTCCGACCTGGATTGGCTGATCCCGCACCAGGCCAACCTGCGCATCATCGAAGCCACGGCCAAGCGCCTGGAAATGCCGATGGATCGCGTGGTGGTCACCGTCGACAAGCACGGCAACACCTCGTCCGGCTCGGTGCCGCTGGCGCTGGATACGGCGATCCGTTCCGGTCGCGTCGAGCGTGGCCAGCTGCTGTTACTGGAAGCCTTCGGTGGCGGTTTCACCTGGGGCTCGGCGCTGCTGCGCTACTAAGCGTCTCCTGCAATACGTACACCGCACGGGCAGCCAATGGCTGCCCGTTGTCGTTGGTGCCACCTGTATGCCGGGCATGGCTCGGCATTGCGCTCCCTCCCTTTGCCGGAGGCAAGGGGAGGGTTGGGGAGGGGGGCGCTTCGCGGCTTACGCCGCTCCTACAGTGCAAAACCAACCTGTAGTGCCGAGCCATGCTCGGCATGAAGCTTTACCGCTAATGCCCCTGCCGAGCATGGCTCGGCACTACAGGGTCGTGCTGCTGCATACGCGCCAGTACAGACGGGCGGGCGCTTTCGCGCTTATTATTCCGGCCTTCGATTGAAGCAGCAGAAGACCGCGTGACTGACTCCCGACTCGCTTTCGTATTCCCCGGCCAGGGCTCGCAATCCATTGGGATGTTGGCCGA
>QFOV01000096.1 GCA_003248565.1 Stenotrophomonas sp.
CTACAAGACCCACGCCAAGATGCTGCTGATCGTGCGCCGCGAAGGCCGCAAGCTGCGCCGCTACGTGCACCTGGGCACCGGCAACTACCACAGCGGCACCGCCCGCGCGTATACCGACCTGAGCCTGATCACCGCCGATGCCGACATCGGCAACGATGTGCACCTGCTGTTCCAGCAGCTCTCCGGGCTGGCCCCGAAGATGAAGCTCAAGTGCCTGCTGCAATCGCCCTTCACCCTGCACACTGGCCTGATCAAGCGCATCGAGCGCGAGACCAAGCTGGCATTGGAGGGCAAGCCGGCACGCATCATCGCCAAGATGAACGCCCTCAACGAGGCGCAGGTGATCCGCGCCCTGTACGCGGCCTCGCAGGCTGGCGTGCAGATCGACCTGATCGTGCGCGGCGCCTGCACCCTGCGCCCGGGCGTGGAAGGTGTGTCGGACAACATCCGCGTGCGTTCGATTGTTGGACGCTTCCTCGAGCACAGCCGCGTCTACTGGTTCGGCAACAACGGCGCGCCCGAGCTGTACTGCGCCAGCGCCGACTGGCTGGAGCGCAACCTGCTGCGCCGCGTGGAAACCTGCTTCCCGATCCTGGACACCGATCTGTCCCGGCGCATCTACCGCGAAGTGCTGCAGAACTACCTGGACGACAACCTCAATGCCTGGGACCTGCAGGAAGACGGCCGCTACATCAAGAGCACGCCCGCGCCTGGCCAGCCGCCACATTCGGCGCAACAGGCATTGATGGAAGGGCTGTAACCAGCAGCTACCGGGAACAAGTGACAGGAACCAGTGCAACAGCGGGCATCCGCCCGCTTTCACTGGTTCCTACGTGGGCGACCGTTAGCGTCTGGGCCACTCGCCGCAGATTGCGCCGCCACTGGTTCCCGGACCCCGCATCTATGTCCCCGGTTACTTCATCCGCTACCATTCCGCCATGCCCCAGTCCTCTCTGACCCCACCGCCCCTGCAGGACGGCGACCTGCTGGCCGCCATCGATCTGGGCTCCAACAGTTTCCACATGGTCATCGCACGCTACCTGCTCGGGCAGCTGCGGGTTGTCGACCGCCTGCGCGAAACCGTACGCATGGCCGATGGCCTGGATGGCAAGGGCGGTCTGTCGCCCGAAGCCCGCCAGCGCGCACTGGAATGCCTGGCCCGTTTCGGCCAGCGCATCCGCAACATCCCGCCCTACCGCGTGCGCGCCCTGGCCACCAATACCGTGCGTCAGCTGCGCTCGCCGCTGACGTTCCTGATGCCGGCCGAAACCGCGCTCGGCCACGCCATCGAAGTGGTCAGTGGCCGCGAAGAGGCGCGCCTGATCTACCTCGGCGTTGCCCATGCGCAGCCGCCCAAGCCCGACCAGCACCGGTTGGTGATCGACATCGGCGGCGGCTCCACCGAGTTCATCATCGGCCAGGGCATGCAGACGCTGGAACGCGAAAGCCTGCAGGCCGGCTGCATCGCCAGCACAAGGCGCTTTTTCCCCGGCGGCAAGCTGAGCAAGAAACGCTGGAAGGACGCACTCACCGAGATCGGCGCCGAATTCCAGCCCTTCGCCAACAAGTACAAGGCGCTGGGCTGGCAGGAAGCACTGGGCTCGTCCGGCACCCACAAGGCGATCAGCGAGATCTGCGCGGCGATGAAGCTGAGCAAGGGCGCGATCACCGCCGAAGCGCTGCCACAGCTACGCGAGGAACTGCTGCGCGCCAAGAACATCAACGAGATCGTGTTGCCGACGCTGTCCAACGAGCGCCGCCCGATCATCGCCGGTGGCGTACTGGTGCTGGAAGCCGCGTTCCAGGCCTTGGGCCTGCAGAAGCTGCTGGTCAGCAAGGCGGCGATGCGCGAAGGCATCCTCTACGACATCATGGGTCGCGCCAACGACAACGATCCGCGTGACGAGTCGGTGGCCGCGCTGACCCAGCGTTACGCCATTGACGAAGCCCAGGCGCAGCGTGTGGAAGCCACCGCGCAGCGCTTGTTCGAACAGGTATCCGACGCCTGGAAGCTGGATGTCGACGATGCGCGCATGCTGGGTTGGGCCGCACGCCTGCATGAGCTCGGTTTGATGATCGCGCACAGCGGGTATCACACCCACGGCAGCTACGTGATCGAGCACTCGGACATCGCCGGCTTCTCGCGGCAGGAGCAGCAGATGCTGGCGGCACTGATCCGCACCCATCGCCGTGGCATTCCCAAGAGCGCCTTCGAGGCCCTGCCCGAGCGCTTGTTGCTGCCGGCCAAACGCACGGCAGCAATACTGCGGCTGGCAGTGCTGCTGCACCGCGCACACGAGTCCGACCCGATCCCGACCCTGGAGCTGTCCGTAGACGGCAATGCCCTGTCGCTGATCCTGTCCAAGGACTACATCGACGCCCGCCCGCTGCTGCGCGCGGATCTGGTCGGCGAGGCAGAAGGCATGACCGGGCTGGGTTTCAGCTTCCGCCCGTTCGTGGCGTGAGCGGCACCCGCTCACACCACTGATGCGGGCGTCCACGCCCACGCGCGACAGACAAAACCACGGCCCTTCGCATGCCGTGGTTTTCGTCATCCATGGCCGTCATAAAGCGGTCAGATCACAGTAACAGGTGCTTCATCGGCTACGCGCATCCTCGCCAAAAACCGGGAGCCAGCCATGCGCTTTGCGATCGTCACCGAGACCTATCCGCCAGAGGTCAATGGCGTTGCCTTGACCGTGCAGGGACTGGAACACGGCCTGCGCAGCCGCGGCCACGACGTCGATGTCGTACGCCCGCGCCAGCAGCAGGAAGGCGCCGGCGGCGCCCACGAGATGCTCGTGCGCGGCGCAGGCCTGCCGCGTTATCCCGGCCTGCGTTTCGGCCTGCCGGCACCGTTGCGGCTGGCCCGGCAATGGCAACAACAACGTCCGGACGCGATCTACGTGGCCACGGAAGGCCCGTTGGGATGGTCGGCCATGCGCACCGCGCGGCGGCTCGGTATCCCGGTCGCTTCGGGCCTGCACACACGTTTTGATGAATACCTGCCCGACTATGGCGCCGCCTGGTTGCAGGGCACCGCACTGCGCTGGATGCGGCGCTTTCACAATCAGGCAGAAGCCACCTTGGTTCCCACCCGCGAGTTGCAGCAGTTCCTTCTGGACAACGGTTTCTCCCGAGCGCGGTTGCTCGCGCGCGCGGTGGATGGCAGTCAGTTCGACCCAAACAAGCGCGATGCTGCCCTGCGCGCCGACTGGGGCATCGAAGGCGAAGGCTTTGCGGTGATCTACGTCGGCCGCATCGCCGCGGAGAAGAATCTGGGCTTGGCTATCAAGGCATTCCGCCGCATCCAGCAACACCGGCCGAAGGCACGCTTTGTCTGGGTCGGCGACGGCCCGATGCGCGAGAAGCTGGCCGAGCAGAATCCGGACTTCATTTTCTGCGGTGTGCAACGCGGCGAGGCATTGGCACGGCATTTCGCCAGCGGCGACCTGTTCCTGTTCGCCAGCCGCAGCGAAACCTTCGGCAACGTCACCCTGGAAGCCATGGCCAGCGGCGTGGCGACGGTGGCCTTCAACTACGGCGCGGCCCGCGAACACCTGCAAAGTGGACACAGCGGCGTTGCGGTCGACAACGATGAGAACTTCATCGCCGCCGCCGTGCAGCTGGCCAATGATGACGAAATGCGCACCACGCTTGGTGCTAATGCCAGCCGCGCGATGCAGCGCCTGCACCCGGAGCGGGTGGTCGCCGAATTCGAAGCACTGCTCAGCGAACTGGCCTCCCGGAGACGCTGCCATGCGATTGCTGCCGCCTGAAGGAATCGCCGCGCGCGAGGCACGCTGGTGCCGCCGCGCAAACCGCTACGGCCGCCGCCGCGGCATCCGCCGCCTGTTCTCGGTGCTGAGCCGGCTCGGCGATGGCGTGTTCTGGTACATGTTGATGGGCGCGCTGGTGTTGGCCGATGGCCTGGATGGCCTGCAGGCCTCGGCGCACATGGCTGCCACCGGCGTGCTGGCGCTGACCCTGTACAAGCTGCTCAAGCGCTGGACCCGGCGCCCGCGCCCATTTGCCGCCGACCTGCGCATCCGCGCCTGGGTGGCACCGCTGGATGAATACAGCTTCCCGTCCGGCCACACCCTGCATGCGGTGTCCTTCACCGTGGTGGCGCTGGCCTACTATCCCTGGCTGGCCCCGTTGCTGCTGCCCTTCACCGTCGGTGTAGCGCTGTCGCGGGTGGTACTGGGCTTGCATTACCCCAGCGATGTATTGGCTGCCACCGTCATCGGGGTGCTGCTGGGCGCGGGCTCGCTGCAGCTGTTGCCGCTGCTCGCAGGCTGATCAGGCTCTACAATGCGGGCATGACAACGCTGTTCATCTCCGACCTGCACCTGGACCCCAGCCGTCCAGCCATCACTGAGCTGTTCCTCGACTTCCTGCGCGGCGAAGCGCGGCAGGCTGAGGCGCTGTACATCCTGGGCGACCTGTTCGAAGCCTGGATCGGCGATGACACGCCTTCCAGCGCCGCCGATGCGGTCGCGCTGGCGCTGCGTGAAGTCAGCGACGCCGGTGTGCCGGTGTACTTCATCCGCGGCAACCGCGACTTCCTGCTGGGCAACGACTATGCCGCGCGCGCCGGCATGCGCATCCTGCCGGATCCCTCGGTGATCGAGCTCTACGGCAAGCCAGTGCTGCTGCAGCACGGCGACCTGCTGTGCACCGATGACGTCGCCTATCAGGCCTTCCGCGCACAGACCCGCAACCCGGCCTTCATCGCCCAGTTCCTGTCGCAGTCGCTGGAAGCACGCGTGGCCTTCGCGCAGAAAGCCCGTGCCGCCAGCCAGGCGCATCAATCGGAAATGAAGCAGGACGACAAGGCGACGTTTGAAACCGTCACCGATGTCGCAGCCGCCGAGGTGGTTGCCACCTTCCAGCGCTACGGCGTGGACACGATGATCCACGGCCACACCCATCGCCCCGCGATCCATACCGTGAACGCAGGCGAGCACAGTTTCACCCGCATCGTGCTGGGGGACTGGTACGAGCAGGGTTCGGTGCTGCGTGTGGATGCGGATGGCTTCCGCTTGGAAGCATTGGACTGACGCTGCTTGCAGGAGCGGCGTCAGCCGCGAAGCTGGAGCAAAGAGAACCGCCAGAGTTGGCTGCAATCGCAGGCCTTTCTGGCGGTTCTTGCATTTGCGGCTTCGCGGCTTACGCCGCTCCTACAAGGCTCGGC
The DNA here is from genome assembly GCA_003248565.1 of Stenotrophomonas sp. GTDB lineage: Bacteria > Pseudomonadota > Gammaproteobacteria > Xanthomonadales > Xanthomonadaceae > Stenotrophomonas. The sequence goes on from QFOV01000096.1 coordinate 5,198, forward strand.
CATATGTGTTGTGGGAGCGGTGTGAGCCGCGAAGCTGGCACAAAAACCGCCAGGCATGCCTGCAATGGCAGACCTGTCTGACGGCATTTGCTTTTGTGGCTTCGCGGCTGACGCCGCTCCTACAAACACGTGGGATCAGGGTGCCTCGACAGGCACCGATGGGTCGCGGGCGCAGCCCTTGAAGGTGTCCTTGCCCAGCACGAATTCCGCGGTGAACGGGTGTTTCAGGTCGGACATGCCGTCCGAGCACTCGGCACGCTGCACGGTCAGCCGGAAGGCTTCCTTCCCTTCCCCGCCCTGCACTACCAGCAGGCCATCCTGCAGCGCGCGGCTGCCTTCCAGATGCAGCGGACTGGCCTGGGTTTCCGGGGTGCTGTAGTCGAGCTTGGCGCCGTCCACGCGTACACCCCAGAACGGCTCGGTGCCGGAGGCCTGCACGATGACCGGGAAATCATCCTTGGCAGCCACTGCTTCAGCCGCTGCGACAGGCGCAGCCGGAACCGGCGTCGTGGCGCTGGAATCAGCCGCAGGCTTGGGTCCGTTGCACGCCGACAATGCCACTACCAGCGCGGCCAGCGTAAGAATCTGCTTCATCGTTTTCTCCTTGATTGCATCGTTGCCGATCGAGGACACCGTGACATGCGACTCGACCTGATGTTGGCGCATGCCCTTGCATCAACCCGTGAAAGACAGGGATACGGAAAGCCGCATCTGCCACGCCGATGGTGGAATGCAGGCAAGCGGGCCGTCAATCGGACACGGCCCGAGTTGCGGGAATCATTCATCGTTGCGCCCTGCCATGCCGACGGGAACAGGCGCCGCCAATGACGCGGCGGCCTGGGTCACCGCGCGCGGCATTCAACCGGCTTGTTCAACCAGATAGTCCAGTTCGTCTTCATCGAAACCGGCCAACAAGCGCGCTTCCAGATTGAAGGGCCCGCGCAGGTAGCCACCGGCGTATTCGCCCAGCAGCTCCTTGAACCGCTTGCGTGGCTCGACACCAACGCGCGCGCAATACCAGTGGTACCAGCGCGTGCCGGCAGCGACGTGGGCCACCTCTTCGCGCAGGATCACCTCCAGCACGTCGGCAGTCGTTGCATCGCCCAGCGAACGCAGCTTGCTGATCATCGCCGGTGTCACATCCAGACCGCGCGCTTCCAGTACCCGCGGCACCAGGGCCATGCGTGCCAAGCCGTCGTGCGCGGTCTTCTCGCACATTTCCCACAGGCCGTTATGGGCGGGGAAATCGGCGTAGTCGTGGCCATGTGCCAACAGACGATCACGCAGCAATACGAAGTGGCGCGACTCATCATCGGCACAGCTCACCCAATCGGCGTAGAAACTGCCCGGCAGGCCGCGGAAGCGATACACCGCATCCCAGGCCAGGTCGATGGCATTGAGTTCGATATGGGCGATGGCGTGGATGAAGGCGGCGCGTCCATCCACCGAACCCAGGCCACGACGTGGCAGGTCGCGCGGATGCACCAGCACCAGTTGCGGCGGGCGGCCCGGCGCGCGGATGGGGTCGGGCTGTGGCGCTTCTGCCGGCAGCTTCAATGTGCCTGCGCGATAGCGCGCGGCGTAGTGCTGGGTAAGTGCGACTTTCTCAAGCGGGTCGACGGCGGCCATGCAGATGCAGGCGGCGTCGAGCAGGGAGAAGTCGGCTGCTTCGGGCGGTGATAGGTAGCTTGTGTCTGCAGCTGCAGGCTGTGCTTGTTGCCGGTTCATGGGTGCTCGCACATTGCTGCTTCGTTCTGCCCTCGCCCCAACCCCCGCTCCGCGCCCCGGCCCTTGCGCTGGCGCAAGGGCGTTCGAGGGGCAGCGAACCGATGGTTCGCAAACTGCCCCCCTCACCCCGCAGGGAGAGGGCTTATGGGTCACGCGCGGCGCTGGGTCTTGGCTTCGTCCGAACGCAGTTGCTGGATGCGCTCGAAGTAACCCGGCTCGATGCCGGTGACGTATTCGCCGTTGAAGCAGGACGAATCGAATTCCTTCAGCTCCGGGTTGCCTTCACGCACGGCGACTTCCAGGTCTTCCAGGTCCTGGTAGACCAGCCAGTCGCAGCCCAGGTGCTTCTCGATTTCCTCGACGCTGCGGTTGTGCGCGACCAGTTCTTCGGCCGCCGGCATGTCGATGCCGTAGATGTTCGGGAAACGCACCGGCGGCGCGGCGCTGGCCAGGTAGACCTTGCGTGCGCCGGCATCGCGCGCCATCTGCACGATCTGCTGGCTGGTGGTGCCGCGCACGATGGAGTCATCGACCAGCAGCACCACGCGGTTGCGGAATTCCAGATGGATGGGGTTGAGCTTGCGGCGCACGGACTTCACCCGCTCACCCTGCCCCGGCATGATGAAGGTGCGGCCGACGTAGCGGTTCTTGACGAAGCCTTCGCGGTACTTCACGCCGAGCACGTTGGACATCTCCAGTGCGGCATCGCGCGAGGTGTCCGGGATCGGGATGATGGTGTCGATGTCATGGTCCGGACGCAGGCGCAGGATCTTCTCACCCAGCTTCTGGCCCATGCGCATGCGCGCCTTGTGCACCGACACGTTGTCCATCATCGAGTCCGGGCGTGCGAAATACACGTACTCGAAGATGCACGGCGTCTGCTGGGTGTTGGTCGCGCAGATCTCGGTGAACAGCTCGCCGCGCTCGGTGATGACCACCGCTTCGCCCGGCGCCACATCGCGCATGCGTTCGAAGCCGAGCACGTCCAGCGCCACCGATTCGGAGGCCACCGCGTACTCGACGCCTTCGGCATGCTCGCGCTTGCCCAGCACCAGCGGACGGATGCCGTGCGGGTCGCGGAAGGCCACCAGGCCCAGGCCCAGCACCACGCTGACCACCGCATAACCGCCCTTGCAACGACGGTGCACGCCGGCCACGGCGCGGATCGCCGCTTCCGGGGTCAGCATGCGCTGTGCGTCCAACTCGTAGGCAAACACGTTCAACAGCACTTCGCTGTCCGAATCGGTATTGATGTTGCGGCGGTCGGCCTCGAACACCTGGCGACGCAACGCCTCGGTATTGATCAGGTTGCCGTTGTGCGCCAGCGCGATGCCGTACGGCGAGTTGACGTAGAACGGCTGCGCCTCGTCGGTGCCTTCCGAACCTGCAGTCGGGTAGCGCACATGGGCAATGCCGATGCGCCCCTGCAGCAGCGCCATGCGGCGCTCGTCGAAAACATCACGGACCAGGCCGTTGGCCTTTTCCACCCGCAGGCGGGTGCCGTCAGCGGTAGCGATACCGGCCGCATCCTGGCCACGGTGTTGGAGGACGGTCAGGCCGTCATAAAGCTGCCCGGCGACGTTCTGGTTGCCGACGATTCCGACGATGCCACACATGTTGCGCGATCTCCGCTGGGCGATGCCCGTTAACGTGAAGGTGGCCGTGCCTGGCCTTGAGGCTCAACCCGTATCGGCTTGAGTTGACCCGGGCGCACCTGCGCCGGATCGATGTTGGAGGGCAACGCCCCCGCCGGGTCAGCTCGGCCTTGCTCTGCACTGCGCTGGCGGGGATCAAAACGCGTCCCTTCCAACGGCGCCGGTAGCAAGCCACTGCCCGCATCTGCTTCGTTCGGTCCGCCATTATCGCCTGCCAACACCGACTTACCCAAGTCCATCAGCGCCATTGCCGGCGATTCAGGTGGCTGCGGCAGCTTTTCACGCATCCAGCCAGCCATCGGCTGCAGCCACGGCACCACACTGGACTGGCGCCAACCCGGCTCCTCGGCCATCGAGGTGAAGCCCAGCAGCAGTACCGCCAGCACCGCGAACAGCCCCCCGCGCACCACGCCCAAGGCCAGGCCCAGCAGCCGATCCGGCCATTTCAGCAGCACCGTGGCATCGACCACGCCACGCAGCAGGCGCCCGACCAGGGTCGCCGCCAGCAACACGCCGATGAATACCAGCAGATAGCCGCCGATGTATTCGCCAGTGCTGGGCTGGCCTTGATCGGCCAGCAGCAGGGCAGCGCGCGCGCCGTAGTAGAACGCGGCCGCAGCGGCCAACAGCCAGTTCACTACGCCGAGCACGGTCGCCAACAGCCCGCGCATCAGCCCGAACAGGGCCGACACACCGATCAGCGCCAACAACAGCAGATCAATCACGGCAGACCCCGCACGTGAGGCGCAGCGCTGGGCGACTGATCGACGGGACGCAACACCGCATCAAGGATGCGGGCGGACCATGCCGGCAATGCCGACCTTGGCCGCGACCTGCGCCTTGAGTTGCTCAGCCTGCTCGCGACTGGCAACCGGCCCGACTCGGACACGGTTGAGCACGCCGTTATCGGTACGCACCTGTTCAACAAACGCACTGAAGCCGGCGGCACGCGCGCGATCACGCAGCGCATTGGCATCGGCGGCCTGGCCGAAGGCCCCCAGCTGCACGGCGAAACCCACACCGCTGGCGGCCGGTGCGGCCGGGGTGGTGACCGCCGGCTTGGCCGGGGTTGCCGCTACCGGCTTGGCCGGTTCAGGCTTCGGTGCTTCCGGCTTCGGTGCTTCCGGCTTGGGCGCGGCCGGTTTTGGTGCGGCCACGACCGGCTTGGCCGGCTCCGGCGGCAAGGCCTCGGTGCGCACCGGCGCAGTGTTCGAGGCGGCCACTGGGGTACTGCTGGTAGCCGGTGTGGCGGCAGCGGTCGGTGCAGCGACGGCGTTCTCGGCAGTGGCGTTGAGCACCACCACCTGCGCGTTCACGTCGTTGCGGACCTTGCCCGCTTCCAGCCGCACCAGCTCAGCCTGGGCACGATCGGCGTACGGGCCGATGCGCACACGCCAAGCCTGGCGCCCATTGATGGTGTCGGCCTGGCGGAAGCCCGGCAGATTGGATTTCTTCAGGTGCGCGATCACCGCATCGGCGTCGGCCTCGCTGCCGTAGGCACCAAAATTGACCGCGTAGTTGCCAGCGGCGGTCGCCGGCGGCAGGCCATTGGCCGGCGGCTCGACGGCGGCGGCCACGCCGGTTTCCGGTTGTGCGGCCGGCATGCCCAAGGCACCACCCGCCGGTGCACCCGGCGCGACCAACGGTAACTCACGGGTCTCGAACTGGCCTTCGGCCGGTGCTGCGGGCGCGCTGAGCGGCACGTCCTGTACGCCACTGTCCGGTGCAGGCCCTTTGACCAGCATCGGCAGGAAGATCACGGCAAGCGCCACCAGAACGATGGCACCAATCAGTCGCTGTTTCAGAGGAGTTTCCACAATTGGCGTATGCGCGGCGCGGCGGAGTGCCCCGGTGATTATATGCGGGGCACGCGTGGCAACGTCTTAGTCAGCTGAACGGAGTACCGGCAGCGCCTCGGCCACCGTATGGAAGGAGCCGAACACCAGCACCCGGTCGCCTGGCCTGGCCTGGGCCAATGCAGCGTCGAGCGCCCCGCTGACGTTGGCGGACAAACCGGCCTCGGTGGCATGGGTCTGCGCCAGGCGTTCGCGCAGGTGCGCGGCGGTCTGCCCGCGCGCCCCTTCCAGCCCGGCCAGGAACCAGCCATCGACCTGCGACTGCAGGGCTTCGACCACTCCCACCGCGTCCTTGTCGGCCAACGCGGCATATACGGCCAGCGTGCGCCCCTGCACCGGTTGGGCCTTCAATGCCGCGGCCAGCGCAGCAGCAGCCTGCGGGTTGTGGCCGACATCCAGCAACACCTCCACATCACCGCGCTGGAAGCGCTGCAGGCGCCCGGCGACATGCGCATCGGCAATGCCCTGCGCCCACGCCGTGCGCGGCACCGGCTTGTCCAGGGCACGCAATGCAGCAACTGCGGTGGCCGCGTTGTTGCGCTGGATCGGCGCCCACAATGCCGGCTGCGGCAGTTCCAGGCGGAACGAGACATCACGCCAGCGCCACAGTTCGCCATCAATGTCCTCGGCGAAGAAGTCGCTGCCGAAGCGGATCGCATTGGCACCGAGCACGTAGGCGCGACGCAGCACGCTGGAGGGCGGATCGATCTCGCCGAGGATCAGCGGCTTCCAGCCGCGGATGATGCCGGCCTTCTCCTGGCCGATGGCTTCGCGATCGGCGCCCAGCCAGTCGGCGTGGTCGATATCTACAGTGGTGATCACCGCCACATCGGCGTCGATGATGTTGACCGCATCCAGCCGTCCACCGAGGCCGACTTCAAGCACGGCCAAGTCCAGGCCGGCCTGCTGGAACAGCCACAGCGCGCACAAGGTGCCGTACTCGAAATAGGTCAACGCGGTGTCGCCACGGGCGTCTTCGACTGCATTGAAGCCGGCCACCAGGCTGGCGTCATCCACATCCTTGCCATCGATGCGCACGCGCTCGTTGTAGCGGAGCAGGTGCGGCGAGGTATAGGCACCTACCTTCCACTCCGCGGCGCGGGCGATGGACTCGATGAAGGCCACGGTCGAGCCCTTGCCATTGGTGCCGCCAACCACGATGCAGTGCTCGGCCGGCCGCCCCAGCTGCATGCGCTGGGCAACCTCGCGCACGCGCTCCAAGCCCATTGCGATGGCTTGCGGGTGCTGCTGTTCGATATGGGCGAGCCACTGTTCAAGCGTGGCGGG
>QFOV01000097.1 GCA_003248565.1 Stenotrophomonas sp.
GATGCTCACTGAAGCCCCACAGGAAGGTCAGCAGGCCACCGGCGACGCCACAGAACAGCCAGAACGGCAGCGCGAATCCGCCGATCAGGCGCGGCTTGCAGCGTGCGGCGTACAGCGCGGCGGCAACGACGAGGCCGGCCAGCAGCCACGGCCACCAGGAGCGCTGCTTTTCCTTTGGCTCGGGTGGCAGGCGCTGCGGCAGCAATTCCTGTTCGGCCTGTACCAGCGGCCGGCCTTCACTATTGCGTACTTCGCGCAGGCTGTCGGCCAGGCGCATGGGCACGAAGGCTTCCTGCCAGCGCGACAGTGGCTGATCGGCATTCGGGCCCAGACCGATGTCGAAGCCAAGCCACATCCAGGGCGAAGGCGAGGCCAGTCGCACCGACTCGCTGCGGTAACTATTGCCACGTGAACGGCCCGCCAGCTGCGATTGCAGGGCGCCGCCCATGGCCTGATCCAGGCTGTCGCGCACCATGGTGGCGCAGTTGGCGGTGAAGTAGTCGTAGCGGTAGCGCGCGTTCTCGGGCTTGGCGCGTTCGGCCAGTGCATCAGCCAGCGCTCGTGCCTGCGCCGGCGGCAGGTCCAGCCACTGGATGTTTGCCCCACGCCCAACACTTTCGTACTGCGCCAGGTCCTGCTCCAGCGGCAGTGCGACCAGGTAATACATCATCTTGCCGCGCACGAAGTTGCCGATGAAATCCGGTTCGGACGGGTCGAAGAAACCAAAGTTGTACGACGTTGCCTGCCCGCTTATCGGGTCCAACACCACCAGGGCGTCATGGCCGAAGCGTTCGAAGAACACCTCGCCTGGCAGCATGGTCACCACGCCGATGCGCGGTGCCGGGTGTGCGTTGGTTTCGCTGGCTTGGTTGGCGACCGGTTGTGCGCTGCTGGCCATCGCGGCCAGCAGCAGGAACAACGACGCGAACGCGGACAGCAGCCGCGGCAGGCGCAGGGTGATCAAGCTTCGTCCTGGTCTTCGGGTGGCAGGATGGTCACGTGGAAGGCCTGCACGCGGCGTGCGTCGGCCTTGGCCACCCGGAACACGAAGCGCTCCAGGGTCAGCTCATCGCCGATTTCCGGCAGATGGCCAACGGCCTCGGTGACCAGACCGCCGATGGTGTCGTAATCGTCATCGGAGAACTCGGCGCCGAAGCGCTCGTTGAAATCGCCGATGGTGGTCAGCGCGTCCACCACATAACGGCCATCGGCGAGGATGGCGATCTGCGAGGTGTGGTCTTCGGTCTCGTCATGCTCATCATCGATCTGGCCGACGATCTGCTCCAGCACGTCCTCGATGGTGACCAGGCCGGCAACGCCGCCGTACTCGTCGACCACTATCGCCATGTGGTTGCGCGAGAGCCGGAACTCCTTGAGCAGCACATTGAGCTTCTTCGATTCGGGGATCAGCACCGCCGGACGCAGCAGCTCGCGTACGCTGGCGTGGCTGTTGTCGGCGACCACGCCGCGCAGCAGGTCCTTGGCCAGCAGGATGCCGAGGATGTCGTCCTTGTTCTCACCGTGCACCGGGAAGCGCGAGTGGCCGGAATCGACCACCTGCTTCATCAGCTCGATGAAAGGCCGATCCACCGGCAAGGACACCATGTGCGAGCGCGGGATCATCACGTCGCCGACGGTCAGCTCGGCCACCGAAATGGCGCCTTCCATCATCCGCAGGGTGTCTGCGGCGATCAGGCCGTCCTGCTGTGCCGTCTGCAGGATGCCAACCAGCTCGTCGCGGGTATGGGGTTCACTGGAGAACGCCGAACCCAGGCGCTCCAGCCAGCTGCGTTTCTTCTCACCGTTCTCGGGCGAGGTACTACTGTCGTCTTCAGACATCTCTTGGTTTGACTGCACCCGGCAGGCCGGGCGGTGCCTGCAAGTCTAGCAGGATGTTTGCCGTCGCCTGCTCAGGCCGCCGGTGGGTTGGGGGTCTGCACGCTGGGGGCTACCTGCGGTACATCGGCCGGGGTATCGGCCGGTTTGGCTGGCGCAGGTGGGGCTTCTCCTTCGGCCGGCAGGTCCAGGCTGTAGGTGCAGCCGGCCAGGGTTTTGCCCGGGTGGGATTTGACCGTGGACACGCCCAGGATCACCGATTCAATCAGCGCTTCGCCGGTCTTGGCGTCGTTGACATCGCGGCTGACCAGCTCGCGGCCAGCCATGAACTTGTCCGGTGCGTCGTAGCCGGTCTCCAGCTCCAGCTGTTTGGCCAGCGGGCGCGGATCGGGCATGTCGAGGATGGCGATGATGGTGCCGCCGGCCATGGCGATATGGTCGGCGCTGTGCCCGAACACCGTGATCGGGGTGTTCAACATGTACTCGGCCATGAACAGGTTGCCCTGCGGCAAGGGCCGCCAGCCCAACGCTACCGCTTTCAGCGGGTCATTGACGATCGGTGCCAATGCGGCGAACTCGCTGACGCTCTGCTGGCACTCGATCAGCGCGGGCAGGTCGATGGTGGACTGGGCGCGAGCCGAACCGGCAGCGAGGAGGAGTAGCGTTAGCAGGTGGCTTGAGCGCACGGCAGTCATTCGGTGAAGTCCTGATGCCGATGATAGCGGCATCGCCGTGCGGCGCTGTGTTGTAGGAGTGGCGTAAGCCGCGAAGCAGACACAGCTTCTGATTGCAGCCATTCCAGGCGCTCATGGAATGCCAGCTTCGCGGCTTACGCCGCTCCCACAGCCTCGCAGCCTATCGGGCGGGCGCGTGCCGAGCATTGCTCGGCACTACATGGGCCTTCCGGCCTTGGCGTTAGCCCTTCTCCCGCTTGCGGGAGAAGGGTTGGGATGAGGGCGCTTTTGATCTTGCCGGGAAAGCCCCTGCCGAGCATGGCTCGGCACTACTGCTCGTTGGCGTAGGGGTCGGCGATGCCCAGGTCGGCCAGGATCTCGCGTTCCAGCTGTTCCATGGCCTCGGCCTCCTTGTCGTCCTCGTGATCCCAGCCCAGCAGATGCAGCACGCCGTGCACGGTGAGGTGGGCGTAATGGGCGTTGAGCGCCTTGTCCTGTTCCTCGGCCTCGCGGGCGACCACCGGGGCGCAGATCACCAGATCGCCCAGCAGCGGGAATTTCACTCCCTTGGGCAGGCCTTCGGGCAGCTCGGCCGGAAAGCTGAGCACATTGGTGGCGTAGTCCTTACCCCGGTAGTGGCGGTTCAGTGACTGACCTTCCTTGGCGTCGACCACGCGGATGGCCAGGTCCGCCTCACGGATGCGGCCTTTGAGAGCGGCAGCCACCCAGCGGCGGAAGCTCACCGCTGCCGGCAGACCGGCGCGCGGCATTGCGTAGCTGACGGCGACATCAAGACGCACGGGACCCTTGGTCATTCGCTTGCTCCGGGCTTGACCTGCTGCAGGTCGCGGCGGTCATAGGCGCTGACAATGCGGGCCACCAGCGGATGGCGCACCACGTCGCGCGATTCAAAGAAGGTGAAGCTGACCCCGTCCACGCCGCGCAGCACCTCGATGGCGTCGCGCAGGCCGGACTTGACGTGCTTGGGCAGGTCGGTCTGGGTCAGGTCGCCGGTGACGACCGCGGTCGAGCCGAAACCCAGGCGGGTCAGGAACATCTTCATCTGCTCGATGGTGGTGTTCTGCGCTTCGTCCAGGATCACGAAGGCGTCATTGAGCGTGCGGCCGCGCATGTAAGCCAGCGGAGCGATCTCGATGACATTCTTCTCAAGCAGCTTGGCCACTTTTTCCACGCCCAGCATTTCGTACAGGGCGTCGTAGAGTGGGCGCAGGTAGGGGTCGACCTTCTGGGTCAGGTCGCCGGGCAGGAAGCCCAGCTTCTCGCCTGCTTCCACTGCCGGGCGCACCAGGATCAGGCGCTGCACGCGCGATTCATTCAGTGCGTCCACGGCCATCGCCACTGCCAGGAAGGTCTTGCCGGTACCGGCCGGGCCGATGCCGAAGCTGATGTCGTGGGTGGCGATCTGGTGCAGGTAGCTGGCCTGGTTGAGGCCGCGGCCACGCACGGTGCCGCGCTTGACCTTGATCGCTACTTCCTGCGCTTCATAGGCCTGCTCGGTCACGTGATCGACGTTGGCGCGGTTCAGGCGCAGGTGGATGGCGTGGCTGTCGAAGACAGCTTCGGCGGCTTCCACATAAAGTGCCTTGAGCAGCTTCTCAGCTTCCAGTGCGGTCTTGCCGGGGCCGCTGACGCGGAAGACATTGCCGCGGTTGGCAATCTCAACGCCCAGCTTGAGTTCGACCTGGCGCAGATGTTCGTCGAACGGCCCAGCCAGATTGGCCAGCCGTTCGTTATCAATCGGGTCGAGAGTGAAGTCGCGATGCGTGGTGGTGGTCATTTTCACTGACAGTTGCTGGCCGGCGAAGCCGTGCCTTGGACCTTGGAAGGGTACCCCTGCGGCTGACGGACCACCAGCGGGGCAGATAGTGGTTCGGGGTTCTCCACAGCCGATGTGGATGCGGCGTGGGCCAAGCTGTGGATATCCCTGTCCAGCCCTTGCGGCATAAGCCTCTTGGCGGGATGGTTAAAAAACCGCCACATTTGACGGTTTAGGGGTAACAAGTTGTCCACAATTTTTGTGGATCGATTCGGGATGAACATGTGGATAACCCTGCGCAGCCCAATAACGGCGGGCGCTGGGTCGGTGTGGCGAATAAATGACCGCAGTGCTGGGGCAAAGGCAAAGGCGAGCGGTAAGAAGCGAAAACGAGCAGCGACGGCTTTTCAAAGCAGAAACGAGCAACGACGGCTGTTTCCCTCCCGCCAGCGGGGTGAGAGGGGCGGCTTGCGAACCACGGGTTCGCTGCGGATCGAACGCCCTTGCTCCAGCGCGAGGGCCGGGGCTTGGAGCGGGGGAAGGGGGCCGCTCCTGCTTCGGACTAGTGGACCCCGCCTCTAGCCCGCGCAGCCCCCCTTCCGTAAGAAAGCACAGCAGCAGCCGTCGCTGCCCTGACCTCAATCCTGCGTAACCACCCGCCCACGCAGCGAATTGCTGAAGGCCTCGGTGATCAATACATCGACAAACTGCCCGATCAGCCGCGAACTGGCCGGGAAGTTCACCGAACGCATGTTCTCGGTCTTGCCGGTCAGCTCATTCGGGTCCTTGCGCGACGGGCCCTCGACCAGCACGTTCTGCACCGTGCCAACCATGCGCGCGGAGATGCCGGCGGCATGCTCATTGATATGTGCCTGCAGCCGCGACAGCCGGGCGTGCTTGTCGGCATCGCTGGTGGTGTCTTCCAGGTCGGCAGCGGGGGTGCCGGGGCGGCGTGAATAAATGAAGGAGAAGCTCTGGTCGAAGCCCACGTCCTCGATCAGCTTCATGGTCTTCTCGAAATCGGCATCGGTTTCGCCGGGGAAGCCAACGATGAAGTCCGAGCTGATCGAGATGTCCGGGCGGACCGCGCGCAGCTTGCGGATCTTGGCCTTGAACTCCAGCGCGGTGTAGCCGCGCTTCATCGCGCTGAGCACGCGGTCGCTGCCGGCCTGTACCGGCAGGTGCAGGTAGTTGGCCAGTTTCGGCACGTCGCGGTAGGCGTCCACCAGTGAATCACTGAACTCCAGCGGGTGCGAGGTGGTGAAGCGGATGCGGCCGATGCCGTCGATTTCGGCAAGGGTGCGGATCAGCAGGCCGAGGTCGGCAATCTCACCGTCGCCGTATGGGCCGCGGTAGGCGTTGACGTTCTGGCCGAGCAGGTTGATCTCGCGCACGCCCTGTTCGGCCAGCTGTGCGCATTCCACCAGCACGTCCTCGAACGGCCGGCTGACTTCGGTGCCACGGGTATACGGCACCACGCAGAACGAGCAGTACTTGGAGCAGCCTTCCATGATCGAGACGAAGGCCGACGGGCCCTCGGCGCGCGGCTCTGGCATGCGGTCGAACTTCTCGATCTCGGGGAAGCTGATGTCCACCTGCGGCTTGTTCTGCTCGCGGCGGGCGCGGATCAGCTCCGGCAGGCGGTGCAGGGTCTGTGGGCCGAACACCAGGTCCACGTAGGGCGCGCGCTTGACGATGGCTTCGCCTTCCTGCGAGGCCACGCAACCGCCGACGCCGATGATGACGTCGCGGCCATTGGCCTTGAGCGCCTTCCAGCGGCCGAGCTGGCTGAACACCTTTTCCTGTGCCTTTTCGCGGATGGAGCAGGTGTTGACCAGCACCACGTCGGCTTCTTCGGGGTTGTCGGTGAGCTCCAGGCCCTCGGCGGCGGCGAGTACGTCGGCCATCTTGGTCGAGTCGTACTCGTTCATCTGGCAACCGTGGGTCTTGATGTAGAGCTTGCCGCGCGCGCCGCCGGCAACCGTCGGCCGCTGGCCGGGCAGGGGAATCAATTCAGGTGTGGTCATTTCAACAGTAGGCACGGCAGAGCCGGCCGTGATCGGCAGGGGAGTTGCTGGCGTCCCGGGCATGGCGCTTATTCCAGACGGGTGGGCGGGCACGCAGCCGCTGGGGCTGCATTCGTAGCCGCCTATTGTATCGGTCCGCGGGCCCGAGCACGAAAGCCGCTGCGTCAAATACTTGGCAAGCCCCGGCGAAGCTGGGAGACTCCCGCCCATGAAGGGGATTTTGGGGATCACCGGCATTCTCGCAGCAGCATTGGTCGCCTCGCCGGCCAGTGCCGGCACGCTGTACAAGTGCGTCGGCAGCGATGGGGTGCCCAATTACGTCAGCAAACGCGTCAGTGGCGCGAGCTGCAGCGTGGTCAGCAGTTATCGGCCGACCCGCGACGTGCCGCGCCATGTACCGCCGACCCCGGCGCCCGTCGCCACCCCGGTAGCTGCTGTGGCTCCCGCAAGCCAAGCCAATGACAGTTCGACGGCGGTGGCTGCACAGGCCGCCCCCACCGCAGTGCCACCCACGCCAGCGCCAGCAACGGCAGCACGGGCGCAGCGGGTGGTCAGTGGCCAGGTCTACTCTTATATGAAGGATGGGGTGCGCCACTACACCAGCAGCCGGCCGGCCCAGGTGGCCAACATCGGCGCGGTGCGCACCATTCAATACAGTTATATCGAGCGTTGTTTTGCCTGTGGCGTGAACTCCCGGGTCAACTTCGGCTCGGTGCGCCTGAACACCCAGGCCTACAGCACCGAGATCGCCTCGGCCGCACGCGAGTTCGGTGTCGAGGAGGCAGTGGTGCGGGCCATCATCCATGCCGAATCGGCGTTCAACCCGACCGCGCTCAGTCGCGCCGGGGCACAGGGTCTGATGCAGTTGATGCCACCCACGGCGCGTCGTTTCGGTGTGTCCGATTCCTACGACGCCGGCCAGAACATCCGTGGTGGCGTGCAATACCTGTCGTGGTTGCTGCGTCGTTTCAACGGCAACCTGACCTTGGCCGCAGCGGGTTACAACGCCGGCGAAGGTGCGGTGGATCGGCATGGTGGTGTGCCTCCCTACAAGGAGACCCAGTACTACGTGCAGCGCGTTGCACAGTTGGCCGACCGCTACCGTGGCGAGCTTGCCACGCGCCAGTAAGCCGTCCTCCAGCGTCTCTGTTGCAGCAGGCCGTGACAAATATCGCGGACTGGTGTTTGATCGCGTTGTGTCAGCGTTAAGCGTTCCGCTACACTCCGGAACGATTCGATTCAGAGCGGGATGGCCCCCACCAGACCGTTGGCAGCCTCTAGCTACCTAATCATTATCGGAGTGCCGGATGGCAAACGATGGGGTAAATGATCCAGTCAACACCGGACGTCGGCGGTTTTTGACAGCGACCACAGCCGTGGTCGGGGCAGTCGGTGTTGGTTTCGCCGCAGTTCCTTTCATCAAGTCGTGGAATCCCAGCGCCAGAGCCAAGTTGGCCGGTGCCCCGGTGACCGCCGATATCAGCGCGCTGCAGGAAGGCCAACGGCTGATCCTGGAATGGCGCGGCCAGCCAATCTGGATCGTCAAACGTTCCAAGGCCATCCTGCAGGCATTGCCTACCCTGGATGCACGCCTCAAGGATCCGGAGTCCGGCAACAAGGACCAGCAGCCGGACTATGTGCTCAAGGGCAATCCCGAGTTCCGCTCGATCAAGCCGGACATATCCGTGCTGGTTGGTCTGTGTACCCATCTGGGCTGTTCGCCGGAGATGGTTGCCGAGATCCGCCCCGAGCCCTACGACGCGCAGTGGAAGGGCGGTTATTTCTGCCCCTGCCACAAGTCGCGTTTCGACATGTCCGGGCGCGTGTTCCAGGACGTGCCGGCGCCGATCAACCTGCTGGTGCCGCCGCATCACTATGTGGATGACAACACCCTTGTCATTGGCGTTGATCCGCAGGGGGCAGCCTGATCATGGCCGACAATATTCTTACCCGCACCGTCAGCGGCGTGGCCGATTGGGTCAACGAGCGTGCGCCTGGCCTGATGCCGGTGTACCGCAAGCATGTCAGCGAGTATTACGCGCCGAAGAACTTCAACTTCTGGTACTACTTCGGCTCGTTGGCAATGGTGATCCTGGTCAACCAGATCGTCACCGGCATCTTCCTGACGATGCACTTCAAGCCCAGCGCGGCCGAGGCGTTCGCCTCGGTTGAATACATCATGCGCGACGTGGAGTGGGGCTGGCTGATCCGCTACATGCACAGTACCGGTGCCTCGCTGTTCTTCATCGTGGTTTACCTGCACATGTTCCGCGGCTTGATGTACGGCAGTTACAAGAAACCGCGTGAGCTGGTGTGGATACTGGGCATGCTGATCTACCTGGTGCTGATGGCCGAAGCCTTCATGGGCTACGTGCTGCCCTGGGGCCAGATGTCGTTCTGGGGTGCCAAGGTCATCATCTCGCTGTTCGGTGCCATCCCGGTGATCGGCAATGGCCTGACCGAGTGGATCATGGGTGACTACCTGCCCGGCGACGCCACGCTCAACCGCTTCTTCGCCCTGCACGTGATCGCCATGCCGCTGGTGCTGCTGTTGCTGGTGGTACTGCACCTGGGCGCGCTGCACGAGGTAGGTTCCAACAATCCTGACGGCGTGGAAATCAAGAAGGGGCCGAAGGGCAACCGCTGGTCAGCGACCGCGCCAGCCGATGGCATCCCGTTCCATCCGTATTACACGGTGAAGGATCTGGTCGGTGTCGGCTTCCTGCTCACGTTGGCCGCTTTCATCATCTTCTTTGCTCCGGTGTTCGGCGGTCTGTTCCTCGAGCATGACAATTTCACCGAGGCCAACCGGCTGGTGACGCCGGAACACATCAAGCCGGTCTGGTACTACACGCCGTACTACGCGATGTTGCGGGTGGTGCCGAACAAACTCGGCGGCGTGATGGTGATGTTCTCGGCCATCGCCATCCTGTTCCTGGTGCCGTGGCTGGACAAGGCCAAGGTCAAGTCGGTCCGTTACCGTGGCCCGATCTCGAAGGTGATGCTGGGCATCCTGGTGGTGTGCTTCGTGTGGCTGGGCGTGATTGGCTCCGGTCCGGGCACGGCGATCTGGGAGACCTGGGTGGGCCGTGTGCTGACCTTCCTGTACTTCGCCTTCTTCATCACCATGCCGCTTTGGACGAAGATCGACAGCACCAAGCAGGTTCCGGACCGGGTGACGACGCATGACTGACAAGTGGATTGTGCGGTTGGCGATGGCTGCCGCGATGCTGCTGTGTGTCCCGGCGTTTGCCGCCGGCGGTGGCAAGTTGATGCAGGCGGGCAATGATCTGGGGGACCAGGCCTCGTTGCAGCGCGGCGCGCAGGCTTACATGAGCTACTGCTCGGGCTGCCACTCGCTGAAGTACCTGCGTTATTCGCGCATGGGTGAGGATCTCGGCCTGACCGAACAACAGGTGATGGACAACCTCAACTTCACCGGTGCCGCCTATGGCGAGCAGATCCAGGTGGCGATGCCGCATGACGAGGCGACCAAATGGTTCGGCAAGATGCCGCCGGACCTGAGCCTGATTTCGCGGGTGCGCGGCAGTGACTGGATCTACAGCTACCTGAAATCGTTCTATGTGGACGAGTCGCGGCCGCTGGGCTGGAACAACAGCGTGTTCCCGAACGCCTCGATGCCGAACCCGCTTTGGGAGCTGCAGGGCATGCAGCACGCCATTCACGGCAAGGCCGAGCAGGAGGGCATCGACCCGCCGGTGGTGGGCTTCAAGCTTGCTTCGCCAGGCAAGGTCGATCCGCGTGGCTATGACCAGACGGTCCGCGACATCACCAACTTCCTGGAATATGCCGGCGAGCCGGCCGCGCTCAAGCGGCAGAGCCTGGGCGTCTGGGTGGTGCTGTTCCTGGCCCTGCTGACCTTCCTGGCCTATCTGGTCAAGACCGAGTACTGGAAAGACGTGCATTGAGCTGGGTGCAGGCCGGGGGGCAGTGCGCAGGGGGCCTTGGCAACTGCGCCTGTGGCTTGGCACACTCGGGTAACCGTGGTCACCGTCAGCAATGTGCTGGCGGGGCCGTAAGGTTGGCGGAATCCAACCGATGGAGAGCCTTTGATGGCGGCGAGTGTGCGTATGCGTAATACCCTGACCTTGTTCTCTGCAAATGACGATGCCCTGTGTCATCGGGTGCGGTTGGTGTTGGCGGCCAAGGGCGTGACTTACGATCTGGTGCCGGTCGATGCGCAGAACCCACCGGAAGATCTGATCGATCTGAATCCGTATCACTCCGTGCCGACCCTGGTTGAGCGCGAGCTGGTGCTGTACGCGGCATCGGTGGTGAGTGAGTATCTGGACGAGCGCTATCCGCACCCGCCATTGATGCCGGTCGACCCTTTGTCGCGGGCGCGGCTGCGCCTGGCGATGCTGCGCATCGAACATGACTGGGTGCCGCAGGTGCAGGCCATTCAGATGGGCAACAAGACCCAGGCGGAAGCGGGGCGCAAGCGCTTGAAGGAACTGGTTGCGCAATCGGTGCCGCTGTTCAAGGCGTCCAAGTTCTTCCTCAATCCGGAAATGAGCCTGGCTGACTGCGCGATGGCGCCGATCATCTGGCGGCTGGAGTCCCTGGGCGTGGCGCTGCCCAAGGACGGCAAGGCGATCGAGGACTACGGCAACCGCTTCTTCCGCCATCCGGCCTTCGTCCGCAGCCTGACCGATCAGGAAAAGAAGCTGCGCGAACTGCCGGGCTGAGCAGCCGCCGGCTGTATCCGAACTTATCGATCACCGCCGACAGGCGGTGATCGTGCTTCAATGCCGCGTACACTTGTGCAATGACTGAAGAAACTTTCCGGATGAGCAGCCATCGCCCGTATCTGTTGCGGGCGCTGGTCGAGTGGATCAACGACAACGGCATGACGCCGCACGTGATGGTCGATGCCGGGGTTCCCGGCGTGCAGGTGCCGAGCAGCGCGATCAAGGAAGAGCGGGTAGTGCTCAATATCGCCGAGCGCGCCGTTGTTGGCCTGCATATCGACAATGACGCGGTGAGCTTCACCGCGCGTTTCTCCGGAACCAGTTTCCCGGTATACGTGCCGATCTCGGCGATCCTGGCCGTCTATGCGCGCGAGACCGGCCAGGGCATGGCCTTGCCGGATGACATTCCGGGCACCGAGACCACGCCGGATGACGACGATACGCCGCCGACCGATCCGCCGGAGCGTCCGCAGCCTGGCGCGAAGCGCCCGTTCCTGCGGGTAGTCAAATAATTCCACCGCCGCCGCAAGGCGGCGGTTTTGTTTGGGC
>QFOV01000098.1 GCA_003248565.1 Stenotrophomonas sp.
CGCGTGGTGGACGATGCGGCTGCCAAGCTCCAGGCGGCCATCAAACAGGCGCGTCCCCACCGTCCAGTTGAAGGTGTAGCGTGGGATGGCCATGGTCACGAGGTAACCACCGACGAAGCCGGTTTCCACGCAGTTGGAGACACCGCCGGTGTTGTCCAGCAGCATCGCGGTGTGCTCGTCGCAGACGCGGTTCTCCAGGTTCCAGGCACCACTGATGTCGGTGAAGAAGCGGCCGTTGTCGAAGCGCCCCTGCACCTCGACACCGCGAATGGTCTGCTCGTCGATGTTGGAGAAGGTCAGCTGCGGGCTGCGCTCGATCACGTCGCGGGTGCGGTGGTGGTAATAGGCGATCTTCAGGTCCGCCAGCGGGTTGCCATCCAGCAGCTGGCCGAAGTCCTGCACCCACGACACCTCGGTGTTGTAGGCATGCTCCGGCTTAAGCCCGTAGCTGTCCTGGACGCTGGAGAAGCCAATCGTGCTCTCAAACAAGGCCGGGAAGCGGCGCACCTGGCTGTGGCGCAGGTAGACGCGGCTGTGCTCGCTGAACTCATAGGTCGCGGCGAACGACGGCACCCAGCCGGCGCCGCGCTGCCTGCGCGCGGTGTTGTCGACCGTGGCGAAGGGAATCAGCTCGCCATTGACGCTTTGGCCGGGATAGGGGCCATCAGACCAGCACTTGCGGCCGCCGCTGAGCTCGACGTTGCTGAAGTCGATGGCGCCGTTGATGCAGGGATTGTCAGCGCGGTTGTAACGGCCCTGGCCATCGTGCTTCCACAGCATCTCGTTGTTGGCGGTGTAGGTGGTGCGGCTGCGGACTTCGTCGAGGGCTGGGGTCAGCAACTCCGCCACGAACTGCTCACGTGTATAGCCGAAGAACTCCTCGTAGATGGGCCACTGGCTTTCCATGATGTCGGTCATCTGGGCCACCGACGTGTCGATCTCGGCCTGGGTGTAGTGCTCCAGCGTGTTCCACTTCATCACCCGACCCGAGGCCTCCTGGCTGCTGGTCGGCAACACGCCGGCCCGCTGCTGGCGCGCGAGGAACTCATCGAACGACTGCCAGTTCTGGTAGCGCACGCCTGCGCTGAGCAGCAGCTTGTCGATCGGCCGCCATTCAAACAAGGCACTGAGATCATACTCACGGCGCCAGCCTGCGCGCGGCTTGCCACGCCAATAGCCGGTGATTTCCGGATCGTTGTAGGCATCCTTGGAGCTGAGGGTTTCCTTCTGCAGGTTGCCGCCGACCGTCAGGTCCAGGCTGTCGCTCAGCTGCATCTTGTTGTCGAACGAGAAGCCGGTGCGCGCGTTCTTGCTGTTGGCTACCGCGGTGTTGCGGAAGTGATCCGGGGTGACATAGACCTTGTCGACGTCGTTGTACCAGTTCATGCGATCGTTCGGCAGGCCGCCGCTGCTGTAGGTCGCACTGTCGGTATCGGTGCGCCACAGGTTGGCGCGCAGGTCCACCCAATCCAGGCCTGGGCGCCACTTGTATTCCAGGTTCACCGCACGCGCATCCACCTGGCTCAGCGGCCACTGCGGAATGCCATCGGTGACGGTGTTGTCCCACTGGATGCGCGAGGGCATGATCTCGCCATAGCGCGACTGCGTGTCGCGCACGTTGAGCTGCAGCACCTGTGTGTCGCTCGGGCGCCAGGTGCCCTTGACCAGCCACGATTCCATGCGACTGGAGGAATTGAGGATCTCCGAGCCCGGCACATAGACCTTGGCCAGGTACGGCACATAGTCCCAGCTGGTGGTCGGTTCGTTGTCATAGAACGAACTGCCATGCTTGCCGGCGAAGTGGTTGCCCTTCTCGCGGAAGGCATAGGCCGCCATCAGGTCGAAGTTCTCCTTGCGCAGGCCCAGCGCAAGGCGCCAGGCCTGGTCATTGCCGAAGCTGCCGCTGCCACTGGTGCGCGGATGCTGGTACAGGGTCGGGTCGTAGAAGTTGACCTGGCTGGCCGGGAAACCCGGCACGCTGCCGATCGGCTTGCCGGTCAACAGGGTCGGCAACTTCGGATCGATGGCGTTGTCGCTGGCCTCCATCTTCAGTTCACCGCCGAAGCTCTCGCCTTCCAGCAGGATGTCGTCCACGTCCAGCGTCTTGATCTGCACCGCGCCGCCCACCGAAGTGTTGGCACCACGCAGCATCGCCGGGCCCTTGATGACCTGCATGCCGCCGATCAGGCTGGGATCGATGTAGTTGCGATTATTGGCGCCCATGTAGCCGCGCCAGACCGTCAGCGCCTGCTCGGTGCCATCGATGGTGAGCGGCACGCGGCCCGGACCCTGGATGCCGCGGATGTTGGGATCCAGCGCACCGCTGTTGCGGGCGTCGCCGCTGTAGACGTTGACCATGCCCTTGAAGATGTCGGCCGGTGCAGCGCCCTTGTAGCGTTCGATCTGCTCGCGTCCGGCGTAGACGGTGGACAGGTCCAGATCGTAGACATCGTCATAGCCGCGCTCATCGCGCTCGATGCCGGTGGGATCGGCCGAGCGCTCACCACCAACCCGCAGCGTACCGATCACCACGGCATCGCCGTCAGTGCTGGCCACGCGCTGGATGCTCCACGCACCCGGGCTGACTTCGCGTGCCACCAGATCCGTGCCCTGCAACAGTCGCGCAAGCGCTGCGCGCACCGTGTAGCGGCCCTGCAATGCGGGCGCAGCGCGGCCGGCAACCAGTGCCGGGTCATAGCTCAACGAAACACCGGCGGCCGTCGCGGTGTCATTCAGTGCCCGCGCCAACGGCGCGGCCGGGAGGTTGAAGCTCACATTGCCCTCGCTGGCTGCAGATGTGCCGCTCTGGGCGAAGGCCGGCTGCGGCACTGGCAGCGAAAGCGCGACCAGGCAGGCCAGGGCCAGCGAGGTGCGGACAACAGGGGGACGCGATGACATGGCGGGGTCCGTGACAGAAAGGAATTGAAAGGGTTCACTTCCTTGCCCGGCCAACCGGCAAAAAGGGACATCCCCGGCTCAGGCGGGGTCCACCATCACCCACAGGCGGCTGCGGTAGCGCACGCGCAGCGGGAAACCCGCCTGCAGCAGCGCGAGCACGGTATCGGTGTCGTCCAGCTGGAAGACGCCGGACACCAGCAGGCCGGCGATCTCCGGATCACAGCGCACGACGCCGCTGCGGTAACGCGCCAGCTCGGACAACAGTTCCCCCAGCGGCATGGCCTCGGCATGCAGCACGCCCTGCACCCAGGCCAGGCTGTTGCGCTGTAGCGCGGTGACCGCGCTGATGCCGGTCGCGTTGAAGACCGCCTGTTGGCCTGCGCTCACCAGCTGGGTGACATTGCCGCCATCACCGAGCTGGATCCGCACCGCGCCCTGCTCCACCGCCACGCGCGCATGGTCATCCCACATGCGCACGGCGAAGCGCGCGCCCAGCGCAGATAGATGCGCGTTGCGCAGCTGCAGCAGCAGGGGGCGTGCTGGAACGCGATCATCCGTCGCTTCCTGCAGCAGCACTTCACCGCGCAGCAGCTGCACTTGCCGCCGCTGCTCATTGAAGGTGAGCGCAATCCGCGTATCGGTGTTGAGCTGCAGTTCGCTGCCATCTGCCAAGCGCAACGCGCGCCTCTCACCGATGCCGGTGCTGCCGTCGGCAACAAGGTGTTGCCAGGGGTCGCGCTGCCACGCCAGGCGCGCCAGCGGCGCGCCGATCATCATTCCCATGATGGCCGCCAACGCGGCACGGCGGCCCTGCCGCGTACGGCGAGCCTGTTGCAAGGGCGCACTGCCTACCGCACCGGGCACATCGTCGAGCAGACCGGTCAAGCGCTCCGCGCGTTGCCAGGCGCGCCTATGCAGGTCGTTGCTGGACAGCCAGCGCTGCCAGGCCGCGCGCTCCCTGGCATCGAGTTCACCTTCGCGGAAGCGCAGCAGCCATTCGGCCGCTTCATGCAGCACCGGCGCGGGAATGGGCACATCGATCCTGGCCAATGGCTCCTGCATGCGGATCAATCCATGGCCTCGAGGCAGGCCGCCATCGCCAGCACGATGTCGCGCTTGATGGTGCGCTCGGTGACGCCCAGGCGTGTGGCGATCACCGCATAGGTCTGCCCGTCCAGTTGCGACAGCAGGAAGGCCTCACGTGCGCGCGGAGGCAATGCGTCCAGCATGCGGTCGATGCGCAGTAGCGCTTCCAGGGCTATCTGTCGCTGTTCCTCATCAGGTACCAGCGCCTCGGGCAGGCTGGCCAGCACCTCCAGCCACGCACGCTCCAGCGCGCGGCGCTGCCACAGATTGATGACCAGGCCGTTGGCGATGCGGGTCAGGTAGGCGCGCGGCTGCTCCAGCGTCGGCAACTGTGGCTTCTGCAGCAGGCGCACGAAGGTGTCCTGCGCCAGATCCGCTGCTGCCTCGTCCGCGGACATGCGTCGGCGCAGCCACTGCAACAACCACCCATGGTGCGCGACGTACAGGCCCTGCAGGGAATCAGGCGCCGGTGCCGGCGAAGCGTTGACCATGGGCAAATATTGCGAATAGGAATCACTATCATCCGATAAGTTGGGATTGCACGCAAACCGCGCATGCCGCCGGCAGCTGCAACAGCGACCGCCGACCAGCGAAGCGACCCGGTTGCCCGGTTGCCCAGTTGCCTCGCTGCATTACTGCCTTACTGCCCCCTAAGCTTCGGGAGCTTCGGGAGCTTCGGGAGCTTCGCAGCAATATTGGCGGAACCCTCGGGCAGGCTTCCCGTCATCTCGACGCCGGCTCCCTGCCCCAGCGCGCAACACCGGTGCGCGAACGATCTCCCCGGCGAGCACCACCTCCCACGGAATGCCCCGCACTTGGCCGCGGCAGCAGAGGGCCTTTCGCTTTTCTTTAAACGATATATTATAACATTCCAATTTTCACGGGGATGATCCATGCGTCAACACGTACTTGCGGCCGCCGTGCTGCTCGTTGTCCAGAGCGCCTACGCCGCAGACGACACCACCCTGCCCACCGTCAAGGTCCGGGCAGACAAGGCTTCAAGGATCGACAGCATCGTTGTCGTCGAGAACACCCAGGCGCAGAACCGCACCCTGGGTGGCATGCTGGAACGCGTGCCAGGTGTGCAGAACAGCGCCTTCGGCCCGAACGCCGGTGCGCCGGTCATCCGCAGCCTCGGCGGCAACCGCGTGCAGGTACTGGAGGATGGCCAGTCCATCCTCGGCATGAACGCACTCAGCGGCGACATCGCCATTCCCTTCGATCCGCTGTTCGTGCGCAGCGTCAGCGTCAACAAGTCATCGGACAGCGTCCGTCATGGCGGCAACGCAATCGGCGGCAGCGTCGATGTCGACTCCGGCATCATCTCCACCAAGATGGAGGACAAGGACCAGGACATGGAGCTGGTGCTCCGGCAGGGCTTCAACGCCGCCGACGCGCAGGGCTTCCGGATGAACTTCAACAACCAGCGCAACTTCTCGACCAACCTGCAGATGTCGCACCAGCGCATCTCGCACTACGACATCCCCGGCAACAGCAAGGCCAGTGTCTGTGACAGCCAGCTGTTCCCGGCCGGCGGCGGGGTCAACAGCGGCCTGGCCGACAGCTGCCAGAAAGAAGCCCGCATCCAGCAGGTCTACAACAAGGCCTCGCAGCCCTACATCGACCAGTTCATGACCGAGAACCCCGACTGGGCGGACGGCAGCTTCTCGTTCTATACAAACCAGCCGTCATCGGTCTGGCAGGGCAAGACCTACGTAAACCCGGCAAACCCGGACTATGTGGCGGGCACGCCTTCGTATGTGCAGAACAAGATCAACCGCGACGTCACCCCGAATTACCGCGGCACGTTGGGCAACAGCTACTTCCGCAACACCCACCTTGCCGGCGGTACGACCTACTTCTTCGACCGCGGCTACGTCGGCATCAGCATCGACGCCAAGGACAGCGAATACGGGGTGC
This sequence comes from Stenotrophomonas sp., assembly GCA_003248565.1. Classification (GTDB taxonomy): domain Bacteria; phylum Pseudomonadota; class Gammaproteobacteria; order Xanthomonadales; family Xanthomonadaceae; genus Stenotrophomonas. Next base: position 5,905 of record QFOV01000098.1, read on the forward strand.
CGGGCTTCTCGATGGACAACCTGTCCTTCGGCGCCGACCACAGCCAGAGCCGCCCGGTCGGCGTCGTACTCAAACAGACCAAGTACGCCTTGCAGGCCAACGTGCAGGATCCGTTCCCGCTGTTTGAAAGCGCTGACCTGCGCATGTCGCAGATCAGCAATACCTCGGCCGAACAGCTGGGGACAAGCACGGCCAATGAGTACCAGTTCGATACCTACCAGGCCGAAGCACTGCTGGCACAGCGTCGCGCTGGTCCGCTCAGCGGCTTGCTCGGGCTCAGCCAGCGCACGCGCGATATCAGCGGCAGCGGCACGTTGCGCTACCTGCCCGATGTGCAGAGCGTGACCAATGCGGTATTCCTGAAACAGAGCCTCGACTTCACCGCGGTCTCCTTCGATGCCGGGTTCCGCCACGAACGCGTGGATCATGACATCCGCAGCAGTGCCTTCAAGACCTCACGCAATTCGGCCAACTCGAAGCTGGAGGACAGGTCGTTCACGCTCAACAGCTACAACCTGGGGGCGCGTGCCGAACTCGGAAGCCACCTCAGCGCCAAGGCCCGCTATGCGTCGTCGCAACGGGCGCCGGAGGTCAATGAACTGTATGCCAGCAACGCCCACTACTCGGTCATGACCCAGGAAGAGGGCAACCAGAACCTGAAGCCCGAGCGCGCCAGGAACGTTGAATTCGCCCTGCTGTTCAACAACCGCGGCTTCGACATCTCCGCGACGGCCTATGTCATGAAGTACGAGAATTACCTCTACCAGGGGTATTCCGGCCTGCAGACCGCCAATCGCCTGCCGCTGAAGTATTGGAAGCAGACCGACACCACGGTGAAGGGATTCGAGGTCGATGTCTCGCAGACGCTGGAGCTCGGTCGCTGGGGCAGCCTGAACCTCTCCGCGTTCTCCGACCTGGTGAAGAACCGAGCAGATCATCCGGATTCGCTGCGTGCACACAACGACGGTGAGTACCTGCCCAACATGCCGACCAACCGCTACGGTGCAAACATCGGTTGGCAGAAAGGCGACTGGAAGGCCGGCATCTCCAGCACCTATTACGACAAGCAGAAGTACCTGGGCAAGAATGTCAGCGAGGAAGTGCCACTGGATGGCTTCAACATGCTGGACATGCAGATTAGCCGCCGCTTCCAGCCGCGTGGTGGCTACGTCAGCGCGATCGAGGTGTTCCTCAACGGCTCGAACCTGCTCGACGCAGAGGCACGTCCGCACAACTCACCGTTGAAATACATTGCGCCCCTGCCGGGCCGTGCATTCCAGCTCGGGGTGCGCATCAACCTCTGAGGGCGTGCCACTCCGGCAGTGCTGCAGACGGCTGCAGATGGTCACCGTCGGAAACGCGTAGCGTCCTGCCGCCAGGCCTGGCGCTGCGCCGGTGTCGATGGAACCAGCGCATGCAGGGCTGCAGGCTTCAGCCGCAGCGTCACGTCCCCGGCAATGCCTCAAGGAATCCAGGCAGCAACGGTTCCACTACTCGTTCTGGAAGGGCTGAAAAGCACAAACCCCGGATTTCTCCGGGGTTTGTGCTGTCCTGGGACTGGCCCGGACTTCAATCTGGCGCGCCCGGAGGGATTCGAACCCCCGACCTGGCTTCGGAAGCCGCTATCTAACATGCACCTACATAGATTTAGATAGATCTCATGTTCCATAGATGAACACCATCTTACTGATTTTACTGGAAATTATTTAAGTAAAAATTTCACATATCGCATTTTCATGTTGATCTAGGTCCTTCTAAGGTGGGCGCACTTGCGATATTTTCCGTCTGGAATTTTTCGCAATCAGGTGAGTAGTGGCCCATCTCAATGCGCAGGCTGGCCAAGTAGAAAGCTCTCCGGACTACCTGCCCAGCGCCCCCTGCACGATGGCAATCCCCATCTCGATTGCCAGCTGGCAACCTCCCTTGGCTCATTGCCTGCGGAATGTACTGGCGAATCCGCCCTACCAAGCTCACCTGTTTCCTCAACTGCTGGCCCATGCCGCCCGCTATGGCGAAGAGCTCGCCAAAGAGGCCAATGACGTTGCCTTGAGAACCGGCCAGAAGCCGGAACTCTTTCAGCTTGCCACTTGCTTGTTTTCCTTTCGGAGCGCCAAAGGGCAGCCTCCCATCGCCTGGACATTGGTGTGGCTCCTGCTGGAAGCACACCTATCGGGACGGCAGACAGACCTCATCAGCGATCTGGCACAGACCATCCGAGGACTCAGCAGTGGCAAATCCTCGCTAGCCCACACGATCGCTGACTGTAAGGGCCCCACCCAGTTGCTTGCCAAGATGGGGCGCCTGAAGCTCCAGAACCCCGATCTGGGCATCACGGGGCATCAGAACTTTGACTCGCTATGGCGCCGCGAGCTTGAAGCTTTTTGCTACTCATTGGTCCTGCGGAGCTCGTCAGACGTTATTGACGAGGATGATGTTGATCTCATCAATGCCCCGCTCTATCCAACGATCCTGCTCACGGACATCTCGGCAGGGGCATCCGGAGAGGGTCAAGACGAAAGCGCTTGGTTCACATCCCCGGCTATCGGCGTCGACCAGAAGATTCCTGATTCCAAGCTTCGGTCTGCACTCGACTGGACAACCCATATGTCCCGGCGAAGCTCTCCTGACTTGCTCAGGCCGAGCGACAACGTGCTCCCCAAGGATCAACGTGAGTGGGAGTGGCGCGCCGCCATCGCACAAGCAGAGCGAGCCCTTGTCGAAGGAGACATCTCAGCGGTCGAGTACGGATTGGTCAGGATCTTCGCCATCGAGACTGGCTTGAGTCGACGCGAGGCCAACAACGTCACCTTTGGAACAACTACCGACGGTCGCATTCCGGTTATTGACCTGTCGATCCAGGCGCTCCGACGCCCGGAAGCATTGCCGCAAAACCAGTTCTCCCCCGCCAAGCAGGACAGTCGCTGGCAGCCGACCGGGGGAGAGGTCATCTTCCCGCTTACCAGGCAGCTTGTTCGCCTTGGCCACCTTCTTCAGGAGTATCGCGACGAGCGAAAGCTTGGTGCTGCGACGAACCTGTTGGTCAGTGCAGAGACCCGCTCCCACCCGAAGCACCAAAGCAAAGTAAGGGCTGCGACAGCATCGACGTACCGCCTGTCTCTGGCAATCCATATCGCGGACAAGCTTGGGATCGATGCGGCACAGATGGCGTTCGGCGAGACATTCGGCCTGTCGACGGCCGCTGTCTTCTATGGCCGCCACCCTGCCCTTGCTGTGGCCAATGTCGTTGAGTCAGTAAACAACTTTCAAGGATGCGATCAAAAGTCCAGGCCTTGGGAGGCCGCCGCCAACCATTGGCTTGGCTCACGTGTCTGCCCCAAGCAGCCCCCGTATGCCAACGTCTGGAGCATGCTGGCAGGTACTACCCAGCGACCCAGAGGGCGCCCCTCTGATGCATCCCTCATGGCGGAATGGGAGAAGCGCCGAAACCGCTTGCTCATACATTTTCTGCTGGCCACCGGGCATCGCCCGAACGCAAGCGTTCTCAAGCTGGCGCTGCACGACTTCTTCCCCAGGCATGCTCTGGCCGTGGTCCGTGACAAGCAGGTCGATCCTGCACACAGCACCCGGCTCGTATGCACTGGTTGGCGCTTCATTGGTGAATTGGAAAGCTACGTCAAAGAGCTCGAACGCATCACCCGAAAAAGCGACAACAGATCCGCAAGGACGCTTGCGTCATCCATCCTCTGTGCCAGTTCACCGCTATTTGTGCTTCCTGAAGGGACAACAGAAGCAGGTAGTAGCAGTATTCGAGAACTGCTGAACTCACTTGATCCACTATGGGGCGAACGCACCAACCTCCACCGCCACGGACTCGGTCAGTTCCTGATCCAGAACCGGGTTGATCCAGAACACAGGTATTTCCAGATGGGCTGGATGCCCCACGCCCATCACGCAACCTCCGACTCCGCACCATATCCACCGTTCAAGCTTGGGCATGAGATTGCCCCGGTCATCGACAGATGGCTGGATGAATGTGGGTGGCAAGGTGGCTGCTCACCCAAGGAGCCGACCAACCTGATTCCGCTGCAGCCGCTGGACAGTTGGGCCGCCCAAAGGGCCAACCATGGCAAGACCATCGCTGATGGCTATGCCTCCATGAAGGCTGAGCTTCTCGAAAACACGCGGCAACTCGAAGCTGAGGTTTGGAAGAAGATTCAGAACGAGACCGTTCGGGTACTGTTCGATTACGACGCAAACACCTTGGACTCCCGCCCTATCTTCACGCCGTTGTCTTCGGATCACCTTCCACCCATAGATGACCTTCAAGTTCAGGGGCTGCTGACCTCGTTCTCTGAGAATCCATATACCCATATGCACCGCCATGTAGCCGCGCGCCTGTTGCGGGCGGCACTCCTGCGGACAGCAAAAGTACATGGATGCCGTGTCCACTTGCCACAGGTGCCGGTGATTTCCCGCCACCAGATCTACAGCCCATTTCTTAGCGGCTCTGGATTGGCCGTCTCCCAAATGGATGCCCTGCAAGAGGCGATGCTGCAGAGGCTCCCTTGCCTCCAGGAAGGAGGCGTCGACACGGTCACTGAGCTGGCGTCCATGACACTGCTGTCTTTGCTCATGCATACGACCTGCAGCTCGTTGAATGATGCGGCTGACGCTCTGAGGCAGGCTGACAGTGCGGAGCACGCCGCCTCCGAATCCTGGCAGATCCGCGTTCCTTATCGTGGCGGCCACATGCTCCTCACTGGTGACCAAGCCGTCCTGACAGCCCGCCTGGTCAAGCTCGAGGGCTGGAAGCACGCCATCGAGGAAGTGACTCGAAATGATGGTGCCTCCCTGGGGGCCTTCATCACCCGTATCGCGCCGGCACTCTGGAAGCAGGGCGCATCGAATAGAGAAGTCGCGCATCACTTCATCGAAACAGCCAACATTGCGAAAAGCATCCGCTGCAATGGCCCCGAGCGGCTGATCGCCAGCGGTGCAGCAGCTCCCGTGATCGTGTCCAACATCCGCGCGGCCTCGGCCGCAGACAACGCCACTATCGAATCTATTGGCGCAGCGCAGGATCTGGACAACCCCGCACCGCAGATGGAGCCCCCACACTCCTGCCGCCAAGAACCTGCACATCGCACTGTTCGCAACATCGCCAATGTGATGCAGGCGTTTCATCCCGATTTCTCAGGAACCATCCTGGGCAACCCGGTCGGGCCGCCAAAGGCCAAGCGTCATCA
>QFOV01000099.1 GCA_003248565.1 Stenotrophomonas sp.
GCAGTGCCGGTATAGCTGGCGGCGATGGCACGGCGCTCGGCCTTGGCCACTTCCACCGGCACGGCGTCGCTGGCTTTCTGCTCATCCGGCGTCTTGGCCTTGGCTTCCTCGCCGCCGGCCTTGCAACCGCCAAGCAGCAGGGAAGTGGTGATCAGGAGTGCAGCAGCGCAGCTTCCGGTGCGGGCGTGCAGAGTGAAAAGTCGCGACATCGTCTTGTCCCTGGGGATGCGTAGGCAGGTGTTGTAGCAAAGTATTGCACCACCCCACATCAACACCATGCCCCGAAAGTCATGGGTACCACTAATAGGTATGGGCTTCCGCAATGCAGCATCCAGGCGCCTGTTCCGAACGGGTAAATACGCGGGCTATACTCGGCCCGTTCCGTATCCCACGGCGGAACCCCAGACCCGCTTACCGGATAAGGAAACCATGCGCTCGCAGCCGCTCGCCGCTTGTTTCGCTCTGGCTTTTGCCCTGACCTTCGGGGCCGCCCAAGCTGATCCGCAGTCTGCTCCACCCGCCGTCGCCCCCACCGCCACTGCTCCCGCCGCCACACCGGCAGCGGCCAGCACAGGCAATGCCGCCACCGGCCGGATCCTGGCCTATACCTGCCAGGGCTGCCACGGCATCACCGGCTACAAGAACGCCTACCCCAGCTACCGCGTGCCGAAGATCGGCGGGCAGTCACCGCAATACCTGACCCAGGCGCTGACCGAGTACCGCGAAGGCAAGCGCAAGCATCCGACGATGCAGGCGCAATCGATGAGTTTCAGCCCGCAGGACATTGCTGACCTCTCCGCCTACCTGTCCACCCTCAAATAAGCGCCGACCATGACGAAAGCCACGCACGCACTGCGTTTGTCCATCGCCCTGTTCGCCGCCATGGGTCTGGCTGCCTGCACACAGTCCGAAGTGGAGTCCAGCGGCAAGTCCGCGGCTGACCCGGGCCACGCCAGCGGTGAACACGGATCCAGTTCCTCCGCCGGCCTGCCCGCCGGTCGCATCGCCGCCGGTGAGCACCTGGCCGCTGCCAAGGGCAAGGCCACCGGGCAGAGCTGCATCGACTGCCACGGCGCCGACGGCAACAACCCGATCGACCCGACCTATCCCAAGCTCGGCGGCCAGTACGGCGACTACCTCGCCCACGCGCTGCAGGCCTACCGTGCCAGCACCCGCGACCACATGCTGATGACCCCGCAGGCGCAGAACCTGAGTGACCAGGACATCGCCGACCTCGCAGCCTACTTCGGCTCACGCCCCAGCCAGTTGCGCGACCTGCACGGCGTAGACTGAGGACAACCGTTGCAGCACCGCACCGAAACAACAAAGCCGCCCTTGGGCGGCTTTGTTTTCACCACGCTTCGCACTGTTTGTGGGAGCGGCGTCAGCCGCGAGGCTGACATTGTTGGAGCACCACTCACTGTGCCATCTGCAGCACCACCTGCTTCGCGGCTTGCGCCACTCCCACAACGGATACGTGAACACGCATGCCACTCTATCGATGCTTGATCTGCGGCGAAAACTTCCCGGGCGCCCTTCTTGGCAAGCACTCGCCCGTTGGCTTCTATGCCACCCGCTTCGTGGAGGCAGCGAGCAGCGACGATGCGGAAGCGCTAGCCCTGGACCAACTCCGGAACGAAGATGAGTTGAACATTCCTGCCGAACTCCGCAGCGAAGATGCCCGGGTTTTCTTCGAGGAAATCACGGAGATCAATGCGGACAGCGAACGCCTGCCCAACTCCGGTTTCACATTCTTTGTCATGGGCAGCTGATTTCCCAAAGACTCGGACTGCTACCGAGTTGATCCTGCCCGTGCAGGCGCAGCACATTCGGAAAGCAAGAACAGGTGCCTCAACATCGCCCGGGTGCGCTGCATTCACCTCGGCGGCGCTGCCTGGTCTGCGTGCACAATGCAACAAACACTGCTTGTGGGAGCGGTGTAAGCCGCGAAGCTGGCATTGCCGAGACCTCCAGCACCTCCGACATCTGGTTCACTACGTGCTTCGCGGCTTACGCCGCTCCCACAAGAAAGCACGAAGATCGCAGCACGCGGCACACGACACACAACCCAGTGCCGGCAAGCCTCAACGGCTGCCGTTGTCTTCCTGCAACTCTTTCTTGAACGGGATATCCGGCGGTGGCCGCGCTTCCGCCGGCTGCTCCTGCATGTTTGGGTTGGTCAGGCCACAGCCACCACCGAACTGCAGCATCGACACCACACAGGAAATCTTGCTCTTTGAGCCAGGAATCGGAATCTCCACGCTCTTGATGCCCCGACGCACCCACTCGGCCAGCAAGGACTCGTTCGGCGCCCAGTACTTGTCGAACGAAGTTGGCGTGTAGTCATACGGCGGGCGCTTGAGCCAGGTACCGGACTCGGCGATGCGCTCGCGGCTCCAGGTATCGGAATCACCGCCGGGCGCACCACGCTTGTCCATGTCCTGCGCCTGCCCCTCGTTGGCACCCAGCCTTACGCTGCCATCGGCATTGAAAAGCCCCGCACCCTTGTCAGCCTGACCGCCAGCGCTGCCAGCGACCTGGCGCTGCGCTGCGCCCCAATCATCGCCACGGTTGGGCGTTGCCCAACCGCCGCTGCGATCCTCGGCTTTCGGACCCGCACCTGCGCTGGTTCCGGCACGCGGGCTCGGAGTGGCAGCCGCCTGCCCGCCAGTGCGCGACGGGCTGGTCGATGCACTTGCTGCCGTTGTACCGGTCGATGCCTGCGTCGCTGCAGTTGGACTCGGCGCCGCCTGTGCCGCGGGCTTGTCTGGCACACCGGGTACCGCGCGCTCACGCACCGCCATCGTCGGTGTCTTCACTTCCACCTGCGCAGCACGAGATGGCAGCGTCGCCATCGCCACCGATTCCTGCGTTGCTGTCTCAACCTGACGTTCGCGCACGCCAAATTCAGGCGTGCGGATACGCACCTGTGTTTCGCGCACATGCGGCTGCGTCACCGCTATCGGTTGCTGCGTGGCAACTTCGATCTGGCGTTCACGCACCTGCACCTGCGGCGAACGCAGCTGCACCGCAACGTCTGCCGGCTGGCGTAGCGCCTGTGTTGGCTGCGGACGATCAACCGCGGTCTCAATCGTGCGCTCGCGTACCTGCGCCTGACTGCTGCGCAACGCAGGCGCCGTCACCGTGGCAGGCGGCACCACGAATTCGCTGGTCGGCCGATTAGTCTCCGTCAACTGCAGCGGCTGCTCGCTTGGCGGCTGCGGCACAGGTTTGGACGCATCTATCGGCATCCATTCAGGCTCGAAATCCGCCTCTGCGGCAGATGTCGCATTGTCCTGCACTGCACTCGCAGCGGGGGCTGCAGACGATTCCCGGGCTGCGGGTGCCGATGGCTCGACCGCAGCAGCGCCGGACTCGGACTGCGCTGCAACTGCCGCCTGCACCCCGGCTGCCTCGGCAGCTTGCGGGGCGCCGCCCCCCTCCTCGTCCGGCGTACCACGCCCGACGAACTCTACCTGCACGCGCTCGCCGTCTTCGGCGTTCTGTTCTGGCACATTGCTGCGCACCAACGCCACCCACAGCAACAGCAGCGCGAACAGCACATGCAGGCCGGCACTGAAAAATCCCGCGAACCAGCGCAGGCCACGCTGATCGCGCGGCGGCGGTTCGCCACCATTCCAGAACAACAATACGATGATTCGCCACAGCGGCAGCGGCGTGGCCACAGCCTCGCGTGGTCGCTGCGGCCGCGCTGCCATGACCCCGGCAGCATCGGCATCGGCAAAGGCCGACAATCCCTTGGATACGCGCGTGCGCAGCCAGTTGCTCCAGCTATACGGCATGCCGGTGCGGCGATCGTGCAGGATGCTGGTCTGCCGGCGCGAAGCCAGCAGACTGATCAGCTCGGTAACCGATGTCACCGGCATGCGTGGTAGCGGCTCAGCCCGCGCCGTCGCGCGGAATATACGGGGCCTGACCGGTTTCGTGGTCGGTGGCGTCACGCACGGCAGTGATGCCAGGCACCCGGCCCATCAAGGTTTTCTCGATCCCCTGCTTCAAGGTCACATCGGCCATGCCGCAACCGTGGCAGCCACCGCCGAAGCGCAGCAACACCACGCCATCGGCCGACACTTCCTGCACCGCAACGCGGCCGCCATGCGACGCCAGCTGCGGATTGATTTCGTTCTCGATCACCCAGCGCACACGCTCGACGATGGACGCCGCATCACCGGGGGCTTCGCCCTTGATCTTGGGGGCCTTGATCGTCAGCTGCTGGGTACCGGCAGCCTGGGTGACGAAGTCGATCTCGGCGCCGTCCAACCACGCCACGCTGGTGGCAGCGACATACAAAGTGAAGCCATCGCAGTCCACCGCCCACTCGTCACCGAGCAGGTCAGCCGGCTCGGCAAATTCAAGGCGCGCGTCTGCGCTCGGGGTTCCCGGGTCCATCGCGCTCAGGCGCACGCCCATCCCGGGCACGGCCTCGCGTTCGATCAACTTGCGGAAATGTGTTTGGGCGGTATCTGAGATCTGGATCATGCGGGTATTCTAGCCGTGTCTTGGTTGCCACCGATGGGACACTGATTCCAACGGCGGCACAGTTCAGTCATCTGTTATGGAGGTTTGCATGGCCCCTGATCTCATCCCGCTGGCACAAGCGCACTGCAGCCCGCGCCGGGGCAGCGAATATCGCCTCGGCCAGGCCCGCGTCGCCGAGCTGCTGCCGCAGGTACCGGGCTGGGAGCTGGCCGAGAACGGCCAGGCCCTGACCCGCACATTCCGCTTTGACAACTACCACGGCACCATGGCCTTCGTGAACGCGCTGGCCTGGGTTGCGCACCGCGAAGACCACCACCCCGACCTGGGCGTGCACTACGACCGCGCCGTTGTGCGCTTTTCCACCCACGATGTGGGCGGCCTGAGCGAGAACGACTTCATCTGTGCCGCCAAGGCATCCGCACTAACGGAGCAATGACATGAAACTGCGTCTGCTGTTCGCTGCATTGGGCACCGTGGCTGCACTGAGCGCCTGCAACTCCTCCGACCAACCGGCCGCACCGACCGTCGCCCCGACCGAAGTGGCCGCCGTGCAGACCCCGCCACCGGACTACCCGGCCGAACTGGCCTGCACCGGGGTAGGCGGCAAGAGCGTGCTGCGCGTGGTGGTTGGCCCGCAGGGCACGCCCACCGAAGTTTCGCTGGTCACCAGCAGCGGCAACAGCCAGCTGGATGACTCCGCCGCGCGCCGCGTGCGCGAGTGGAAGTTCAACCCGGCCACCCGCAACGGCCAGCCGGTGCCTACCACCATCCAGGTACCGGTCAGCTTCAACCCGCCGGACCCGAAGCCGAATGAGTGCTTTGCCATCGAAGAACGCGCGCGTCGTGGCGGCTGATCGCGACTGATGCATCCCGTTACCCCCGAAAATCTATGGATGGCCTTCGGGCTGACCCTGGCTGCCGGCCTGGCGACCACCGTCGGCAGCCTGATGGTGGTGTTCTCCAAGCGCCCCAATCCGCGCCTGCTCGCCTTTGGCCTGGCCTTCGCCGGCGGCGCGATGGTCTATGTGTCGCTGTCGGAGATCCTGAACAAGTCCGTGGCCTCGTTTGCGCTGGCATACGGCGAGCGCCTCGGCTTCACCTACGGCACGCTCTGGTTCCTGGGCGGCGTACTGCTGGTGGTATTGATTGACCATTTCGTGCCCAACCCGCACGAAACCCTGGACAAGCAGGACCCTGCTTTCAAGGAAAAGAGCCGCAGCAACATCCGCAGAGTCGGCCTGCTCAGCGCGGTGGCGATCACCGCGCACAACTTCCCCGAGGGTCTGGCAACCTTCTTCGCCACACTGGAAAGCCCGTCGGTCGGCCTGCCATTGGCCTTCGCCATTGCCATCCACAACATCCCCGAAGGCATCGCCATCGCGGTACCGGTGTATTTCGCCACCGGGCGCAAATCCTATGCCGTTGCCGCCAGCCTGCTATCGGGGCTGGCCGAGCCGGTTGGTGCAGCCATCGGCTACTACGCCCTGGCCGGCTCGCTGTCCCACGCCACCTTCGGCGCCGTGTTCGGCCTGATCTCCGGCATCATGGTGTTCCTGGCCCTGGACGAACTGCTGCCGGCGGCCAAGCGTTACGCCAAGGGCCACGAGACCGTGTATGGACTGGTGATCGGCATGGCCACGATTGCGGTCAGCCTTGTGCTGTTCAAGTGGTAGTGAGGCAGGGAGCGACACGCAACCCTGCCAGATCCGAAACCGGTTCTTTTGTGGCAGCGGCGTGAGCCGCGAAGCCCACACATCATCAGGTAACCGGGATACAGGGGGCCCCAAGCAAGGTCAGCTTCGCGGCTCACGCCGCTCCCACAAACCCCTGCATCACATACCCCCAATCCCGGCTTCACACCCTCAAAGCCTGTTCATCGCCTCGACCAAATCCGGCGGCAGCGGCGCATTCAATACATAAGGTGTCTTGCCGCCGTCCAGCGCGAACTCCAGCGAGGCCGCGTGCAGGAACAGGCGTTTCAGGCCGATCTGCTCACGAAAGCGCTTGTTGACTGCAGGATCGCCGTACTTGTCGTCACCAGCCACCGGATGACCGATGTGCTGGGCATGCACACGGATCTGGTGGGTGCGGCCGGTCTCGATCCGGACTTCGCAGTAGGACTGCCCGCCGCGACGCTCCAACACCTTGAAATGACTCAGCGAGGGCTTGCCGATCGCATTCACCTGGACATGGCGCTCGCCGCCTTGGCGAAGGCCGACATGCAGCGGCGCGTCCACGCTCATCACGCCGTCGGGCATGCGCCCGGCCAGCAAGGTCAGGTAGCGCTTCTGGATGCCGCCGTGGTCTTCACGCAGCAAGGCCTGCAGCTCGACCAGGGCCGAACGCTTCTTGGCCAGGATCAGCAGGCCAGAAGTATCCCGGTCCAGCCGGTGCACCAGCTCCAGGTTCATGTTCGGCCGCAGTGCACGCATGGTCTCGATCGCACCATGACTGATACCGCTGCCACCGTGGCTGGCTACGCCGGTCGGCTTGTTGATCACCAGCAGCTTGGCGTCCTCGAAGACGATGGCTTCTTCCATACGCTGCAGGAAGCTGCTTGGAGGCGGCGCCTTGTCTCCCAACTCATTGAGATTGACCGGCGGAATGCGCACCTCTTCGCCGCCGTCCAGCTTGCGGTCGGCCTTGGCACGGCCGCCATTCACACGGACCTGGCCACTGCGGACCAATTTATAGACCAGGCTGCGTGGCGCGCCCTTCAGCTGACCCAACAAAAAGTTGTCCAGCCGCTGTCCTGCCCTGTCTTCGGGCACTTTGATCATGCGCACGCTGCTCTTGGCGGCAGGCTGTGCTTGGGGCTTGTCGGAATCAGTCATCGGCCTATTTATTCTGCTACACTCGGGGGGCGATATAAGGGTTTGATTTCGTTGGAAGTTGGTCAGGGCCAGAAGCCCCGCTCCCTACGGATCCGGCACAGTGCGCGGCCACCGCCCCCGGGGCGGCCATGTTAGCGGCTCGTCGGCGTTCCCGGCCATCGCCGGATGCCAAAAAGCATCCGAGCTGGATGAAACCCATGTCCCGCGCGACGCCATCGGCCACGGCCGCGGGCGGCCGCCGGCCCTGAAACACCTAAAACAAGAAAGAAGCGCTCCCGCGGCCTGCCGTGGTGTCGTAGCGCTGGAAACCCAAGCCGCCCTGCCCGCGCCTGCGCGAATGGGCGGCGAACCGTGTCCAGAGGCGAAACCCCATGGCGTTCCGCGCGGTAGCAGCGCGCGAGGAACGCACAATGAAGCGAATGCTGATCAATGCCACGCAGGCTGAAGAACTGCGCGTGGCCATCGTCGACGGGCAAAACCTGTACGACATCGACATCGAACAGCCGTCGAAGGAACAGAAGAAGTCCAACATCTACAAGGGCCGCATCACCCGCCTGGAGCCGTCGCTCGAGGCTGCCTTTGTCGAGTACGGCGGTGACCGCCACGGCTTCCTGCCGCTGAAGGAAATCTCCCGCGATTACTTCCAGGCCGGCGTGGACCACCACAAGGCCAGCATCAAGGAACTCCTGCGCGAAGGCCAGGAAATCGTCGTGCAGGTCGACAAGGAAGAGCGTGGCAACAAGGGCGCCGCCCTGACCACCTTCATCTCCCTGGCCGGCCGCTACATGGTGCTGATGCCCAACTCCCCCTCTGCCGGCGGCGTGTCCCGTCGCATCGAGGGCGAAGACCGCGCCGCCCTGAAGGAAGCGCTGGACAAGCTGAACATCCCCGACGACATGGGCGTGATCATCCGCACCGCCGGCGTCGGCCGCGATGCCGAAGAGCTGCAGTGGGACCTGGACTATCTGTTGCAGGTATGGCGTTCGATCGCCGAGGCAGCCCTGACCAAGCCAGCCCCGTTCCTGATCTACCAGGAATCGCGCCTGATCGTGCGCGCCCTGCGCGACTACCTGCGCTCGGACGTCGGTGAGATCCTGGTCGACACCGAGGAACTGTACGAGACCGCACGCGACTTCATGCAGCAGGTGATGCCGCAGACCCTGCGCAAACTCAAGCATTACAAAGACGACATCCCGCTGTTCAACCGCTTCCAGATCGAATCGCAGATCGAGGCGATCTACGAGCGCAACGTGCGCCTGCCGTCCGGCGGTTCGATCGTGGTTGACCAGACCGAAGCGCTGACCGCGGTCGACGTGAACTCGGCCCGTTCCACCAAGGGCAGCGACATCGAGGACACCGCCTTCCAGACCAACCTGGAAGCCGCCGAAGAAGTCGCCCGCCAGCTGCGCCTGCGCGACCTGGGCGGCCTGGTGGTCATCGATTTCATCGACATGTCCTCCAGCAAGCACCAGCGCGAAGTCGAAAACCGCCTGCAGAATGCGCTGAAGTACGACCGTGCCCGCGTCCAGCTGGGCCGCATCTCGCGCTTCGGCCTGATGGAAATGAGCCGCCAGCGCCTGCGTCCGAGCCTGGGTGAGTCCAGCCAGATCGTCTGCCCGCGTTGTGACGGTCAAGGCCGCATGCGCAGCATCGAGTCGCTGTCGCTATCCATCATCCGCGTTGCCGAAGAGCATGCGATGAAGGAGAACACCGGACAGGTGCTGGTCCAGGCCCCGGTCGAGATCGCCAACTACCTGCTCAACGAGAAGCGCAGCGCCCTGCGTGAAATCGAGCAGCGCCATGACGCGCCCATCGTCATCGTTGCCGACGAGCAGCTGCACACCCCGCATTACGAAGTCACGCGCCTGCGCGACAACGAGCTGGGCGAAGAGTCGAGCAAGCCCAGCTACCAGCGTGGCACCCCGCGCAAGCTGCCGGTGCACGCACTGACCAAGGCACAGTTGAACATCCCGGCGCCGGCCGTAACCCACGTCAAGCACAGCCAGCCTGCGCCGATCCGTGAAGTCGTCGAGGCCGCTCCAGCCCCGGCACCGGTTGCCGCACCTGTCGCGCCCGCCGCTGGCGGCGTGATGGGCTGGCTCAAGCGCGTGTTCGGCGGCGAGCCGGCTCCGGCCGCACAGCCGGCCCAGCCGCAGCGCCAGGACAACGGCCGCAACAACCGCAACGAGCGCGGCAACCAGCGTCGTGATGGCCGCAACGGCCAGCAGGGTCGCGGTGGCAACGGCAATGCCAATGCGGGCAGCAACGCCAACGGCAATCGTCGTGACGAGCAGCGTCGCGAAGACCGCCGCCAGAACGCTGACAAGCCGCAGCAGCAGGGCCAGCAGCAGACGCAGAACAACGCCCAGCAGCCCAAGCAGCGCAATGAACAGCAGCGCGGTGATCAGGCCCAGCAGCAGCCCAAGCAGCAGCGCAACAACGAGCAGCAGCAGGCCAAACAGCCCAAGCAGCCGAAGCAGCCCAAGCCGCAGCAGGACACCGACAAGCAGGTCCAGCAGCTGAACGCGCAGGCTGAGAAGCCCGCACGCCAGCAGCAGCCACAGCAGGAAGCCGCTCGCGCAGCTGCACCGGCCGTCGCAGCACCGGTCGTTGCCGCAGCAGCAATTGTGGCCAACGATGCCGTTGCCAACACCGATGCCGTGGTGAAGGAAAGCACCATTGCTGCCGAGATCGCCAAGCCGGCGGTCGTCTCCGAGGAGCAGCCGGCAGCGGCTGTGGTCGTCGACGAGAACGGCAACCCGGTTGCAGCAACCGAAGACGGTGCCGGCGAAGCCGGTGGCCGTCGTCGTCGCGGTCGCCGCGGCGGTCGCCGTCGCCGTCGTGGTAACGGTGAAGGTGCCGCCGGCGGTGAAAACCTGGGCGGTGATGAGGATGCCCTGGACGCCTTTGATGACGCCGATGGCGAAGTCAATGAAGCTTCGGCCAAGCCCGCCAGCAGCCAGCCCGAGTTCGAGTTCGATGACGAGCCCGCAACCCCGGCCGCACCCGTGTCCGCTCCGGTAGCAGCAGCCAAGCCGGTTGCTGTGGCGCCCGCGCAGGCTGCCGCAGCTGTTGTTGTCGCAGCACCTGCCGCTGCTGTCGAAGTAGCTGCGTCGGCACCGGTTGCTGAGGCCGTTGTCGCAGCAAGCGCACCGGCCCCAGTCGCACCCGTCGAAGTGGCAGTTGCCGCCGAGCCGGTGGTCGTAAAGGCCGAGCAGGCGATCAGCACTCCGGCGGAAACCGCCACTGAAGCAGTCGTCGCAGCACCGGTGGTCGCCAGCGTGGAAGCGCCTGTGGCTGCCCCGGCAGTTGTCAGCGCACCGGCAGAAGTCGCCGCTGCGCCGATCGCGCCGGTCGCTGCTGCTGAACCAGTCAACGTCGCACCAGCTCCGGTCAGCATCCCGCAGCCGGAACCGGCCGCGGTGGTGGTTGCACAGCCTGCAGCACCGGAAAACGGGCAGCTGTTCGCCCAGGCCCCGGCTGTTGAAGAAACGGCTGAAAAGCCGGCCGTTGAAACTGCAGCACCAGCCGCCGCAGCCGCACCGACGCCTGTCGTTGTCGCTCCCGCAGTAGACGCGGAAAGCGTCGCAGTCGAAGCGAATGCCGAGGCCGAGGCCGAGGCCGAGAAGCAGGAAGACGATCAGCCGCGCAGCGTCTGATCCGACCAAGCAGCTTGAAAGCAGAAAGCGGCCTCAGGGCCGCTTTCTGCTTTTCTGGGCCACGCA
>QFOV01000100.1 GCA_003248565.1 Stenotrophomonas sp.
ACGCCGTACTCCAGCACCAGCATCCAGCCGATGAACCAGGCCGACAGCTCGCCGAAGGTGGCGTAGGTATAGGTGTAGGCGCTGCCGGAGACCGGCACCATCGAGGCGAACTCGGCATAGGCCAGCGCACAGAACGCGCAGCAGATAGCTGCCAGCACGAAGGACAGCATGATGGCCGGGCCGGCGTGGTTGGCCGCGGCCTGGCCGGTGATGACGAAGATGCCGCCGCCGATCACCGCGCCAATGCCCAGCGCGGTCAGCCCCCAAGGGCCGAGGGTTCGGCGCAGGCTCAGGCCATTGGCTTCCTCATGTGCGGCGTGCGGATGTTTGGTGGCCCAGAGTTGCTTGAACATGTTTCGGGTCTTCGCTCATCGGTGCGCGGCGGGCGCGCAAAAGAAAACCGGCGCGCCAGGCGCCGGTCGGGGTGTGGATCAGGCTTGCTTGTTCAGCTTGCTGTTGCGGATGCCGTAGCCGAAATAGATGAACAGGCCCAGCACGGTCCAGCCGACGAACAGGTGCCAATGCACCACGAAGGCCTGCATGAACAAGGCCAGGCAGGCCAGCGCGCCCAGCGGGCAGATCAACCATGCGGCCGGCACCTTGAACGGGCGCACGATGTCCGGCTTGGTACGGCGCAGCACCAGCACGCCGATGCAGACGGTGGCGAAGGCCAGCAGGGTACCCATCGAAACCAGTTCGCCGAGCACGTTGAGCGGTACCAGTCCGGCCAGTGCACCGGCCAGCACGCCGACCACGAGGGTACTGATGTAGGGCGTACGGAAGCGCGGGTGCACCTTGCCGAACATCTTCGGCAGCAGACCGTCGCGGGAGATGGTGTAGGCGATGCGCGACTGCCCCATCATCATCACCAGCACCACCGAGGACAGGCCGGCGATGGCGCCGATCTCGACCGCGGTCTTCAGCCAGGACAGGCTGGGATAGGCTTCCAGCGCGGTGGCCACCGGCTTGTCGGTGCCCAGCAGGTTGTACGGCAGCATGCCGGTCAGCACCGCGCAGACCACGATGTAGACCAGGGTGCAGACGGCCAGGGAGCCGAGCAGGCCGATCGGCATGTTCTTCTGCGGGTCCTTGGTCTCACCGGCGGCGGTCGAAACGGCATCGAAGCCGATATAGGCAAAGAACACGATGGTGGCTGCGCGGAACACACCACTCCAGCCGAATTCACCGAAGGTACCGGTGTTTTCCGGGATGAACGGCTGCCAGTTGGCCGGGTCGATGTACTGGATGCCAAAGCCGACGAACAGGCAGATCACGGTGATCTTGATCGCGACGATCACTGCGTTGACGAAGGTGGACTGGGTGACACCGACGTAGAGCAGGCCGGTGATGGCGGCCACGATCAGCACCGCAGGCAGGTTGAACAGCTTGCCGGAGTTGACGAACTCGCTACCGGTCCAGGCCAGCGGCGCCGCCGACAAGGCGTCGGGGAAGGGCATGTGCAGCGTGGTGGTGATGAAGCTGATCAGGTAGGCCGACCAACCGACCGCTACCGAGGCCGAGGCGAACAGGTATTCCAGTACCAGGCACCAGCCGATGAACCAGGCCATGCCTTCGCCCAGCGTGGCGTAGGAATAGGAGTAGGCGCTGCCGGAGACCGGCATCATCGCCGCGAATTCTGCGTAGCAAAGACCGGCCAGTGCACAGGCAATACCGGCGAAGACGAAGGACAGCATCACCGCCGGCCCGGCGTGGTTGGCCGCAGCCTGGCCGGTCAGCACGAAGATGCCCGCGCCGATCACCGCACCTATGCCGAGCAGGATCAGGTGCTTGGCGGTGAGGGTCCGCTTGAGCGTGGCTTCGCCTTGCAGGCTGCCTTCGATCGGCTCGCCGGCATCGACATGTGCGGCCGGTTCGACCGGCTTGACCCTCAACAGTGTTTTAAGCATTCCGCAAATTCCCGAGCTGTGTATTGGCCCGAACGCACTGGGGCGACGGGGCCGGTTGTATGGCGACGCAAGCTGAACGGTCGGCAACTGCTCTACCTTGCCAAAGCTGGCGAAACTCGACAAGCGCAACTGCAACATCGACAGCGATAATGGCCGCCGGATTGATTGAATTGGATGTGCTTACAGTCATGCACGGTGAAGATCTACTGCTGCGTCAGGCATTTGTGGACTATTCCCAGCGCCACCGGGAACATGAGCAGGTGACGCAGGCGTTCCTGGCCCTGCTTGACGAAGGTGGGGTGGATCCCTTCACCCGCGAGCGGCTGACCGGGCATTTCACCGGTAGCGCCTGGTTGGTCAGCGCCGATGGCAAACGCGCGCTGCTCACCCACCATCGCAAGCTGCAACGCTGGTTGCAGTTGGGTGGGCATGCCGATGGTGATCACGATCTGGCGGCTGTTGCGCTGCGCGAAGCCGAAGAGGAATCCGGGCTGCCGGGTCTGACATTGGCTTCGGCCGATATTTTTGATCTGGACCGGCACTGGATTCCCGAGCGCGGGGATGTTCCCGGGCATTGGCATTACGACGTGCGTTATGTGGTCGTCGCCGGCGACAACGAGGCGTTCGTGGTCAGCGAGGAATCGCTGGAGCTGGCATGGCGGTCGGTAGACGAGATCGCCAAGGATCAAGATGAATCCATGCGGCGGATGGCAAACCGGTGGCTGCAGAGATAGAAGGGACATGTAGGAGCGGCGTCAGCCGCGAAGCAGGCAATGCTTGATCGTTGGCAGAGTCTGCAATCTGAAAGTGCATCAGCTTCGCGGCTGACGCCGCTCCCACAATATCCCCGACGGGACCGGTAGAGCCCCTGCCGAGCATGGCTCGGCACTACGTAGTGCTGCAGCGCGTAGCCAATCTAGCCCCTCTCCCGCCTGCGGGAGAGGGGTTGGGGTGAGGGCAGCTTTTGCCGGTAAGGCCCCTGCCGAGCATGGCTCGGCACTACAGATGTGCGTCAGTAGAGGATGCGGGTGCGCAGGGTGCCCTGGATCGCGGCGAGCTCTTCGCGGATGGCGGAGGCCTGTTCTTCGCTGGCGGTGATGTCGATCACCACGTAGCCGACCTTGGGGTCGGTGCGCAGGAACTGGCCGTCGATGTTGAGGTTGTGGCGCGAGAAGATCTCGTTGATCTTGGACAGCACGCCCGGCACGTTGCGGTGGATGTGCAGCAGGCGCAGGCTCTGCTCGTGCTCCGGCAGGGTCACTTCCGGGAAGTTGACGGCCGACAGGGTCGAGCCGTTGTCGCTGTAACGCACCAGCTTGGCCGCCACTTCAACGCCGATGTTTTCCTGTGCTTCCAGCGTGGAGCCGCCGACGTGCGGGGTCAGGATCACATTGTCATGCGCGGTCAATGGGGACTCGAACAGGTCGCCGTTGCCCTTGGGCTCGACCGGGAACACGTCCACTGCGGCACCGCCGAGATGACCCGAACCCAGTGCTGCATCCAGCGCAGCGATATCGACCACGGTGCCGCGCGCTGCATTGATCAGGTGCGCGCCCTTCTTCATCTTGGCCAGCTGCTCGGCGCCGATCATCCATTGCGTGGAGCCGTTCTCCGGCACGTGCAGGGTGACCACGTCCGAGCGCGCCAGCAGGTCATCCAGGCTGATGGCCGGATGCGCATTGCCCAGCGACAGCTTGGTTTCGATGTCATGGAAGATCACGTGCATGCCCAGCGCCTCGGCCAACACGCCAACCTGGGTGCCGATATGGCCGTAGCCGATGATGCCCAGCGTCTTGCCGCGTACTTCATGGCTGCCGGCAGCCGACTTGGACCAGCCACCGCGGTGGCATTCGGCATTCTTCTGCGGAATGCCGCGGGTCAGCATGATCGCCTCGGCAATCACCAGTTCGGCGACCGAACGGGTGTTGGAGTACGGCGCGTTGAAGACGGGAATGCCGGCGAGTTCGGCCGCTTCGAGGTCGACCTGGTTGGTGCCGATGCAGAAGCAGCCGACCGCGATGAGGCGCTTGGCTTCGGCCAGCACCTCGGCGCTGAGATGGGTGCGTGAGCGGATGCCGACGATGTGGGCTTCGGCGATACGCGCCTTCAATTCCTCTTCGGGCAGCGACTTGCTGTACAGCTCGATCTGCGAGTACCCGGCCGCCTTGAAGACGTCCACGGCGGTCTGGCTGACCCCCTCAAGCAACAAAACGCGGATGTCCTGCTTCGGGAACGAGGTCTTCTTGGGCGACATGTCGTGTACGGCGGCGAAGGTGGGTAGGTCGCCAACTATGCCAGAACGGCGCGCTGTTTTGTGCGCTGCGCAACGCGGCAAGGCATTGATGGGAAAAGGTTTCATATGAA
Organism: Stenotrophomonas sp.; assembly: GCA_003248565.1. GTDB lineage: Bacteria > Pseudomonadota > Gammaproteobacteria > Xanthomonadales > Xanthomonadaceae > Stenotrophomonas. Next base: position 4,272 of record QFOV01000100.1, read on the forward strand.
ATCCAGATCCTGTCGCAGCGGACCGCCGCGGCGACTGGACGGCGCGCGGCGGGGCTGTCACGCTTGGCGGCTTTCACGCCGCCGAAACACCGCCATGACCGATCCGCGCCTGGAAACCCTGTTGCAGTCCTGCCCCGAGCTGCGTCTGAAGACCGAGCCGGGCGATCTGGAGCACTACGGGCGCGATTGGACCCGGCGCTGGACGCCGTCGCCACTGGCCATTGCCTTGCCGGGCAGTGTCGAGGAAGTGCAGGCGGTGGTGCGCTGGGCCAATGAGCACAACGTGGCCGTGGTGCCTTCGGGTGGCCGCACCGGCCTGTCCGGTGGCGCGGTTGCGGCCAACGGCGAGCTGGTGCTGAGCCTGGAGCGCATGAACAAACCGCTGGGCTTCGACGCGGTCGATCGCACCCTGGTCGTTCAGGCCGGCATGCCATTGGAAGCGGTGCACAACACCGCCAAGGAACATGGGCTGATCTATCCGGTGGATTTCGCCGCGCGTGGCTCCTGTTCGATTGGCGGCAATATCGCCACCAATGCTGGCGGTATCCGCGTGATCCGTTATGGCAATACCCGCGAGTGGATCGCCGGGCTCAAGGTGGTTGCCGGTAACGGTGACTTGCTGGAGCTCAACAAGGGCTTGATCAAGAACTCCAGCGGTTACGACTTCCGCCAGTTGATGGTCGGCTCGGAAGGCACGCTCGGCATCGTGGTCGAGGCAACCTTGAAGCTGACTGATCCACCGCCGACCACCAATGTGATGGTGCTGGCGTTGCCGTCGTTCGAAGTGCTGATGCAGGTGTTCTCTGCCTTCCGCGAACGCCTGCAGCTGGAGGCCTTTGAGTTCTTCACCGACCTGGCGGTCAAGCACGTCACCGCGCATGGTGCGCAGTATCCGTTCGAGGAGATTCACCCGTATTACGTAGTGACCGAGTACGCCTCGGCTGACGAGGCAGGTGAAGCCGCCGCGCTGGCGGCGTTCGAGCATTGCATGGAGCAGGGCTGGGTGCTGGATGGCGTGATCAGCACCAGCGAAGCACAGGCGCAGCAGCTATGGCGTCTGCGCGAAGGCATCACCGAATCGGTGGCGCGCTACAAACCGTACAAGAACGACGTGTCGGTGCGGATCTCGGCGATGCCGGCCTTCCTGGCCGAAACCCAGGCGCTGATCAATGGTGCCTACCCGCACTTCGAGGTGGTCTGGTTTGGCCATATCGGCGACGGCAACCTGCACATCAATGTGCTCAAGCCCGATGCCACCAGTGACGCCGAGTTCCTCAGCCAGTGCGAGCACGTGACCAAACTGCTGGCGCAGGTGCTGCTGCGGTTTGATGGCAGCATCTCGGCGGAACACGGCATCGGCCTGGTCAAGAAGGCCTATCTTTCCAGCACCCGCAGCGAGGCCGAAGTTGCGCTTATGCGTGGGGTCAAGCGCACTTTCGATCCGAACTGGTTGTTGAACCCGGGCAAGCTGTTCGATCAGTAGTCGCGCAGCTGCCCGCATGTGCGGCGGAGCCGCCGCGCGAACGGGTCGAAGATGTGCGCCCGCAGTCCAGCATGAATGGATCTGGTGGGCAGCATGGCTGGTGGTTCCCACCGGCGGCGACGGTCGGTACTCTTGACGCCCTTGCTCATCCGACGTTGACACGCCAATGATCCGCTCGATCCTGTTCTGCGCTTTGATTGCCCTGCCGATGTCGGCATTCGCCTCCAGCTTTGCAGGCACGTCGGCCGGTTCCGCATCTGGCGCATCGTCCAATTCCTCGGGTAGCTCCTCGGGTGACGACAAGGTGTTGCTGGACGCACGCGAAGACGCGGCGGGTTTTGTGGCCAGCAATGGCGAGATCCGCGGCGCATGGCTGGAAGCGGCCTTGATCCAGCTGCGCGAACGTGATGCTGCCGCGCGCGATGCCAGCGACATGGAATTGGCCCGGAAGATCCTGGCCCTGTGATGGATCTCCGCCGGCTGCCGCCCGCGCGGTGGCTGGCGGTGTTGCTGCTGCTCTGCGCGGCAGCGCCCCTGCAGGCGGCACTGCGCATCGAGTTGCAGGCAGCCGCACCGGCGCTGGATTCGGCGCAGGTAGTGGCCAGCCAGCAACTGATCGACGATGTACTGGCTCGGATTCCCGCCGGTATTGAAGCCAGCAGCGCATTGACGCTACAGCTGCGCTGGCGTGACGACCTGCCCGAGCATGTGCAGGGCAGGGCGCGCGGGCGTGAACTTGGTTTGGATAAACGCCTGTTGCCACTGTTGTTGCAGGGCGACTCCGCATCTGCGGACGCCTCGGCCCAGGCGTGGCAACAGGCACGTGCCGCGCTGATCCACGAGCTGGGACATGCGTTGGACCGTTCCGCCATCGGCGGCTGGTCAGCTCAACCGCGCTTTCTGGACCTGGCCGGTTGGCAGCAGCGGCCATTGTGGCCGGGGCGTGGACGCAACCACTTCAGCCTGCGCAGCCCCGATCGCTACGAGCTGGAGAGCCCGACCGAGTTCTTCGCGGTAAACCTCGAACACTATCTGCTGGACCCGGAGTACGCCTGCCGGCGTCCGCTTCTGCATGCCTGGTTCGTTGAGAATCTTGGCCCGCCGCGTCAGTTGGATGTGCTGCAGTGCCCGCAGGCCTTGCCGTTCATGCAGGCCGGCGAGCAGGAAGGCCTGGCCGATCTGCTCGATCTCGACCCGGCGCGGGTCTACGAAATCGACTACCTGCTGGCCGAAGGCAACGAGAAGCTGATGAGCCGCTGGGGCCACAGCATGCTGCGGCTGGTGGTGTGCGCGCCGGGCCGTACGCCTGGCCCGGCCTGTCGTATGGATCTGCAATACCACCTGGTGCTGTCGTTCCGCGCCTTCGTGGGTGATGTGCAGATATCCAGCTGGCGTGGCCTGACCGGGTCCTATCCGTCGCGGCTGTTCGTGCTGCCGCTGAGCCGGGTGATCGAGGAATACACCAAGGTCGAGCTGCGCGGGGTTTCCTCCACGCCGCTGCGCCTGCAGCGTGATGAGATCAACGCGGTGCTGCAGCAGGCGGCGCGGCTGCACTGGGACTACGACGGGCGCTATTACTTCATCAGCAACAATTGTGCGGTGGAAACCGGCAAGCTGCTGGGCGATGGGGCGCCGCGGCTTGGCTCCGCAGATCTGCTGTCGATCACCCCAACCGGTTTGCTGCACAGCCTGCGCGCCGAAGCATTGGCCGATCCGTCACGCGAACGCGCGCAGGCGCTGCGCGGCGGCTATTACTTCGAGTCGGCGGCCGCCCACTACGCGCTGGTGTTCGAGATCGCCCGCAAAGCGCTGCCATTGCCGGCCGACAACGTGGAGGCATGGCTGGCACTGCCGCCCGCGCAACGCCGGAGGTGGATGCAGCAGGCTGATGATCAGGTGCTGGCGGCCATGCTGTTGCTGGAGCAGGCTGCGTGGCGACGCGGGGAGGTGGCGGCAGCCGATGTGCTCAAGCGCAGCCTGCTTGCCGGCGGCAAGCGGTTGCCGGAAATGGCCGACTTCCAGGCGCTGATGGAGCGGTCTGCGGTGCTGCTGGCGCCGGGCAGCCTGTTGGGGCCGGGGCAGGGTTATGGCATACCCGATGCGGATGAACGAGAGCGCTTGAGCGCCGAGGCCGCCGCCGGGGCTGGGCCCGCCCGGCAACAATGGAAAGCCCTGCGCGAGGCCGCACTGGCCGCGCTGCCGGGAGCACAGCGCGCGCGGATGGAGCAGATCGAGTCGAACCTACTGTACCTGCGGCAGCGGCTGCGTTTAGGGTACGGTACGCCATCAGGGGAGGCGGCGGCGCTCGATGAGCGTCGTCCGGATCGGTTTTCAGGAGAGCGCGGTTGATTGGTACTGGGCAGCAGACGGTCGATGCGATGGCCGAGGATGTGTTGAAGCTGCGCTCCTGCGCGATTCTCCAGCTTGACCCTGATGGACAGGTGCTCAGCTGCAATGCCGGTGTGGCAACGGTATTTGGCTATCCTTGCGAAGAGATCCGCGGGCTGCCGTTCTCGCAGTTGTTCAGCGCCGCCGATACACAGCGCGGCATAGCCCAGCAGGCCGTGGCGCGCACGCTGCAGCAGGGCAGCGACCAGCTCAGCCTGGCGATGGTACGCAAGGACGGGGGCCGCTTTCGCGCATCGATGATTTTGGAGCGGATAGCCGACCAGCGTGGCGTGCGGGTGCTGGTATTGATCCGTGACGTCACCGAGGCATTCCAGACCCAGAAGCGGGTGCGCGAGGCACAGGAAGTCGCCCTGCGCGCGCAGCGCCTGGATGCGGTGGGCAAGTTGACCCTGGGCCTGTCGCACGACTTCAACAACCTGCTGTCGGTGATCGGCAACAGCCTGGACATGCTGTCGTTGCGCCGCTCCGGCGACGAGAGCGTGCGACGCATCCTGGACATCGCCCACCGAGCGGTTGGGCGTGGCACCCAGTTGACCCGGCAGATGCTGGCGTTCGGGCGCGGGCAGACCCTGGTGCCGCAGCTGAGCCAGGTGGATGATCTGCTCAATGCGTCGCTGGAGCTCTACCGCCGCGTCTGCGGCGAAACCATCCAGTTGAACGTGAGCATTGCCGAGCAACTGCCGCCGATTTCGGTGGACGTCGGTCAGCTCGAGGCGGCCTTGTTGAACCTGCTGGGCAATAGCCGCGATGCCATGCACGGTGTCGGCAAGGTGCTGTTGTCGGCGCGGCTTGAGAGCATCATCGTGCCGTCGGGCGCGGGTGAGGCCGGGCAGTTCGTCTGCATCTGCGTTGGTGACAGCGGGCCGGGCATCCAGGCCGAGATCCAGGAGAGCGTGTTCGAACCGTTCTTCACCACCAAGAGCGTGGGTGATGGCAGCGGGCTGGGGCTGAGCCAGGTGTATGGCTTTGCGGCGCAGTCGGGGGGCACGGCGACGATTGGTACCTCCGCGTTGGGTGGGGCGGCGGTGTCGCTGTATTTCCCGGTAGTGGCGTAGCCGGCTGGTTTTGTGGGAGCGGCGTAAGCCGCGAAGCTGGCTATCTACCAAGACACGGCATTCTGGGGATTTCTGGATCTGAAGCCATATCGGCTTCGCGGCTTACGCCGCTCCCACAAACCAGCTGCTGCAGCCTCCCACCGTCTGGCGGGAGGCTGCAGTCAATCAATCAGCGCGGCCGCCGAATTCACCGGTGGTGGTGTTCACCAGGATGCGTTCGCCGTTGACGATGTACTCCGGCACCATGATTTCCAGGCCCGTGCTGAGCTTGGCCGGCTTCGGGCGCTTGGTGGCGGTGCCGCCCTTCAGTTCCGGCGGGGTCTCGATCACTTCCAGGGTCACATGCTGCGGCATCTGCACGGCAACCGGCTGGTCGTCGATGACCTGCACGTAGATTCCGGTCAGGCCTTCAGTGATGTAGCCGGCGTCGTCGCCGATGACCTCGGCGTCCAGCGTGTACGGGGTGTAGTCCTCGTCATCCATGAACACGAAGGCGTCGCCGTCCATGTAGGAGAAGGTGGACTGGCGGCGCAGCAGCTCGACTTCCGGCAGGTTGTCATCGGCATCGAAGCTGGCATCGAGCTTGTTGCCGCCCGGCACGCTGTACATGATGAAGCGGAAGCGGACGTTGCCGCCACGGCCCTGCGGCGAGCTGCGCTCGATGTCGCGGATCTGGTAGACGCCGTTGTTGTACTCGACGACGTTGCCTTTCTTGATGTCGTTGGCTTTCATAAATGCAGGGAATGGGAATAGGGAATCGGGAATGGAAGGTCAACCGCCTTCCATCCTACGGACAGGCAATGAGGTTCAGGTAATGGTGAAGCGATAGCGGGGTTCAATTCCCCACTCTCTATTCCCCATTCCCGGCCCAATTACTTCGGTGCCAGACGTACCGCACCGTCGAGGCGAATAGTCTCACCGTTGAGGTAGGTATTGCCAACGATGTGGCCGACCAGGCTGGCGAAATCGGCCGGCTGGCCCAGCCGCGACGGGAACGGGATGGAGGCAGCCAGCGATTCCTGCACGTTCTGCGGCATGCCGTCGACCATCGGGGTCCAGAACACACCCGGCGCGATGGTGAGTACGCGGATGCCGAAGCGCGACAGCTCGCGTGCCATCGGCAAGGTCATGCCGACCACACCGCCCTTGGAGGCGGAATAGGCGGCCTGGCCGATCTGGCCCTCATAGGCTGCCACCGAGGCGGTGTTGATGATCACACCGCGCTCGCCGTCGGCGTTGGCCTCGTTGTTCTGCATCAGTTCGGCGGCGGCCTTGGCGACGTTGAAGCTGCCGACCAGGTTGACCATCACCGTGGTCTGGAAGTTGGCCAGCGGCATCGCCGCTTCGCGGCCGAGCACGCGGCCGGCACCGAGGATGCCGGCGCAGTTCATCACCACATTCAAACCGCCCAGGAACTCACGCGCGGCAGCCAGATTGGCGGCGACACCGGCTTCGTCGGTGACATTGGTGGTGAAGTAGCGGGCATTGTCGGCGCCCAGTTCGGCGACCGCAGCGGCGCCTTTTTCATCATTGAGGTCGAACAGGGCGACCTTGCCGCCATTGGCAACCAGGAACTGGGCGACGCCGAGGCCGAGGCCAGAGACGCCGCCGGTGATGACGGCACGAACGGAAGACAGCTGCATCGGAACAATCCTGCTGAGTGATCCGCCGATTCTAGCTGATGCCGATCCGCGGCCAGCGGCTGCGGGCAGACCTGTGGCAC
>QFOV01000101.1 GCA_003248565.1 Stenotrophomonas sp.
CCGGTCGAACCATGACCACCCGCCACCAGCAGCACCATCTGCTCGCCCTGGCTGTTGAGGTAAGTCATCGGCGTGGCCTGCCCACCGGCCGGAATACGCACATCCCACAGCACCTTGCCGCTGGCCAGGTCGTAGGCGCGGAAGTTGTCGTCGGTGGCCGCGCTCATGAAGGCCACGCCGGTCGCGGTCAACATCGGTCCACCAATGCCGGGTACGCCGATGCGGATTGGCAGTGGCACGGGTGAAAGGTCGCGAATGGTTCCGTTGCGGTGCTGGTAGGCGATCTTGCCGGTGCGCAGGTCAGCGGCGGCAATCGTGCCCCACGGCGGCACCTGGCAGGGGACGCCAATCGGCGACATGAAGGGTGTCATTTCCACCGCATAGTCGGCGCCCTTGTTCTCATTCAAGCCATGCTCGCCCTTGTTCATCTCGCGGCCGCTGGTTTCATGCTTGGGCACCAGCTTGGAGACGAAGGCCAGGTAGGTGGGCATGCCGAACATCACCTGCCGCTGCGGGTCCACCGCCACGCTGCCCCAGTTGAAGGTGCCGAAGTTGCCCGGATAGATCAGGCTGCCCTGCAGCGTCGGCGGTGTGTAGCGGCCTTCGTAGCGCAGCTGCCGGTACTGGATGCGGCACAGCATCTGGTCGATAGGTTGCGTGGGCGCGGCGAATTGGCCTGGTATGTCCACGTACTGCGGTGCGGTGCGTTGGCTGATTGGCAGCAAGGGCTTGCCGTCGCGGCGGTCCAGTACGTAGACGTCACCTTGTTTGGTGGGTTGCACCAGCGCTGGTACGCGGCCCTGCGGTAGATCCAGATCCAGCAGCACCGGTTGCGCCGGGGTGTCCATGTCCCACAGATCGTGGTGCACGAACTGCTGCACCCAACGCACCTGGCCACTGGCAATATCCAGTGCCACCACCGATGAGGCGTAGGTTTCCTCGGCGGGGCTGCGGTACATGCCGAGCTGGTCCGGGGTGCGGTTGCCCATCGGGAAGTAAGCCATGCCCAATGCTTCATCGGCACTGGCCACCGACCAGCTGTTGGGCGAACTGGGCGTGTAGACCTGGTTGGGGTTGTTCGGGTCCAGCGGCGCGGTCTGGGTGGGATTGCCCGAATCCCAGTTCCACAGCAGCTGGCCGCTGTGCACGTCGTAGGCGCGGATCACCCCGGACGGCGAGTTGATCGCATAGTCGTCGTTGACCGCACCGGCGATGATCACCTTGCCACCTGCTATCAGCGGCGGCGAGGTGGAATAGTAGTAACCGGCCTGCTTGAACGGCATGTTGTGCAGCAGGTCGAGCACGCCGCTGTTGCCGAAGTCGCTGCAGTGCTCGCCAGTCTGGGCGTCCAGCGCATGCAGCTTGGCATCGGCGCTGGGCAGGAACACGCGGCTGCTGCAGGTGTGCACGCCGGTTGCTGCGCTTGTTGCGGCAGGGGCCACGGGTTCGGTGAAGTACGACAGCCCGCGGCAGGTCTGATGCTGGCGCTGCGGTTCCATGCCAGCACCCGGGTCGAACTTCCACAGCACCTTGCCGCTGTCGGCATCCAGCGCGAACGCCAGGCTGTGTGGCGTGCACAGATACAGCGTGTTGCCGATCTTCAGCGGGGTGACTTCGTAGGTGGTCTCGCCCACGTCCTGCGGCAGGCGCACAGCTGGCCGACATTGGCCGGGGTGATCTGCGCCAGCGGTGAGTAACGTTGACCGTAACCGCTGCGGCCGTAGGCCTGCCATTCGCCTTCCGGCTGCGCGGTGTCGCCCAGGGCCGGTGTGGCGTTGACGATATCCATCGGCAGGCGGCCATCGATCTCATGCAGATGCCGCGGGATGCCGGCGAAGGCAACCGCCGCCACGCCCAGCGAGGCCAGCAGCACCGGCCAGCCAGCCGGGCCGGTATAGCCGCGCGGGCTGGAGCGGCGTGAGGCAGGCAAGGCCATCAGCAGGCCGAGCAGGGCGGGCAGGCCAACGCGGGTGGCCAGCGGCCACCAGTACAGGCCGGCCTCCCACAGCGACCAGCCCAGCAGCCCCCAGGCGACGGCCAATAACAGCAGTCCGCTCAGCAGGTAGAACGGGCTGCCGTGCAGCGCCAGCAGCCAGCCACCACCCACTGCCAGGGCCAGCCCGAACAGCGTGGTCAACAACAGGGTCAGAACACGCATGGCGTCCCCGCAGCTCCGGAAGATGTGGCCATGCTGCGCCACGGCATGTCTGCGCGGCGTCATGCGCACTCTTAACATTCCCGCCGTAGAATCGGAGCCTTGCCGACCAGGGACTGAGCATGAGCATTCTGGACTTCATCAGAAAGGAACTGATCGAGATCATCGAGTGGACCGATGACTCGCGTGACACGCTGTCGTACCGCTGGCCGGATGACGACCGCCAGATCAAGAACGGCGCACAACTGATCGTGCGCGAGTCGCAGATGGTGCAGTTCGTCGCTGCCGGCCAGTACGCCGATCTGTTCGGCCCGGGCAAGCACACGCTGAGCACCCAGAACATCCCGGTGCTGTCGACCATCCTGGGCTGGAAGTACGGCTTCGAATCGCCGTTCAAGTGCGACGTCTACTACCTCAACACGCGCCTGTTCACCGGCAACAAGTGGGGCACCTCCAATCCGGTGATGATGCGCGACGCCGATTTCGGCGTGGTCCGCCTGCGCGCTTTTGGTACCTACGATTTCCGTATCGTCGACCCGCCGAAGTTTCTCAAGGAAGTGGCCGGTACCGACCAGAATTTCCGCCTGGATGAGTTCGCCGACACCATGCGTTCGCGCATCGTCAGCGTGTTCACCGAGGCGCTGGCCAAGGCCGGTGTGCCGGCATTGGATGTGGCCTCGCGCTACTCCGAGCTGGGCGAAGCCTTGCTGCCGATCATCAACCCGGCGATGACCGACAAGTACGGCATCGAGGTCACCAGCTTCATCCTGGAGAACGTGTCGGTGCCGCCGGAAGTGGAGCAGGCGATCGACAAGCGCTCCAGCATGGGCGTGATCGGCAACCTCAATGACTACGTGAAGTACCAGATGGGCCACGGCATGGGCGAGGGCGGCGAAGGTGCCGCGGCTGCTGCGGTGCCGGCACAGATGGCGATGGGCTTCGGCATGGCGCAGGAAATGATGCGCAACATGCAGACCGGTGCGCCGGTGGTGCCGGGTGCTGCTGCACCGCCGCCGTTGCCGGCTGCCGGTGATGCCGTGGCGCTGGACGTGCTCACCCCCGAACAGGCTGCACAGGCCTTGTCGGTATCGGTCGAGGACGTGATGGCGTCGATCGCTTCAGGTGACCTGAAGGCACGCAAGATCGGCAATGCCACCCGCATCGCCCGCTCGGCACTGGAAGAGTTCCTGCGCGGCTGATGAACAACGCAACAGTTGGCAAACATCCCTGCCCGGAATGCGGCGGGGATCTGCAATGGAATGCCGGCAAGCAAGCCCTGGCCTGTCCCTACTGCGGCACCATCGTGCCGTTGTCGGAGGCGGCCATGGGCGTGGGCGATGGCAGTGCCGGCGTGGTCGAGCAGGACCTGCTGGCGGCATTGAAGCGATTGCAGGACGAGGCGAACCAGCCGCCACCGTTGCCGCCACAGCCGCAGGGGGGGGTGGTCGGCATGCTGCAGAGCATGGCCGCCACCCCGGCCGAGCAACGCGGCTACGGCGCGCAGCCGCGCGAGGTGCAATGCCAGAGTTGTCATGCGATCTCGGTCTTCGTCGACCGCAAGGTGGCCGACCGCTGCGAGTTCTGCGGCTCGCCATCGATCATCGACCATGAGTCGCTGGGCGATGCGATCACCCCGCAGAGCGTGCTGCCGTTCAAGATCAGTGACGGCCAGGTCCGCGACATCATCCGCAAGTGGTATGGCACGCGCTGGTTCGCGCCGAGCAAGCTCAAGCGCGCGGCGCTGACCGATACGCTCAAGGGCATGTATCTGCCGTACTGGACGTTCGACGCGCAGGTCGCCGCGCGTTGGACCGCCGAGGCGGGGTATTACTACTACGTTACCGTCAGTTACCGTGATTCCAAGGGCAATACGCAGACCCGGCAGGAACGGCGTGTGCGCTGGGAACCGGCATCCGGTTCGCTGCAGCATTTCTTCGACGATGAGCTGGTGCCGGGCACGGTAGGCGTGCATCCGGAACTGCTGGGCAAGATCGGCCAGTTCCCGACCACCACCGATTTGAAGCCGTATTCGCCCGAGTTCGTGCGCGGCTGGACGGTGGAGCGCTACCAGGTGGATCTGCGCCAGGCCGCGCGGCAGGGTGAGGAACAGATGCAGACGCAGACCCGCTACCTGTGTTCCGAGCAGGTGCCGGGCGACACCCAACGCAACCTGCAGGTGCAGGCCACGTACAGCAAGCGCACCTTCAAGCACATCCTGGTGCCGGTGTGGCTGGTCAGCTACACCTATGGCTCGCGCAGTTACCAGGTGCTGGCCAATGGCTACACGGGGCAACTGGCGGGTGAGCGTCCGTATAGCGCGTGGAAGATATTCTTCGTGGTGCTCGCGGGCGTGCTCGCCTTCCTGGTGCTGATGTACGTGTTGGGGATGGCGCAGTGACGGCGCGGTTATTGTTGTCGTCGGCCACATAGGCCGGGCTGCCGTTTTTGTGGGAGCGGTGTAAGCCGCGAAGCTAGTGCATCATCAGATGGCACAGACGGTGGTTTCTTCAGCGATGTCAGCTTCGCGGCTTACACCGCTCCCACGAACGTGCAGCGATCACGCTCGACCATTCCGGCAAGTCTCACGTGTCCGGCTAGCTGCTGTGCTTACCCGCGCTACGAGTTGCACCGCTCGCCTAATCGCCCAGATGCAGCACCGGCATGAAGCCGCCATAGACCAAGCGCTTGCCGTCGAACGGCATCGGATTGGTGGCCGGGTCCATGCGTGGGTCTTCCATCATTTTCTGCATGCCGGCATCGCGGGTGGCCTTGTCCGGCCATTCGATCCACGAGAACACCACCGCTTCATCGTCCCTGGCCTGCACGGCGCGGTAGAAGTCGGTCAAGGTCCCGTGGGGCACATCGTCGGACCAGCATTCGGTCACCCGCAAGGCACCGAACTCGATGAACAGGGCATCGGCAATATGCGCGTGTTCGATGAACCGGGCTTTGTTGGCCAGCGGCACGGCGGCCAGGAAACCATCTACGTAAGACATGTCGGGCCTCGCAGGGTGGGTGGCGTGGGGCCGCCTTCGGTGGAACCGCGGTAATGCGCAACATCGATTCTGCGCCGGACAGTGTTTCGGTCCTGCAAAAACTCCGTTGCGAGCCGTCCTTGCACGCAGCGGAAGCACGGTTATGTGGCCTGGCGCACAACCGATCGGCGACGAACCGCCAACGGCATTGATATTGATCAGGGTCGGCTGGCGTTGGCCTGCCGACAATGGCCTTGCTTCGGGTAAGGCAGGGAACATGAACCAGCTTCAGGAAGTTGATTTGCGAGCTAGCTCGGCTGGCGTTGCCGCCCGACGAGGCCTGTGCCACCGCATCCGCGGCAGCAGGAGAGGGGTCAATGAATGCCCGTCGCTGCCGTTATGGGGAAGCACCCCGGTCAAAGCCTGCACCGGCACGCTGCTGGCGCCAGAAAGCCCCCGTTGTGAAAGACCTTGCTTCGCCGGCGCCGCACCCGTGGTCTCGATGAGCGCTGGGCGGCTGGATGAGGCGGCCTGCTTGCCTGGCAGCCGCGCAGGAACGGCCGCCAGTTATTTACCCGAAAGATCGCATACCGCCAGCATTGGCTGGCACCAGGAGAGTAGTGATGCAGTTTGTTTCCCGTAATGCACTGGCCGCCGCGCTGGCTGCGCTGTGCCTGCCGGCCGTGGCCGGGGCCCAGGATGCAGCGCCCGCCACCAAGGTGTCGGCGCAGATCTTCGTCAACGCCAGCCAGCTGGATCGTGATGGCGTGGTCACCGACGATGAAGGCCTGGCGCTGGATCTGAAGCGCACCTTCATCACCGTCGATCATCGCTTCAACCAGCACTGGACGGCGCAGGTGACCACCGACGTGCAGTGGCTGCGCAACAGCGACCCCACCGACGTGTGGCTGCGCCATGCCTACCTGCAGCGCAGCTTCGGCAAGGGCAACTGGCTGCGGTTGGGCAACGCGCCGCTGCCGTGGATCCAGCAGGAGTCGGCACGTGATGGTTATCGTTATGTCGATGGTGCCCTGATCACCCGCAGCAAGATGGGCAACGCCGCCGACTATGGCGTGCACGGCCAGTACACCCGTGGCGATTTCACCTATGCCGCCTCGGTGGTCACCGGCGGTGGTTACCAGAAGCCGCGTCTGGGCAATCGCCCGGACGTCGAGGCGCGTGTGGGTTGGGCACCGGCCAAGGGTGTTGAGCTGGCCCTCGGCGGGTACCGCGGTACCCGCGCGCTGGATGCCGGCGACATGCCGCGGCAACACACCGCGCAGCGCTGGAACGCAATGGCCAGCTGGGTCGGCGAACGTGGCCGGATCGGCGCGCAGTACTTCCGTGCCGAGGACTGGACCCGGGTGGTCAAGCCGGGCAGCGACGACCAGCGCGGCTGGTCGGTGTGGGGCAGTTACCAGTTGAGCCCGCAGTACGCAGTGTTCACCCGCCACGAAGAAACCCGGATGAGCCTGGACATCGATCCGCGTACCCGCGAGCGGTATCACATGGTCGGTGTGGAATGGAAACCGAACAAGCACCTGCGTCTGGCGGCGGTGGGCAAGCAGCTGAAGCAGGAGACAGCGAAGAAGTCGCTGGAAAGCCATGAAGCCGGCTTGTGGGCGCAGATAGCGTTCTAAGAGTTTTGCGCTGAGCCTCCGGCGAGGCTGGCGTTGCTCCTCCCCGTTGGCGTAGCCAAGGGGGAGGTTGGGAGGGGGTTGGCTTTTGCTTGAGGCTTTGAGGCTGCTGCGAAGAGCACCCCTCCCCAACCCTCCCCTTCGCTGCGCGAAAGGGAGGGGGCTTAGCTATGGCCGGGAGCGCTTGGCTCCTCCCATTTGGCGTAGCCAAGGGGGAGGCTGGGAGAGGGGGTTGGCTTTTACTTGAGGCTTTGCGGTTGTTGCGAAGAGCACCCCTCCCCAACCCTCCCCTTCGCTGCGCGAAAGGGAGGGGGCGTGGCTGCTGGCGTGGCCGGGAGTGCTTGGCTCCTCTCCTTTGGCGAAGCCAAGGGGGAGGTTGGGAGGGGGTTGGCTTTTGCTTGAGGCTTTGAGGGTGCTGCGAAGAGCACCCCTCCCCAACCCTCCCCTTCGCTGCGCGAAAGGGAGGGAGCAGGGCGCTTACTCGCCCTGGTACTGCTTCTCTTCAACCAGCGCCGAACCAACCGAAATCCTGCGCCGCTTCCTTCTCGCGCAGGCGGTCCTGGATCTCCCACATGCGCTCGTTGATGGCCTTGAGCTGGTCCTTGAGCGCGCTCAGCGACGGGCGCGCTTCCTGCTGCGACAGCCACAGCGGCCACAGGCCCTGCAGCTCGGTGCGCACGTTGGCCAGCTTGGCGGTATCCGTGATGCGCTCGGCCTTGATCTCGAGGATGGTGATCTTGTCGATCAGTTCGCCAATCGATACCGGGGTGAGTAGGGTCTGCACGTTGTGGCCGCCGTTGATTCGTGTAATGCGGCAATGATAGCGCCCCGCCAAAGGTTGCCAATGAACCGGTATTGGCGTTCGGGCAGCGGCGATGCGCACAATGCGGGCCCATCCCGATCAGGACTTGCCGATGCTGCTGCGTTCTTTCGCCACCGTTGTATTGATGCTGGGCGCTGCCGGCGCACACGGCGCCGAGGGCCTGCAGGGCGCCTGGCAACTGCAGTCCGGGGAGTTCATCAACCCGGAAGGGAAGGTCGTGGACTACGCCAGCCAGAAGCTGGCCGGCACCAAGGTATTGGCCGATGGCCGTTTTGCCTTCACCACCACCAGCGATGGCAAGTTCTGGGCCGGCGGCTCAGGCACGTATCGCAGTGCTGACGGGCACTATGTGGAAACGCCGTTGATGGCGTCGTATCCATTGGAGAACGGCGGCAGCTACAGCTTCCGCTACACCCTGGAAGGCGATGTGTGGACGCTGGAGCGCTGGGACGGCGAGCGCCGGGTTGAGCGTGAGGTATGGAAACGCGCGCGCTGAGGGATGCTAGGGTTGATGGTTTTGTGGGAGCGGTGTAAGCCGCGAAGCTGACAATCCATGACCGTCCCGGAATGCCGCGATCTGGTGCTCCATCAGCTTCGCGGCTTACACCGCTCCCACAAACCATGAACGCGATGCTTACCGCGCCGGGAAGCCCACGTCTTCCAGCACCTTGGTGAAGCTTTCCACCGGCTGGCTGGACTCGATCTTCACGTTCCTGCCGGGCAGGTCGATGTCGACCGTGGCGGCGGGGTCCACATCCTTGATGGCGGCCGTCACGCTGCGTGCGCAGCCGCCGCAGGTCATGCTTTCGATATGCAGTTTCATGGGGTTTCTCCGTTGGGGTGGAGCCAGCTTGCAGCTTGCCACGATGGCAAGGTCAAGCGATAAAGAGCGCTTGACCCTCCCATCGTTGGAAGCTTTAAGGTGCCTCCAACAATCGAAATGGAGACGTGCCGATGAGCAGCATCGCCAGTCCGGGCAAGCACAAGACCGGGCCTGCTACCGAAGATCTGATGATCGAGGGCATGACCTGCGCCTCCTGCGTGGGCCGGGTAGAGCGTGCGCTGGAGGCCATCCCCGGGGTCAGCCAGGCCAGCGTCAATCTGGCCACTGAACGTGCCAGCGTGCAGACCGACGGCAGCGTGCCGCGCGAGGCGCTGGTGCAGGCCATACACAAGGCTGGCTACGAGGTTACCGCCCCCGCCGCGCAGGAGCTGCTGATCGAAGGCATGACCTGTGCTTCCTGCGTAGGCCGCGTCGAGCGCGCGCTGAAGGCGGTGCCGGGCGTGCAGTCGGCCAGCGTCAACCTGGCCACCGAGCGCGCCAGCGTGCAGGGCAGCGCCGCCCCGGCCGCGCTGTTGGCGGCGATCGAAAAGGCCGGCTATACGGCCAGTGTGATCGGCAGCGCCGGCAGCAATGAAGATCAGCAGGCGCAACGGCATGCTGATGACCTGCGCGTGCTCAAGCGCGATCTGTGGATAGCCGCAGCGCTGAGCCTGCCGGTGTTCCTGCTGGAAATGGGCGGGCACCTGATCCCGGCCTTCCATCACTTCATCGCCGGCACGCTGGGCACCCAGAACAGCTGGCTGCTGCAGTTCGTGCTGGCCACGCTGGTACTGGTGTTCCCGGGTCGCCGTTTCTACCAGAAGGGCATCCCGGCCCTGCTGCGCGCAGCGCCGGACATGAACTCGCTGGTCGCGGTCGGCACGCTGGCCGCGTACGGCTACTCGCTGGTAGCGACCTTCCTGCCGCGGTTGCTGCCGGCCGGCACCGTCAACGTTTACTACGAGGCCGCCGCGGTCATCGTCACCTTGATCCTGCTCGGTCGCATGTTGGAGGCCAAGGCCAAGGGCCGCACCTCCGAGGCGATCAAGCGCCTGCTCAAGCTGCAGGCCAAGACCGCGCGGGTGCGTCGCGCTGGCAGCGTGGTCGAGCTGCCGCTGGAACAGATCGCCAGTGGCGACGTGATCGAAGTGCGCCCGGGCGAGCGCATCGCGGTGGATGGTGAAGTTGTCGACGGCGACAGCTATGTCGATGAATCGATGATCAGCGGCGAGCCGGTGCCGGTGCAGAAGGCGCCGGGTAGCACTGTCATTGGCGGCACCGTCAACCAGACCGGTGCGCTCGGCGTGCGTGCCACCGCCGTCGGCGGCGCAACGGTGCTGGCGCAGATCATCCGCCTGGTGGAACAGGCGCAGAGCGCCAAGCTGCCGATCCAGGCGCTGGTTGATCGGATCACCCTGGTGTTCGTGCCGATCGTGATGGGCCTGGCGCTGCTGACCTTCGCGGTGTGGCTGATCTTCGGCCCCGAGCCGGCGCTGACCTTTGGTCTGGTCAATGCGGTGGCGGTGCTGATCATCGCCTGCCCGTGTGCGATGGGTTTGGCCACGCCAACCTCGATCATGGTCGGCACCGGCCGTGGCGCCGAGCTGGGCGTGCTGTTCCGCAAGGGCGAGGCGCTGCAGCTGTTGAAGGAAGCGCAGGTGGTGGCGGTGGACAAGACCGGCACCCTGACCGAGGGCCGTCCGCTGTTGACTGACCTGCAGCTGGCCGAAGGCTTCCTGCGCAGCGAAGTGCTGGCACGCGTGGCGGCAGTGGAAGACCGCTCGGAGCACCCGATCGCCCGCGCCATCGTCACCGCCGCACAGCAGGAAAACCTGCAGTTGCCGGCCGTGGATGCCTTCGAATCGGTGACCGGCTACGGCGTGCGTGCGAACGTGGACGGCGTGCGTGTGGAGGTTGGCGCGGATCGCTTCATGCAGAAGCTCGGCCTGGATGTGGCGGTGTTTGCCGCCGATGCGCAGCGTCTGGGTGAAGAGGGCAAGAGCCCGCTGTACGCCGCGCTGGATGGCCGCTTGGCGGCGATCATCGCAGTCTCCGACCCGATCAAGTCCGATACCCGCGCCGCCATCGCCAGCCTGCATGCGCTGGGCCTGAAGGTAGCGATGATCACCGGCGACAACCGTCGCACCGCTGAAGCCATCGCGCGCCAGCTTGGCATCGATGAAGTGGTTGCCGAAGTGCTGCCGGAAGGCAAGGTTGATGCGGTACGCCGGCTCAAGGCCGAGCACGGTCGACTGGCCTATGTCGGCGATGGCATCAACGATGCGCCGGCCTTGGCCGAAGCCGATGTCGGCCTGGCGATCGGCACCGGCACCGATGTGGCGATCGAGGCGGCTGACGTGGTGCTGATGTCGGGCAGCCTGCAGGGCGTGCCCAATGCCATCGCGCTGAGCAAGGCGACGATGGGCAATATCCGCCAGAACCTGTTCTGGGCCTTCGTCTACAACGCCGCCTTGATTCCGGTCGCGGCCGGCGTGTTGTATCCGGTCTGGGGCATCCTGTTGTCGCCGGTGTTTGCGGCCGGTGCGATGGCGCTGTCATCGGTGTTCGTACTCGGCAATGCGCTGCGCCTGAAGCGCTTCCGCGCCCCACAGATGGACGCTTGAGGAGTGATGACGATGGAAGAGGGCATGAACATCGGCCAGGCCGCCAAGGCCTCTGGCATCTCCGCCAAGATGATCCGTTACTACGAGGACATCGGCCTGATCGGGCCGGTGGCACGTACCGACGCCGGTTACCGCCTGTACGCACCGCGCGATATCCACACGCTGGGTTTCATCAAGCGCTCGCGTGACATGGGTTTCAGCGTGGAGCGTATCGGCGAACTGCTGGAGCTGTGGCGCGACCGTTCGCGCCACAGCGGCGACGTCAAGCGCATGGCGCTGGAGCACGTGCAGGTATTGCAGCAGCGCATCGCCGAACTGCAGGGCATGGTGCAGACCGTGCAGGCGCTGGCCAATTGCTGTGCCGGTGACGACCGCCCGGATTGCCCCATCCTGCGTGATATCGAGACCGGCGTGCCGCTGCACAACGCCGCATTGCCAACCACATTTGGCGGTGTCTCCGCAGGCAAACGCGCACGCTGATTATTGCGTGCAATTGCGAAAATGAACGGGATGCAAAGTGCGCGCGCGCCGCGCGTGCCAGAAAACGCCTGAATAAAAGCCAAAAATCGGCGTTTTATTGCAGGCGTGGTTTCAGGGTTTGTTGGGGCGTCTAACGGAAAACTTACATCCGGACGCAGACAGCTGTTTGCTGTCGTGCCATCAAGCTCAGTAATGCAGAGGTAGTACCCCATGAAGACTTCGTTGATTGCCCTGGCGCTGGTTGCCGCCCTCCCGTTCGCCGCTTCGGCCGCTGACGGCCTGTCCTACAACTATGCTGAAGCCGATTACGCCAAGACCTCGGCCGACGGCAAGGCTGAAGGTTGGGGCGTAAAGGGCTCCTACGGGTTCCTGCCGAATTTCCACGCTTTCGGTGAATACACCCGCCAGGAAATCTCGCACACCAACCTTGATATCGAGCAGTGGCGCGTTGGCGCCGGCTTCAACAAGGAAATCGCGCCGACCACCGATTTCGTTGCTCGTGCGGCTTACGAAAAGTACGACGAGAAGTTTGCCCAGGGCTTGGACTTCAACGGCTACAGCGCTGAAGCCGGTATCCGCACCGCATTCGGCAAGCACGCCGAGGTGTATGCCATGGCTGGCTACGAAGACTTCAGCAAGAAGCACGGCATCAGCCCGGAAGGTGACTTCTACGGCCGTCTTGGTGGCCAGGTGAAGTTGAACCAGAACTGGGGCATCAATGGCGACATCAAGATGTTCAACAACGGTGACAAGCAGTGGACCGTCGGTCCGCGCTTCAGCTGGTAAGACGTACTGGCGCTTTGGCGTCATGTAGCGAAGGAGGGCCCGGCTTTGCCGGGCCTTTTCTTTTGGGTTCTTGCTGTTGTTCGAGATTTTTAGCTAGAAGCCTCCCCTCACCCCAACCCCTCTCCCGCACGCGGGAGAGGGGCTAGTGCACTAGCAGCCGACGTGATCCGAGCCCCTCTCCCGCCTGCGGGAGAGGGGTTGGGGGTGAGGGCAAGCTCTTGCTTTGCTTCATGTAACACCACTGCAACCAAATTGCAGCAAAGTGCGCCTCAACCGGCATCGGCCGGAAGGACCATGAGAATGAAAACCCGCCTGCTGCTCGCCGCGATGCTGTTGTCGACAACCCCACTGGCCTGGAGCCAGCAACGCGACTACCTGCCGCTGGAGCAGCGCCTGAGCGCCGAACAGCTGCAGCAGGTCGGCTTGAGTGCGCAGCAGCTGCAGCTGCTCAATCGCATGCTCAGCGAAGCAGCGCCATCACCGGCACCAGTGGCCGCCACGCCCACGCCGGCCCCCATGCAGATCGGCCTGGAAGAAGGGCCGGTGCACAGCAGCGTGCAGGGAACGGTGGAGGGCTGGGAACCGGGTACGGTGTTTGTGCTGGCCAATGGCCAGCAATGGAAGGTGCTCAAAGGCCAGATGCGCCTTCGCGCAGCCTTGCAGTCACCGGAAATCGAAGTGATCCCGGGCATCGCCGGGCGCTGGTTCCTGCAGGTGGACGAAGACCTGCCGAAGGCGCGGGTTTACCGCATCCTGTAAACGGTCAGACCGCGCGGGCGTTGCAGCTTTTGCAGCTTTTGTGGGAGCGGCGTAAGCCGCGAAGACACAGTTGTTTCCGAAGCAGCGGACAACGCCATATCGGGCGAAGAGAATCTCCGGCGCAGATGCATTGTCAGCTTCGCGGCTTACGCCGCTCCCACAAGGGAGCTGTCGCTCCCACATCCCACAGTCGCTTACGCCGGACGCACGCGCTGGGTCAGGCCCTTGAGGAAGTTGCGCAGGGCCTGGTCGCCGCATTCGCGGTAATTCTTGTGGTCCGGCTGGCGGAACAGTGCCGACAGTTCCGGCTTGGACATCGGGAAGCCAGCGGCCTCGAAGATCGCATGCATGTCCACGTCCTTCAGCTCGAAGGCCACGCGCAGCTTCTTCAACACGATGTTGTTGGTGATGCGCTTTTCCGGCGGACGCTGCGGCTGCGATTCATCGCGGCCACGGTAGTGGTAGATCAAACCGTCCAGGAAGCGCGCCAGCACCGCGTCCGGGCAGGCTTCAAACAACGGCTCGTCGTCCTTGCGCAGGAAATCGTGCACCTGTGCCGCATCCACTTCAAAGTTGGAATCGGCCAG
Source organism: Stenotrophomonas sp. (assembly GCA_003248565.1). GTDB lineage: Bacteria > Pseudomonadota > Gammaproteobacteria > Xanthomonadales > Xanthomonadaceae > Stenotrophomonas. The sequence goes on from QFOV01000101.1 coordinate 13,650, forward strand.
GTGAATGGTGTCCACCACCATGCTGTCGCTGAGGTCGAGCATGTAGCGGATGCTGCGCAGTACGTCGTTGTTGATCATTGCCACTCCGGAACCACCGCGGCGGAGATGCCGGCGGGGGCATAGTGTAACGCCGCACCGGCGGGCCCCCAGCCTACAATCGGGGCTGGTTCAGCAAAGTCCGTCCGCATGCTCCCTCACGCTCCCATTCCCGCGCGGCCCATCGGGGCTCGATTTGCCGCCTCAGCGCTGGCGGGCCGGTAATGAGTTCACGCGCGATCCTGCACCTGTGCCTGCATGTGGCGGTGCCGGCCTTGCTGGCCTGGCTGTTCTGGCGGCCTCAGTTCTGCAAGGCCTGGCTATTGCTGCTGCTGGGCTGGGTGATCGACTTGGATCACCTGCTGGCCGACCCGATCTATGCCCCCAACCGCTGCAGCATCGGCTTCCACCCGCTGCATACCGCGCCTGCCATCGTGCTGTACGCGGGGCTGACCCTGCCCAAGCGGACCCGCCTGTTCGGCATCGGCCTGCTGGTGCATATCGCGCTGGATGCGCTGGATTGCCTGTGGATGCACGCCGGCCGCTAGACGGCGTGGAATCGGCTGTGCAGCTGCTTGGAGAGGCCTGGGCGGCTTACCAGCCGCTCAGCAAAACGGGAACGGCTTACCAGCCGCCCCAGGGGCCGGGGCCAAAACCCGGGCCAGGGCCGTAGCCATAGGGGCCGGGGCCTTCGCTCTTGCTCATATGGATGTTCAGGTTCACCCGACGGCTCTCGCCCTCGTCGGTGTTGTAGTTCTTGCCCAGGTTCAGGTCCACGGCCTGCCAATTGCTGTTGCCGTAGGCCTTGGAATAGCCGATGCCGGCGCTGACCGCGCCATGCACCTGCAGCTTGTCGTCCATTACCTCGGCGCCTGGACTGTTGTCCTTCTTGGCCAGGCCGCGACCGCTGTGGTCGCCGTAATAGGTGCCTGGCGCATCGCCCTTGTAGGTATCGCCCAGGTAGCGCAGCGGTGCCTGCGGCACACTCAGGTCCAGCCCGCCCGCAGTGCTGGCGGCATCGTCCTGCGCCATGGCCAGGGCAGGTGCCAACAACAGGACGGCGATCAGGGATGTGCGGATCATGTTGCAGGTGCTCCGGTACGGGGACCACGCCGTGCTGGCGGGCAACATGGACGCTAACAGAAAAGCGTTGAACGATGGCTGTCGATCACCGTTGGTGCAGGGGAACTTTCAGGCCAGGCGCTGGAAGGAGAACAACTCCGCCAAGCGGTGCGAGCGGCGCTCGATGGCGGCGCGGATCAGGCCGGCACCCAGCATCGAATAGGTGATGCCATTGCCACCGTAGGCCATGGCGAAATGCACGCGCGGCCCCCATTGCGGGTGCGGGCCGAAGAAGGGCAGGCCGTCTTCGGTCTCGGCAAAGGTGCCTGCCCAGGCGAAGGTCGGCGTCATCGCCAGTTGCGGGAACAGTTTGCCGACCTTTGTTGCCAGCCGCTGCGCCTTGCGATCCACCTGCGCATCGCGGCGCAGCGGCAGGTCGATGGCATCGTCCTCGCCGCCGACCAGCAGGCGCTGGTCGGCGGTGGTGCGCAGGTAGAGATAGGGGCGGGCTGTTTCCCACAGCAAGGTGTCGCGCAGTTGCGCCAGCGCATCCGTCGGCAATGGGTCGGTGACGAACGCATAGCTGCTGCGATTGCATGCGACGCGCTGGCGCAACCACTGCTGGGCCGCGTAGCCGGTGGCGACCACCAGATGCCTGCACTCGATGCGCAGGCCATCGGCGGTGCGCAGCTGCACCCGCCGGGTGCTGGTCTCCACCGTGTCGATGCGGCAGCGGTCATGGACCTGCGCACCCCACGCAAGCAACCGGATCAGCAGCCGGTAGCTCATGCGGTAAGGGTCCATGCTTGCGGCCGGTGTGCTGAGAATCGCGCCGGGCGCGTTGAAGCCGAACTCGTCGGCAACGCCCGCGGCGTCCAGCCAGTCCACCGCGAAGCCATGCCGGCTGCGCAGTTCGAATTCTTCCAGCAGCGGCCCCAGGTGGCGGCGCCGGCTGGCGTAATACAGGCTGCGCGCGTTGCGGAAATCGACGTCGTCCACCTGCGCGGCCAACACCCGCAATGCTTCGATGGCCTGCTCGCAGGCACGGTAGGCCAGCACTGCTGCCTCCAGTCCATGACGCTTGGCGAGCTCGCGCAGGGGCATGTCGATCTCGTATTGCAGCAGCGCGGTGCTGGCCGCAGTGGAGCCCCAGCCGATATCACGCTGCTCGATGACCGCGACTTCATGGCCATGCTGCACCAGCTCATCGGCGATCAGAGCGGCGGTGATGCCACCGCCAACCACCACCACCTCGCAGCGCAGATCCTGCTGCAACGGCGCGAAGGCATGCATCAGGCCGTTCTTGATGGCCCAGAACGGGTAGCCACTCTTCAGGTCCATGCGCGCCTCCGTTCGCCGCTGCAGCGGTTGTCAGCCGGTCGGGTGGCCGGTATGCGGGGTGTGGATCAAGGGTTTGGTGTCAAAGCCCTGCTGTTGTGCATAGGCGATGTAATGGTCACGGGTGGTGGCATCCATCCGCGGCAGGCGCGCCAGCAGCCACAGGTATTTGCGGTCGGGGCTGCCCACCAGCGCGGTGGTATAGGCCGAGTCCAGCTGCATGATCCAGTAGTCGCCCTTGGTGAAGGGAATCCAGCGCAGGCCCTCGGGCAGGAAGCTGACTTCCAGCTTGCTGTTGCTGTCATCGATTGCAGTTGCCTGGCCGATCGATTCTTCCAGTTTGCCGTCATGCAGGCAGCGGTTCTGCACGCGCACGCTGCCGTCTTCGTTGAGCGAGTAATGGGCGCTGATGTCGGTGGCGTCCTCGGGTTCGTGGCGCATCGGCAGGCGCGCCACTTCGTACCAGGTGCCCAGGTAGCGCTGCAGGTCCACGTGCGGAACGGTTGCCAGGGAGGAGTGTTGCGTCATGGTTGACCTCTTCGGCGGTGGCGCGGGGTGCCGCGCCGGGGCAACAGCTATAGGCCACTGCCGGTTAAGGGACTGTGCCCGGTGGGTTGATTCGCCATTCACTGAATCGCCGCCATCAACGGCGGCGTTTCTTCGCGCCGGGCAAACCGGCTGCGCTAGGCTGGTGTCGTCCGAAAACAGGAGTCCTCCATGTTTGTCGTGATCCTGCTCATGGGGCAGAACCGCTATGCACGCGAGCGCTGGGAGCAGTTGCCGGAGGTGGTCGAGTACGAGGGGCTGGGTTTCACCCTGCGTGCCGGCCCGCGCCAGCCGCAAGCCACCACGCAGGTGTGGGAGCCGGTGGCGATCTACGCGCCGCATGCCTTGACCGAGGATGAGTTCAAGGAAATCTACGAGCTCAACCGCCACCACATCGTCGAGCTGTCGCTCGAGTACTGAAGAGTGGGCACGGTTTTGCAGGATGTGAACGCGCACTGACATATAGTTCCCGGCAGGCGCGGTGGTCCGCGCGATCCGGTGTCCTGCCTTGCTTGCCCAACGCTTTCTGCATCCGCTGCGCGCGCTGTTGTTTGTCCTGCTGGTTGGCCTGGCTGCCGGTAATGTGGCCTGGGCCGCGCCCGATGGTGCGGCGGCTGACAGCAGTCCGCAGACCCGCATAGAACAGGCCTCGCGCGCAGTTGCTGCGGTCAAACGTGCGGTCAATGACGCCGACGCGCCGGAAACCCTGAAAACCCTGGCCGAGCGTGCCACCCAGGCGCAGCGCGAGGCCGAGGCCAGCGTTGCCGCGCTGCAGCCGGAACTGACCCAGCTCGATGCCCGCATCGAGCAGCTCGGGCCGGCACCCGAGGGCGGGGAAGAGTCGGGTATCGCCCGCCAGCGCAAGCTGCTGGACCAGCAACGCAGCCAGATCGATGCCGACATCAAGCGCGGCAAGCTGCTGGCCGAGGAGGCCAAGCAGGCCAACGAAGCCATCGAGAAGATGCGTGCCCAGCAGTTTGGCGAGCAGATGGGTCGCAAGGTGGCTTCGCCGCTGTCGCCGGCGCTGTGGCGCGAGTTTGGTGCGCATGTGCCCGACGATCTCGCCCGCTTCCGGTCGCTGTACCGGCAAGCCCACGATGCCCTGCTGAAGGCAGCCCGCAAGCAGGGCTGGGGCATGCCGTTGCTGGGCGCCTCGCTGGCCTTGCTGATGCTGTTCCCGCTGCGCATCTGGCTGCGCCACCTTGGCCGCCGCTATGCCGCTTCCGAGCGCGCCCCGGACGGACGCCTGCGTCGCACCGGTCTTGCGGTGTGGCTGCTGCTGGTCGGCACCCTGCTGCCCGGGCTGGCGGCCACGGTACTGGTGGCCAGCCTG
>QFOV01000102.1 GCA_003248565.1 Stenotrophomonas sp.
CGCATCGCCCAGACCTTGCCGAAAGGCACGCAGATCTTCGTCGCCTTCGACAACACCACCTTCATTGAAGCCGCCGTGGAGCGCGTTTACGCCACGCTGGTCGAGGCGATGATCCTGGTGCTGATCGTGATCTGGCTGTTCCTGGGCAGCCTGCGCGCGGCAGTGATTCCGGCGGTGACGGTGCCGGTGTGCCTGGTTGCGGCCTTCATCGCGCTGTTCGCGTTCGGCTTCTCGATCAACCTGTTCACCCTGCTGGCGCTGGTGCTGTGTATCGGCCTGGTGGTGGATGACGCCATCGTTGTGGTCGAGAACGTGCAACGCCGCATCGACCTGGGCGAGCCACCGTTGGTGGCCGCCAAGCGCGGTACCGCGCAGGTGGCGTTCGCGGTGATCGCGACCACGGCGGTGCTGGTGGCGGTGTTCCTGCCGGTCGGTTTCCTTGAGGGCAATACCGGCCGCCTGTTCCGCGAACTGGCGGTGGCGCTGGCGGCAGCGGTGGCCCTGTCGGCCTTCGTGGCACTGACGCTGACGCCGATGATGGCGTCCAAGCTGCTCAAGCCGCATAGCGAGCAGAAGGTCAGTCGCCTGCATGGCTTCATCAACCGTCAGCTGGAGCGGCTGTCGGCAGCCTACGGCCGCGTGCTGGATCGCCACGTGCAGCGCAGCTGGGTATTCGGGCTGGTGATGCTGGGCGCGCTCGGCGCCAGCTGGGGCCTGTTCAAGCTGATTCCTTCCGAACTTGCGCCGGCCGAAGACCGTGGCTCGTTCCAGATCATGATCGACGGCCCGGAAGGTGCGGGCTACGACTACACCGTGGAGCAGGTGCAGCAGGTCGAGAAGATCGTCTCGCGCTTCGTCGGCCCGGAGGAACCCATTGTCCGCGCCAATCCGCGTGTGCCCGGTGGTTGGGGCAACAGCGAGGAAATGCATACCGGCCGCATGAGCGTGTTCCTGCAGCCCTGGCGCAACCGCAGCGAAGCCACGGTGGATGTGGCCAATGACCTGCAGAAAGAACTGAACGACCTCAGTGGCGTGCGCGTGCGCACCATGGTCGGTGGCGGTCTGGTGCGCAGCATGGGCCAGCCGTTCCAGATCGTGTTGGGTGGCCCGGAGTACGCAGAAATCGCGCAGTGGCGTGATCGCCTGCTGGAGCGCATGGCCGATTACCCCGGCCTGGTCGGCGCCGATTCGGACTACAAGGAAACCCGCCCGCAGATGCGGGTCAACATCGACCGCCAGCGTGCGGCCGACCTGGGCATCTCGGTTACCGAGATCGGCCGCGCGCTGGAAACCATGATGGGCTCGCGCCGCGTCACCACCTTCGTCGACAACGGCGAGGAGTACGACGTGCTGGTGCAGGCAGGCCGCGAAGGCCGTGCGTCGCCGGCCGACCTGTCGGCGATCCAGGTGCGCGCACGCTCGGGTGAGCTGGTGCCGCTGTCCAACCTGGTCACGCTCAGTGAAGTGGCCGAGGCCGGCAGCCTCAACCGTTTCAATCGCCTGCGCTCGATCACCATCAGCGCCAACGTCGCGCCGGGCCATACGCTGGGTGAGACCATCGATTGGGCCAAACAGGTCGCCGCCGAGGAACTGCCGGAATACGCGCAGATCGACTGGAAGGGCGAATCGCGCGAGTACCAGAGCGCCGGCAGCGCGGTGCTGCTGACCTTCGCCATGGCCTTGCTGGTGGTTTACCTGGTGCTGGCCGCACAGTTCGAGAGCTTCATCCATCCGCTGGTGATCATGCTGACCGTGCCGCTGGGCGTGCTCGGCGCTTTTGTTGGCCTGTACCTCAGTGGGGGCACGCTCAACCTGTTCAGCCAGATCGGCATCGTCATGCTGGTGGGTCTGGCGGCGAAGAACGGCATCCTGATCGTCGAGTTCGCCAACCAGCTGCGCGACGAAGGCCGTACTGTGCACCAGGCCATCGTCGAGTCGTCGATGGTGCGGCTGCGACCGATCCTGATGACCTCGATCGCCACCGTGGTTGGTGCGGTTCCGCTGGTGGTCGCCGGTGGCCCGGGCTCGGCCAGCCGCGCCACCATCGGCATCGTGGTGATCTTCGGTGTCAGTGTGTCCACCTTCCTGTCGCTGTTCGTGGTGCCGGCGTTCTATGCCTTGCTGGCGCCGTATACCAAGTCGCCGGAAACCGTGGCCAACGCGCTGGAGAAGCTGGAGCGTGAAACCCCGGCGGTCGGTGGCCATGCGTGAGCCGCTGCTCGGCGGCCGCGTCCGGCTACGCCCCTGGCAGGCAGGGGATCTGGACGCGCTGCTCGAGCATGCCAACGATGCAGCGGTATCGCGGGGGCTGAGCACGCGCTTTCCCTATCCGTATACCCGTGCCGATGGCGAGGCCTTTCTGGCGGGGCAGGTGCTGGACCTGCGGGGGCAGGTATTCGCACTGGAAATCGATGGCCTGGCCTGTGGCGGTATCGGGGTAACCCAGGGCAAGGACGAACGGCGTCATTCGGCGTCGCTGGGGTATTGGCTGGGCCAGCGCTACTGGGGGCAAGGCATCATGACCACGGTGGTCGGCGCATATGTGCCGTGGGTGATGGATACCCTGGCGCTGGCACGGCTGTCCGCGCAGGTGATGGCTGGCAATCCGGCCTCGGCGCGGGTGCTGTTGAAGAATGGATTCGCGGAGGAGGGCACCGAGCGCCAATCGGTGTTCAAGGACGGGCAGTTGCATGACATGCGCTGCTTCGCCCTTATCAGGACTTGGCTGCAATCCACGTAGGAGCCTGCACAACCGGGCCCAATCGTGGAAAAATCGGCCAGCCCCGGGATTCCGGGCTTTGGCTACCTTTCAGCTTTCCGGGGAATTACGTGGAATCCATCGTCGAATACGTAAACGGCATCATCTGGAGCAATGCGCTCATCTTCATGTGTCTTGGGGCGGGCCTGTGGTTCAGCCTGCGCACCCGCTTCATGCAGATCCGCGGTTTCGCTGAAATGTGCCGGCTGACGGTGCGCGGCGAGAAGTCCGAAGCTGGCGTGTCCTCGTTCCAGGCCCTTGCCATGTCGATGGCCGGCCGCATGGGTATCGGCAACATCGCCGGTGTGGCCACGGCCATTGCCTACGGCGGCCCGGGTGCGATCTTCTGGATGTGGGTGATGGGCTTCCTCGGCGCCTCCACCTCCTACGTTGAATCGACCCTGGCGCAGATCTACAAGACCAAGGATGCCGAAGGCCGCTACCGCGGTGGCCCGGCCTATTACATTGAAAAAGCGATGGGCCTGAAGTGGTATGCGGCCGTGTTCGCCGTGGCCACCGTGATCGCCGCAGGCTTCCTGCTGCCAGGCGTGCAGGCCAATGCCATCGCCGACAGCGCGGTCAACGTGCTGTGCACCGGCGCCAATGCCTGCGCATCGGTTGGTGGTGCCGCCAGCATGAAGCTGTGGATCGGCCTGAGCGTAGCGGTGCTGCTTGGCATCATCATCTTTGGTGGCGTCAAGCGCATTGCCAGCTTCGCCGAAGTGATCGTGCCGTTCATGGCGCTGGGCTTCATCCTGATGGCGATCGTGGTGATGATGCTCAACGCCAGCAAGGTGCCGGCGATGTTCTCGGACATCTTCTCCAGTGCCTTTGGTGCGCATGCGGCCTTCGGCGGCATCATCGGCCAGGCCATTGCCTGGGGCGTCAAGCGTGGCATCTACGCCAACGAAGCCGGCCAGGGTACCGGCCCGCATGCCGCCGCCGCCGCCGAGGTCTCGCACCCTGCCAAGCAGGGTTATGTGCAGGCCTTCGCCATCTACTTCGACACCATGCTGGTCTGCACCTCGACCGCCTTCCTGCTGTTGTCCACCGGCATGTACAACGTGTTCCGTTCGGTCACCGAAGGTGGCGTGACCAAGCTGGAGGCCATTGTCACCGGCGTGCCGGGCGTTCAGCCCTCCGAAGGTGCCCTGTTCACCCAAGCGGCGGTGGAATCGGTGCTGCCGGGTTGGGGCGCGGGCTTCGTGGCACTGGCGCTGTTCTTCTTCGCCTTCACCACGATCATGGCCTATTACTACATGGCCGAAACCAACCTGACCTACCTGGCCGGCAGCAACCGCACCCATCCGGCGGCGATGCTGGTGCTGCGCCTGGGCATCATGGGCATGGTGGTGTTTGGTGCCTACCACAATGCGAAAATGGCCTGGGCCCTGGGCGATATCGGCGTGGGCTTGATGGCCTGGCTGAACGTGGTCGCCATCCTGATCCTGCAAAAGCCTGCCATGCTTGCACTGACCGACTATGAGCGGCAGAAGAAGCTGGGCCTGGACCCGGTCTTCGACCCCGATGCACTGGGCATCAAGAATGCCGATTTCTGGCGTAGCAACAAGTAATCCAAAGGAACCGCTGTGAGTAACCCCTGGAACAACCGTCGCCCTTCCTCGCGGCCACCCCGCGCAACTCCGGCTGCACCCTCGGCCGCACGTGAAGGCGACGGTGTCCCGGTACGCGGCGGCGATGAAATGCGCCTGTACGGCTTCAATGCCGTGCAGGCGATGTTTGCCAAGCGCCCGCAGGCGCTGCGCAAGCTGTACCTGGCCGAGGACATGATCCCGCGCCTGCAGCCGGTGCTGAAGTGGTGCGTGGCCAACCGTGTGGGTTACCGCGTGGTCGGCGACGGCGATCTCAACAAGCTGGCCGCCACTACCCATCACGAAGGCCTGGTGGCCGACGTGCAGAAGCAGGAGCCGTTGCCCTTGGCGACCTGGCTGGCCTCGCTGACGGACGGTCCTGCGCTGGCCTTGTGGCTGGATGGCGTAGGCAACCCGCACAACTTCGGCGCGATCCTGCGCTCGGCGGCGCATTTTGGGGTCAAGGCAATCCTGTTGCCGGCGGACTCGACGCTGGCCCTGTCCGGCGCCGCCGCGCGCGTGGCGGAAGGTGGCGCCGAGTCGGTGCCGCTGGTGCGCCTGCCGGCCTTGCCACAGGCCGTTGCACAGCTGCGTGATGCCGGCTTTGGGCTGGCTGCGACCCTGGTTGCCGATGGCGACAATGTTTTCACCACCGAGTTGCCGGATCGCATGGTGTATGTGATGGGCGCTGAAGGCGAAGGCATGGACCGCGATTTCGCCCAGAGCTGCGATCTGCGCCTGTCGATCCCGGGCAGTGGCGCAGTGGAAAGCCTCAACGTGGCCTCGGCCACCGCAGTATTCCTGGCCAGCTGGAACAGCCGCAAGCAGCACTGAAAAACACGGTAGTGCCGAGGCATGCTCGGCAGAAGCTTCACCAGAAATGCCAATCTGTAGTGCCGAGCCATGCTCGGCAGGGGCGTTACCAGGAAAAAAGCACCCCTCCCCAACCCTCCCCTTCGCTGCGCGAAAGTGAGGGGGCAGAAGCCGTAGTGCCGAGCCATGCTCGGCAGGGGCATTACCAGGAAAAAGCACCCCTCCCCAACCCTCCCCTTCGCTGCGCGAAAGGGAGGGGGCAGAAGCCGTAGTGCCGAGCCATGCTCGGCAGGGGCATTACCGGTAGAGCCCCTGCCGAGCATGGCTCGGCACTACAGAAACCAAAACAGGAAAGGCGCCTTGCGGCGCCTTTCTTGTTTCAACCGGGCAGGCAGTCACTCCCGCGGCGGCACCACATCCTTGGCCTCGCTGCCGAAGCTGCCTTCGGATTCCGCTGCCAGATAGGCAAACACGGTGTAGGCCGCCACATTCTGCGCAAGGGCCTTCGGGTCGATCTTGTCCAGGGTGTCGTCCGGGGTGTGGTGCAGGTCGAAATAGTCAGTTCCGTCCTGGGCAAGCCATGCCCATGCACCGCCCTTGGCAGCCAGCGGGCCTACGTCGGGGCCGGGGCCGCCTTGGTTGGCGCGGTACTCGATGCCCAGTGGCGCCAGCGCTTCGCCGATCTGGCGGGTAGCTTCACGCGATTCCGCCGGATTGCCCGAGCCGGTGTTGAAGGCATAGATGCGGCCCGCGCCGAAGTCGCTTTCGGCGGCGATGTGCTGCTGCACGATTTCGCCGGCTGCCACGCGGGCGGCGGCGTAGGCCTTGCCACCGTGCAGACCCTGCTCTTCGTTGGCGAAGGCGATGACGCGGATGGTGCGCTTGGGGGCCTGCTTGAGCTGGCCGATCAGATGGCCGGCGGCCATGGTGATGCCGACGCCGGCACCATCATCGATTGCGCCGGTACCCAGGTCCCAGGAGTCCAGGTGACCGCCGATCACCACAACTTCCTTGGGCAGGCTGCGGCCGGTGATTTCGCCGATCACGTTCTGCGAGGTATAGCTGCCATCCCAGCCGCAATCCAGCGCGATGCGGATGCGGGTAGGGCCGCGCGCAACCAGACGATTGAGCTGGTCGGCATCCGGGCCGGACAGTGCGGCCGATGGCACCGGGGTCAGGCCTTCGTCATAACGGGTGATGCCGGTATGCGGCATGCGATGCGAATCGGTGCCAGCCGAGCGCATGATGAAGCCGACCGCACCCTTGCGGATCGCTTCGGACGGGCCACGGCTGCGCACACTGCCGCCGATGCCATAGTCAGCGCCATCCCGCTTGCGGGTCATGGTGAAGTCGACATAGGCGATCTTGCCGGCCAGCGAGCCTTCCGGTGCCGCCTTCAGCGCGTCCAGGCCTTCAAAGCGCACAATCTCGGCTTCCACCGTGCCGGCGGGGCTGCCGCCCAGGGCGGTGATGGTCAACGGCTGCGGATGTGCGCCAAGTACCGAGGCGTGTTCGCTGCGGCGCTCCCACTTCGGGAAGGTCACCGGCTCGGTCCACACCTTGTCGAAGCCCAGTTCCTTGAACTTGGCCTTGGCCCATTCCACCGCACGTGCGTCGGCTTCGCTGCCAGCCATGCGCGGGCCAACTTCGGTAGTCAGCGATTCCACCACCTGCCAGCCGGTGTTGTCCGCCAGCGCCTGTGCACGCAACTCGGCGGCCTTGGTCAGCGCCTGCTGTGGAATATGGGTGGGCGCTGCGTTGGCAGCGGCCGAGGTGCACAGCAGGAGAAGGGCAAGGGAAAGAGCACGGCGACGCATAGTCAATTCCAAGGTGATTTGTCGAGTCAGGGTAACAGTGAGCGGATGTAGGTGAATGTGCCGGTTGGGATGTGTGGAAGTCTTGGTGGTCGCTAGGAGGTTCCCCTGCTGGCCGCCCCCGAGGACATTCGCTAGGCGATACAGGCAGCTGGAACGGTGACAAACAAGCACGGGTTTTTCTTGTGTTGCGATGCAGCATCGCAGGCGAGGCTGAGCACCCCCACCGGTTTGGTGGATTGCTCGGGAACACGTGATGAGATTGCGATACAAGACAGCAGGGACGTTGTTGGTGCTGGCACTGCCAGTACTCGGTTTTGCGCAGGGCCACTCCATGGACGATGTGCGTTTCACCGGGCCGTTGCTGACTCCGGGCCCGGCAGCGATGCCGCAGGGCGAATTTTTCGCCCAGCCGTATTGGATATACAGCCGCACCCGTGGCGTCTACGACGATCACGGCGATCGCCATACGCTGGATGCACACGACAGCAGCCAGTTGCTCAGCCTGGTGCTCAGTGGTGGCATCAGCGATCGCCTGACGGGCGAGTTGGTGCTCAATGGCAGCCGCTCCGCGCACGGCGCCCAGCACAGTGATGGCTACCGCATTGGCGACAGCGCGGCTCGGCTGCGCTACCAGTTGCACGCGGGTGATGCGCTGACCGGTGGGATGACCCTGGCGGTGAAGCTGAGTCAATCGCTGGCGACCGGACGGCATGACCGATTGGGTGAGAACACGTTCAATGGCCAAGGTAGCGGGGTGTATCGCACCGGGCTCTCGTTGCTGGGACAGCAGGTGCTGTGGCTGCCGAATGGGCGGCCGCTGCGCTGGCGCTGGCAGACCGCCTGGAGCCCGTCGCCGGGCAGCGTTTCGGTGGTCGGGCGGAGTGTGTATGGCACCGAGCAGGACTTCCGCGGCACGCTTGCTGCCGGTGCCGCGGTCAGTGGTGCATTGGGGCTGGAGTACAGCATCAACCGCAATTGGGTGTTGGCCTTGGACCTGACCGCCAGCACGCAATCGGGCAGTGTGCTGGCGGGCAGCGTGGCCGATGCGACCGGTCAGCGGAAGGCGCTGCGCCAGAATGGCTCACGCAGCCGCGCCTTCAGTATTGCGCCGGCCGTGGAATACATCATCAACGACCAGATCGGTGTGCTGTTCGGCGTGCAGGCGTCGCTGCCGGGTGGGCGCAACAGCGCGTCCTACGTCAGCCCGCAGGTATCCATGACGATGACCTTCTGATCACTGCAAATGACAACGGCCGGGAACCCCCGGCCGTTGTTGGCAAGCAGGTTGATCGATCAGTGCTTGTTGAGGCTGTCGCGGATTTCGCGCAGCAGCAGCACTTCCTCGGTCGGTTCCGGCGCAGCGGCCGGGGCTTCTTCCTTCTTGCGGGACAGGCGGTTGACCACCTTGACCAGCATGAAGATCGCGAAGGCGACGATGATGAACTGGATCAGCGTGTTGATGAAGTCGCCATAGCCCAGCACCACGGCCGGGATTTCCTTGCCATCGGCGCCCATCTTGGCCGGTGCCAGGGTCCAGGCGAGGCTGGAGAAATCGACATTGCCGACCAGCATGCCGATCGGCGGCATGATCACCTTGTCCACCAGTGAGGTGACGATCTTGCCGAACGCGCCGCCAATGACCACACCGACCGCGAGGTCGATGACGTTGCCGCGCATCGCAAATTCCTTGAATTCGCTGATCATTCCCATGTGTTTCTCCTAGGTATGCGTGAAAGGGAGCTGGCGCAGACTACTCCAGTGGATGTAATCAGACGATCACGCCGTCGCGCTGTGCGATTTTTCCGAGACGAGCGCTGAAGCGATCGCCGGCGTGCAGCGCGGCGACGCCAGCCGGGGTGCCCATGAAGACCAGATCGCCGGCGCGCAGTGCGTAGAGCTTGGACAGTTCGTGCAGGATATCGGCGACGTTCCAGATCATCTGGTCCAGCGTGGACGTCTGCCGAAGTTCGCCGTTGATTTCCAGCGACAGCTCCAGCGGCGCCAGATCACCGACCTCGGATGCCAGCACGAGGCTGCTGACCGGGGCGGAATGGTCGAAACCCTTGGCGATATCCCAGGGGCCGCCCTTGGCCTTGGCGGCTGCCTGCAGGTCGCGGCGGGTCAGGTCCAGACCGACGCCATAGGCCAATACCAGCTCCATCGCCTGATCCACGGCCAGCACGCCGGCCGGCGCATCCTTGCCCAGCGCCACCACCAATTCCACTTCGTGGTGCAGGTCGGAGGTGGCCGGCGGATAGGGGATGGGCGCATCGCCGACCACGATGGCATCGGCTGGCTTCATGAAGAACATCGGCTGGCCGCGTTCGCTGGCCGAGGCCGGCGCGGCCGCGCCCATCTCGCGGGCGTGATCGGCAAAATTGCGGCCCACGCAGTAAATGCGGTGCACCGGGAAGGTGCCGCCACCGGCAACCGGGATGCGGGGCTGGGGCAGGGCGGGAATCAGGTCAGTCATGGTTGCGTCCAGGTGAATCGACGCAAAAGTCTAGCGGACAAAAGCGCTTTCCGTTGCGCAGAAACGTTGTGCTGAAGCGCTTGCTTGCGAGAGCGGCATGAGTCGCGAAGCAGTTGGTCGATCAGATTGCGGGTATGCCGGTAGTTTCGAGCGTACTGGCTTCGCGGCTTACGCCGCTCCCACAACTTGACCGGCGCCGGGAGCGCTTCTTTGTAGGAGCGACGTGAGCCGCGAAGCAGATGGTCGATCAGATCGCAGACATGCCGGGAGTTTCAAGTGTGCCGGATTCGCGGCTTACGCCGCTCTTACAGTCTGAAGGCAGCGGTAAGGCCCCTGCCGAGCATGGCTCGGCACTACCGCTTTTGCTCCCTCCCTTTCGCGTAGCGAAGGGGAGGGTTGGGGAGGGTAAGCGCTTTGCTGGTTGGTGCATCTGTGGCATCGCGGCGCTTGCTGCGCCGCCGGGGAAGCCCCTGCCGAGCATGGCTCGGCACTACCGCTTCTGCTCCCTCCCTTTCGCGTAGCGAAGGGGAGGGTTGGGGAGGGGTAAGTGCTTCGCTGGTTGGTGCATCTGTGGCATCGCGGCGCTTGCTGCGCCGCCGGGGAAGCCTCTGCCGAGCATGGCTCGGCATTACCGCTTCTGCTCCCTCCCTTTCGCGTAGCGAAGGGGAGGGTTGGGGAGGGGTAAGCGCTTCGCTGGTTGGTGCATTTGTGGCATCGCGGCGCTTGCTGCATCGCCGGCAAAGCCTCTGCCGAGCATGGCTCGGCACTACATTGCGTGGCTTAGCGTGCCTGCGGCAGGGCGGCCTTGCGCACTACGCGGTACTCGGCGTCGACCACGGTCGGGTCGGCCTTGCGCATGGCGCGGGCCTTGCGCGATGCAAACAGCTTCCAGGCGATGCCGCCCAGGATCATCGCTGCGCCAATGAACACGCCACCGACCACCAGCACTGCAAGGATTGCAATGCCGAGCAGGCCCAAGGCAATGCGCACCAACGGATTGCGCGGTTTGCGCGGCTCGAACAGGTTGCGCAGCTTGGCGAATTGGACGTAGCGGATGTTCATGAAAGCTCTATGACGTTGAGTCTGCTGTGGAGTATCAGGGGCGATCAGGCCAATTGCGTGAAGTTGTCGTTAATTGGTGTCTGAATAGGGGGCGCGACACTGCCGTGAGTCAGCTTCGCTTTGGCCTTGGCTGCCCATGCGACAATAAGGGCATTACTTGCATCGGTGTTTCAATGTCCAGCGCCATCGCTTCCGGAGTCGAACTTTGCCCGCTGGCTGCCGTGCCTGATCAGGGCTTTCATGCGGTGGTGGCGGTGATCGATGGCGATGCCGAAACCTTGGTCTTGTACCGCGATGGCGATGCGGTGCGGGCGTGGTTGAACGTCTGCCCGCACGCCGGGCG
>QFOV01000103.1 GCA_003248565.1 Stenotrophomonas sp.
CGCCTGGCGTGAAACTCCACTTGCCATCGCTACCTGCCAGCGCCTGCCCCAATAGCGTCGTGCCTTCGTATACCTTCACCGTGCCGCCAGCGGTAGCGACACCGTGCAGGGATGGCATGGGGTCATCGGTGACACCTCCCATGCCGATTTCCCCCTGAATTGAGCCCGTATCATCGATGGCACCATCGATGCTGACCATTTCGACATTGGTGTTGACTTCGAAACCTATCGCTGGCGACTTGGGACCAACGTTGCCAGCTTTGTCCATCACTTCGTAGCTGAGGCTGTGCTGCCCATCAGCAAGAGCAGGAGAAGGTGTAAAACTCCAGTCGCCGTTTTCATTGGTTACCACGCGCCCTATCAACTCATCTTCATCATAGATCGCTACAGTTGCGTTGGGCTCTGCCTTGCCAGCGAACGTCGGCGTGTTGTCATCAGTCACAGCTCCATTGCTGATCTGACCGACGATCTGCCCTACGTCGTCCCACAATGCTGCATCAGCCGCACCCGGCTGCACTGGAGGTGTGGTATCCACAATGATCGGATACAGACCGGTCATGTCACTGACATTGCCGGTAGCACTGCTGGCCTCGGCTGTGATGTTGCGCAGGCCATCGACCAGGTCAGCCGCTGGCGTAAAGCTCCATTCACCATTGGCGGCAACCAATGTACTGCCGGCCAGCACGCCGTCGATATAGACCGACACGGTTGTTCCTGCCTGCGCGGTACCGTTTATGGTCGGGCGGACGTCATCGGTGACCTCGTTCTTCTGTAGATGACCCGTGACCGCGCCAACATCGTCAACGACCGATGTTATGGCGGGAGCAGCAGGCCGATCCGCAGTTCCCAGCGTCAGATCGAAGCTATTGGTTCGATCACTGGTGTTGCCTGCGGCATCGATCGCTTCTGCGGTCAACTTATGCGGACCCAGCCCCATCGGCAGGAAAGGTTCAAACGACCACTTGCCCTCGCCGTCGGCAATGGCATGCCCGATCTCCAACCCGTGATCCCTGATGACCACCTTGGCGAATGGATCGGCGCTGCCGCTGATGGTCGGCCTGGAGTCGTCGGTCCAATCACCGGAACTCAGATAACCGGTCCGGTTACCCTGATCGTCGTAAACCAGTTCAATTACCGGCGTTGCCGGTGGGATCGTGTCGATGCTGATCGAAAAGCTGTTCGACTCCTCGCTGGTACTGCCTGCTTTGTCCTGCGCGGTGATGGTGAATACATGCTCGCCTTCCAGCAGCGCCGGACTTGGCGTGTAGCTCCACTTGCCCGCAGAGTCGGCCACGGTGTGACCCAGCAGAATGCCACCATCATAGACACGAACCGTACTGCCGGCTTCGGCCTTTCCGGACAAGGTCGGGGTTGTATCGTCCGTGCTCTGACCTTGATTCAGCGCACCCTGCATCTCTCCTCTGTCGTCATGCACCTGCTCGATCGTCGGCCTGTCCGGGGCGGTAACGTCGATGACAAAATCGAACGTCGCGCTGCGCTCACTCTCACCTTTCGCCGCGGTGCTTACAGTCGCAGTAAGGCTGTGATGGCCTTCAGTCAAAGCAACGGATGGGGTAAACCCCCATTTGCCGTCTACGCCGGCAGTGGCCTCCCCCAGCAGCGCCGTGCCCTCATAGATCTTGACGGTTCCCCCTGCGGTTGCCGTACCAAACAAGCGTGGCTGGGTATCATCGGTCACGCTTCCGCTCACGAACGTGCCCTTCTCCATTCCGGCATCGTCCTCGGCAGCGTAGATTTCCACCAGCTCAGGACGGGTATCGATCAGGAACTCGGTCGGGACAGACCTTTCGCTTGCGTTGCCTGCGCGATCGATCACAACGTACTCAAGGATATGCAGGCCATCTTCAAATCCGGCGCCGGGGCTGTAGGTCCAGTTGCCGTCGGCAGCAACCGGAGTGCGGGCGACTTCCACACCCTTGTCATAGATGATCACGGTGGCATTTGGCTCCGCGACACCATCAATGACGGGCCTGCTGTCATCGGTGATACCCCCATTGGCAATCTGGCCCTGGATGCGCCCCTCGTCGTCCATCATGCCGACGATGACCGGAACGTCCGGTGCACTTGTATCGACATGAATCACGTAGGGAGCTGAAACATCACTGACGTCACCATCGAGGTATTCATACATCACGGTGATCACATGGCGACCATCACCAAGCGGCAGGCGCGGAACGAAGGACCACGCTCCTTCTGCACCAGCCACGACTTCGCCCAAGAGCTCTACACCATCGTAGATATAAACCAGCACACCGCTTTCGGCCTTTCCTACGATCCTGGGGCTGCCGTCATCGGTGTATCCTCCATTGAGGATGTTTCCTTGAATCGCTCCGGTATCGTCCAAGACGGCGTCAATGGCCGCTTCCGGTGTAGTCGCTGAAGCGAAAACTGAAAGAAGCTCCTGCATCGGGGCAGTGTCGCTGCTGATACTTGCGGGTGGAGCCTGCTTGTGCCGATCATCAACCATGACGCCATCCATCGGCATATCACGATTTTTTCCCATAGGATTTTGCATCGGATCCATATCCGGCAGGTGATCGATTGCCCGCACTTCTGCTGCAGCTGCAGCTGCAGCTGCCGCGGCGGCGAACCCCGGCCCCTCTTTCCCGGCAGTCTGCACACCGGCTACCCCAGCCCCCGCCGTGGCTCGCTCGAGTCCACCACCAGGGGGCAGCATCGACTCGCCCGCAACGATCAATGGATCAACCACCTCGACGCCGGCAGGAGTCACCGTCATCTTCAGCACCAATCCGCCCCCCGCATCCGCTGCAGGAGCTGCCCTTGCTTCACCGCCAATCAGCGCATAGGGCTGGTGCTTTCCATCAGCACCCAATCCAAACAGCCGCGCATTGTTTGCAAAGAAGTCTTCGATGATCAGCAACTCCTGCTCGAACCCACCTGATGTTTTTGCAAGCAGCAGGTGCATCTGCGACCGCTTGACGACAATGTCCTCCGGTACACCGTTGCCATCGACACCTTCAAGTAAATAGCGGTCGCCCGCGACAGCCCGGATGCGCGGCAATACGACTGCCCCTTCCTCCTGCAGCGCCAGCGTCTTGGCAACGGAGCCGCCATTCAAAACAGATATAATCGCAGACATTTTATGATCCACCTTTGTAGTTTATTTCCGCTGTGAAACTGCAACTGAGTTTTCATCCAGAAGCGAAGAATCCGTCGATTGCTTCTTTAACCATCCCTCGGCGCCTTCCGGACGCAGGGTCGACACCACACACCGTCAACGTTGATACGAGCGTATTCGTCTTGACCCGCCTGGCCTTCGTTTACGCTGCAGAATGCAAGCGTGGAGAAGGTGCCTGTTTGCATTGTGCTTTTGAGCCCAAAAGTTACACATAGGAAATTCATCGGAATTCCTATAATGAGAACCACCATGAGCGTCGGGACAAATTCGTTAGTCGAGATCATGCTGTGACCGAACTACTCCAATCGCACGCTACAGAGCAACAGACCAACGCCTTCCGCGAACCAGTGCGCTATCCATCATCAATGAGGCGGCCACCTCGAACTACGGACACACCAGACCTGAAGGACGTGCTCAGCACTCGCCGCAATAGCGGCGCGCTGGTGTGTTCCATACCAGAACCCGCCCCTGCGCATTCACCGCAACCGCATCACCCAGGTAAATGGAGGGAACAAATAAACCCTCTCGACGATCAGATCAGTCGATCAGCTCTGCTCCAGTAGAGTGACTTCAAAAATCTCGCCACGAGCCGGCCAATCGGCGCCGCCTTGCATGACGCAGGTTTTTCCTGTCCAGCTGTCATGCAACCTGGCCTCACTGGAGACTTCAAATGAAGCAGGCGACGAGGACTCTGCGACATCGGCAACACTGGCAACGGCACTGAACATCTCCATATCGCCATCCATCAGCAGCTCCTGCATGGAGGGCATTGCATCGCCTACAGAACTGTCACCCGTCGAATGGACTGCCGGCGCAACTACCACCGCCCATACCTTCGATGCGTCGCTCAAGTTGCCCGCAACATCGAAAGAAATGAAGGTGAAGCTGTGCTGGCCATATGCGAGCGGCCCAGGCGAGTACGTCCAGTTGCCATCCCCATCAACGGTGGCGAAACCAACCTCCTCACCATGATTCATTACCAGGATGGTCGAGTTTTCTTCCGCCTTGCCAGCGAACGTCGGCGTGCGATCATCGGTTGTCTGCCCGTTCACGAGATCTCCGATCCAAACACCCGCATTGTCATGTACCGACTCGATGACAGGGGCGTCTGGAGAGACCGTGTCGACGCGGATCTGATAGCTGTTGCTGATCTCACTTTCAGCACCACCTGCACTTACCGCGGTGGCAGTAAACACGTGCACTCCATCAGCCACCGGAGTTGTCGGAGTGAAGCTCCAGCGGTTGTTGTCGCCAACCGAAGCGCTACCAAGCAGAAGCCCATCCATCCGGATCTCGATGGTGTCGCCTGCCTTGCCACTGCCACCGATCGTAGGCATGGCGTCATCGGTGCTTCCGCCGTTCAGCAGGATTCCTGTGTACACGCCAACGTCGTCGCGGATGCTGGTTATCTTTGGCGTGGTGGGAGTCGCGTTGTCTACCGAGAACCTGAACTGGTTGGAGGGCAGGCTAGTGTTACCTGCGCCGTCAATAGCCTCTGCGCTCAACTCGTGCTCTCCGCCTGCCAGTGCTTCAGTCGGCTCGAATACCCAATTTCCGTCTACATCCGCAACCACACGACCAATCTCGGTTCCGCGATCCTTGATGACAACCGTGCTATTTGCCTCGGCCTTCCCGCTGACAGTTGGGTGAACGTCATCAGTCGTCTCGCCCTCACTCAAGTCGCCGGTCCTGGAGCCCGTGTCGTCGTATACGGTCTCGATGATCGGCGCATCCGGCGCAAGCGTGTCGACCACAACCGCGAACACCGCTGACGCGTCACTCTCATTGCCAGCCTTGTCCTTGGCTGTGACCGTGAAGTCGTGTACGCCATTGAGCAACGGTGGGCTCGGGGTGAAGCTCCAATCGCCATTTGGATTGGCCACAGTGCTACCCAGCAGGCTGCCCTTGTCGTAGATATTCACTTTCGTGCCTGCATCTGCCTTGCCCGACAACGTCGGTGTAGCGTCATCCGTGTGCTGCCCGTGACTCAATGCGCCCTGCAATGCACCGACATCATCATTGATCTCTTCAATCGTCGGCACGTTCGGCGGGGTCAGGTCTACGATCAGCTCAAACGGACCAACGCGCCCGCTCTCACCATTGGCAGTGGTGGTAACCGTCGCCGTCAGGCTGTGTACTCCTTCGCTCAACGGTACGACAGGAGTGATACTCCACCTGCCTTCCGCATCCACTACCGCCTCACCCAACACCTCGTCGCCTTCATAGACTTTGACCGTACCACCAATAGTGCCCTTGCCATGCAGCGTCGGGGTTACGTCGTCAGTGACGCCATTCTTGCCGATTTCGCCAGTAATGCTGCCCGCATTGTCGATTGCGCCATCGATGCTGACCGATACGTCCTTGGTATCGACCACGAAATCTATCGGATCGGACTTCAGGCTCACGTTACCGGCCTGATCCACCACTTCGTAGTCGAGACTGTGGTTGCCATCACCCAGACCAGGTGAAGGACTAAAGCTCCAGTCGCCATTGACGTCACTCTGAACGCGACCGATTTCCTCGCCGTTGTCATAGATGATCACAGTTCCGTTCGACTCGCCCTTGCCCTCAAAGGTAGGCGTAGCATCATCGGTCACGGTGCCGTTGACGATCGGGCCGGTCACACTGCCCGCGTCGTCAAACAGTATGGCATTGTCCGACCCCGGCTTGCTTGCGGGTGTGGTGTCGACGTTGATCGGATACTTTCCAGTTTCCGGGCTGTTGTTGCCCTCACCGTCGCTCGCACTCGCGGTGATATTGTGCAGACCGTCAACCAGGTCGACTGTCAGGCTGTAAATCCACACTCCATTTTCTGCAACCTCGGCAGTGCCGGAAAGCACCCCGTCAATGTAGACCGACACGGTGGTGCCTGGTTGTGCGGTGCCCTTGATGGTCGGGCGTGCATCATCGGTAATGCCATGCTTCTGGATGTTGCCGATGATGGCACCAACGTCATCGACCACCGACGTGATCGCTGGGGCTGCGGGCGAGCCTTGGCCGACCAGCACCAGATCGAAGCCGTCCGAAGGCTTGCTGGCTGTCCCGGCCTCGTTCACGGCCACGGCAGTCAGCTTATACGTACCCCGCTCCAATGGCAGCGACGGCTCAAACGTCCACCGGCCTTCCGAATCTGCCGGCACACGACCGATCTCGGTTTCGCCACTCCTGATGATGACAATGGTATTTGGGTCAGCGCGCCCTTCGATCGTCGGCTTGGCATCATCAGTTGCCTCACCCGTGCTCAGGAAACCGGTCTTGTCGCCCTGATCGTCGTATACCGTCTCGATCATCGGTCTTTCTGGCAGCCGGCTGTCCAGATTGATCACGTACTCGTCCGACAGCTCGGAGCTGTTGCCAGCGGGGTCCGTGAGCACAACTGCAAAGGCGTGCTCACCTTCGCTCAACGCCTCCTCCGGAGTGAACGTCCAGATCCCATTATCGTCCACCTGCACTTCGCCAACGGCCTTGCCATTATCGATGATGGTGACGGTGTCACCAGCCTCGCCCCTACCCCACAACGTTGGACGGGTATCGTCGGTAACGCCACCATTGCTGATCGGACCAGTGATAACACCTTGATCGTCAACGATGCTATCGATAGCCGGCTTGGAGGGCGGGGCGGTGTCAACGATGATCACAAACTCATCGGACGGGCCACTGCTGTTGCCGGACGGATCAGTGACCACTACTTCGAAGGAGTGCTCGCCTTCGCCCAGGGGTTCGCGCGGGGTGAAGGTCCAGCTGCCGTCATCGTCCACCTGCACCTCACCGAGCACGCTGCCGTTATCGAGCACGGTTATCGTTTCGCCGGCATCGCCCTTGCCGGTAAGCATGGGCTGCGTATCGTCGGTATGACCACCGTTGATGATCGGGCCGGTAATTGTGCCCTGATCGTCGACAATGCCACCAATACCCGAATTGTACGGCGGCGTGGTGTCAACAATCACCACATAACCATCCGACAGCTCGGAACTGTTGCCGGCCGGGTCAGTAGCAACAACCTCGAAAACATGCTCGCCTTCACTCAGCAGCGCTTCGGGGGTGAAGCTCCAGGCGCCATCTCCACCGACCTCCACTTCGCCAATGACGTGGCCATTGTCGATGATGGTAACGATATCCCCGGCGTCTCCCCTGCCCGCCAATGTCGGTTGTTTGTCGTCAGTAAAGCCGCCATTCTCCACTAGGCCGGTGACAGGCCCTTGATCATCAATGATGCTCTCAACGCCCGGCTTGGCTGGCGCGCTGGTGTCGATGACGATCACGATTTCCTCGGATGGAGCCGAACTGTTACCGGATGGGTCCTTGACCACGATCTGCAGCGAATGCTCACCGTCGCCAAGATCCACCTCCGGGGTAAAGCTCCAGTTGCCATCGCCGTCAACGATCACTTCGCCAACGACCTTTCCGTTATCAATCACCACGACCTGGTCACCGGGGTCCTGGCCCGAGCCTCCCAGCGTAGGGCGGTTGTCGTCCGTCACGTCGCCGGTATTGATGCTGCCCTTGAGCGGCCCCTTGTCATCGATGATCGAACCAATGCCCTTGTTCTCTGGTGCAGTGGTGTCCTCTGGCCTGCTGTCTCCGCCCTTGTTGTGCTCGATGATGGCACCGCCGGCCAGGCCGGCGACCCCGGCCAGTGCCCACGGCAACAGGCCTGCACCTGCCACGATCAAACCTTCGCCAAAGCCAGCGAGCTGCGGGGCACCCAACGCCAATGGCGAAGACACACCCTCCATCAGAAACGGGGCTGCGCTATCGGTGTCGCCGTCGGCGGCGATGTACTCGTGGTAAAGACCATCTTCACCCAAGCCGACCAACTGGCCGTCGGTATCAAAGAAACTCTCAATGATCAGCTCTGGCTGATCCGGGTCTGTGCCTTCCAGAGCAACATGCAGGTTCTTACCTACGCGCTTGACGGTAATGTTCTCGGGACCCACAGCAGTGTCGCCCTCGGCGAGCAGATACCGTCCACCCCGGACTGCTTTCACGTGAACAGATCTGCCACTCTTGGCATCGCCCAGCGGATTATTGGAAACAATGACTTTATCACTGACTACAGAGATACTTGCTTTCATCGCTGAACCACCTGAATGATCATGACTTGATTGGCGGAGTCGATATTTCAGACACCATATAGTTTGAACTGACTGCTCGATGCCAGATTCATCAATGGGGAAATTATTGCCGTCGCAATTCCAGCCTTGAATAGGACAGGTCCCAAACCTCGTCATACAAAGAAAATGAGAGCTGTATTTTCTCTTCAGGTTTCAAATATGAAATACGCAACCACAGCAAAAGTTTCTATCATCCAAACCGCTTTCAACAACAACCCCACGCATGCATGCAATCAGCACATCATCGTCACACGCGGGCTTCGAAGCCATCCAGTCCACCATAATTTCTATCAAATACAACACCTTGAGATATTCCAGATCGCCACTTCGTCGCACCAACTGCACGGCATCGAACTCGATCCATCACTGAGAAAAAAAACAGTCCGACGCTTCAAGCAACCTAATCAGCGGCCGCGGCGTCAATTGCCATTCGACATACCTGCCCTGATATGAGTCACCATCGGTTTCACACTTAATACCGGAACAGGCAAGTGCGCAGATCCCCCATCCCCACCGCTGGCAAACAGATTCATTACATGGGATGCGCGGCACTTAAAATGACACTCATGAATTGCAATTAGTTTCAAACTTGATAAGAATAGAAAACGCAGCTGATGGTCGCGAAATCCCAACGTGGCACTGTGTCGAAGTGCAGCTATCTCCTGCTCGTAGCCAACGTAAGCACAACGCACTCGGGATTGTTCGCGCTGGAAGAGCATATTGAGCAGAATGTCACCTCGAGTGCGCCGTGCTCGGCAGCGCTACAGATACCTTGTGATACCCAAATCTGCGGCTTATCAGCCCCCCCGAAGCGGGCGCTGTGGACGGTGGAAGACAGTCCAGCAGCCAACCGCGCAAAGTCTCAACGCGATGATTGAATCCATCTCCGAAAGCCTAGCCGGTGCGCCCGCGGTCAACAGGGGCCTGATCAGGTGCTCTACAATCCCGCACCAAGGCAGGCGATGCTGCAAGCAACCCTTCCCTCGGTTAATTGCCACGTATCAAGCAAGTTCGGCCTCAGCCGGTAGGCGCGAAACGAATCCGCGGGCACGGCTCGAACAGCGCGGACACATCCCCCGGTGCGCCGAAGCATGCAATCAACGAAAGTGATCCTACCGCCAAGGCGATGCCCGCTTGGCCTGTGCAAGTCAGAAGGGACTCAAGCAACGGCCCGCGGACTGCAATCAGCCATTAGCGCCAATAAAGGTTGCCGCTCCTGCGGAGCTCAGCCTCCATACCCAGTGGTGCTCACATCACTGGGAGCATCGCGCCCTGCACCGCGTGCTGTTGGCGACGCCGCCCCCGCCGTTACAGCGCTTGCTACCACACGAACTCTGTAGCTGGCGTCATTCTCAGCAACTGGCAGCGGCCATGAACTGCCGCTGCCGCACTCCATCAGCAGGCTTCCAGCTGGTAATCCTGCGTATCCAACGCGGACCCATATCCAGGATTTGGATAAAAATCATTTACCACAGTCACGTTCCTTTCGCACGGCGACATCGACGATGCGAATAACTCTTCGTCTGCCGTCACCAGAACATCCGATACGCCTACGGCTACCGCGGCAACAGAGAACGCGCCAGCCCCCACGGCCGTCGAGTTGCTCACCGATACGCTCACGCCCTGCTGCACCAGCAATTCCGCAGCCAGGGATGAGTGCTGGAAAGCTTCGTATATGACCCCATCGATCACAATAGCGGCACCCTTCATCCAATCACCATGATCGACACCACCGACGAGAAGATCGCTTAGATTTACCCTGTCGCCCGGATTACCCTTGACCATCATCTGCACGCGAGCCGCATCGCCAGCATGGAAGATGTCCGTGCCACCATTGCGTAGAACGTCCGAAAGATTCAGCGTCAGAACATTATTTCCTGAACCCGTCAGATCAATGACCTCGACTGAACTGATCTTGGCACCCGCCGCCGTCAGGTCCAGCACATGATTGGTACCCAGAAGCTTCAAGGTGTCCGTCCCAGCACCGCCATGAACAGCCGCAGCAGCCTGTCCAAAGTATGTTTGCGCGTACTGCGACATGGACACGATGTCATCCGCTCCTGAACCATAAAATGTCTCTGTCAGGATATCGATCAGATTGCGGTCGCGCTCATCCGCAGCATGTGTCGCCACATACTGACTGAAGGAATCCAAGGTCACGCTTGCGCTCATTGCGACCACGGTGAACGAACCGATATCCGCCAAGCCGCTCTTGCTCCAGTTGAAGATTGCAACATGTCTCGCGGTGGCATCGCCAAAGACGGCCTGCTGGTGAAGAATGTTTCCGTCGACGTCAAACACGCGAATCTGGACGCCCAGGGCGTTCTCAGCGCCGCTCAGCCGCAGCACAATCTGATCCGCGGGCTTGCTCAGTGTAAACGTTGCGTTTGCCTGTACGGGATCAATCAAAGTCAAGCCAGCCAGGCTGCTGATTGTGGCAGCCGTCTTCGTCAAGCTACCGGTCGTCGTTATGATGAAGCCATTGCCAGCGTAAACATCATCCACTGGCGCAAGCTGCAACGCGTCACTCAGTAGAGC
>QFOV01000104.1 GCA_003248565.1 Stenotrophomonas sp.
GCCGGAGATCATGAACTCGACCAGCGCGTTGAAGAACGGACGCTCGCGGTGCACGGCGTAGAAGCCTTCGGCTTCACGGCGCGACAGCTGCTTGTACTTTGCAGCGACAACCTTCAGACCGGCCTTTTCGAAGCGGGCGTAGATTTCACCGATCACGTTCTTGGCAACGGCGTCGGGCTTGATGATGGAAAGAGTGCGCTCGAGCGCCATGGAAATTCTCCGGTAGTGGGCCGGTCGGCCCGAGGGTACATGAAAAAACCCGCGTGCGGACGCGGGCTTAGCCTGAATTGCGGTGGCTAATTCTACCGGGTGACCCCGACGTTTGCACAGCGGCAGATGAATGATGCTGCGCCGCAGCATGACCCGAGCGGGCGGCCGGGCGTAGGATCCAAACAATCGTTTGATTGATTGAGCCAGCCATGGGCAAACCCGCCAGCTTCTCCACCAAGGACCGCATCCTCGGCGCGGCCGAGGAACTGTTCGCCCAATACGGCTTTGCCGGCACCTCCCTGCGCCAGGTGACCAGTCACGCCGATGTAAACATTGCTGCGGTCAACTACCACTTCGGGTCCAAGGACAACCTGGTCAATGAAGTGTTTCGCCGCCGCATGGACGAGATGACCGCCGCCCGCCTGGGCCAGCTGCAGCTGGCACGCAGCAGCCAGCCCGGCGACCTGCGCGCGGTGCTGGCAGCCTTCGTCGAGCCCGCCCTGGCCCTGGCCCAGGACCGCCAGAGCGGCGGCGCCTTCGTCCGCGTCATCGCCCGCGCCTATGCGGAGAAGAACGACAACCTGCGCAAGTTCCTGTCCGATCACTACGGCCACGTGCTGCGCGAGTTCGGCAAGGCCATCGACGCCTGCATCCCGGGCCTGAGCAAGGAAGAGCTGTACTGGCGCCTGGACTTCCTGGCCGGTTCGCTGACCTATGCCATGGCCGATTTCGGGCTGATCAAGCGTCCGCACAACATCAGCGAGGCCGAGCACCGCAGCAAGGCCGCGCAGGAATTGATCCATTTCGCCGAAGCCGGGTTCCGCGCCAGCGTGCGTAATCCGACCTCCCCCGCCGTTCCCTGATCCAACCGTCATCGCAGACCAAAGGTTTATCGATATGTCCAATTCCCTGCTTGTCCGCCGCGCCGCCGTACTTGGCGCAGGCGTCATGGGTGCGCAGATCGCCGCCCACCTGACCAATGCCGGCGTCGACACCGTGCTGTTCGACCTGGCCGCCAAGGAAGGTCCTGCCGACGGCATCGTGCTCAAGGCCATTGCCAACCTCGGCAAGCTGAGCCCGGCCCCGCTGGCCAGCAAGGCGCTGGCCGAAGCCATCACCCCGGCCAATTACGACTCCGGCCTGGAGCAGCTGCGCGACTGCGACCTGATCATCGAAGCCATCGCCGAACGGATGGACTGGAAGCAGGACCTGTACAAGAAGATCGCGCCGTTCGTGAACGAACACGCGGTACTGGCCTCCAATACCTCGGGCCTGGGCATCAACAAGCTGGCCGACGTGCTGCCGGAAGAACTGCGCCACCGCTTCAGCGGCGTGCATTTCTTCAACCCGCCGCGCTACATGCACCTGGCCGAGCTGATCCCGGCCAAGACCACCGACAAGTCGGTGCTGGAAGGTCTGGAAACCTTCCTGACCACCAACCTGGGCAAGGGCGTGGTCTACGCCAAGGACACCCCGAACTTCATCGGCAACCGCATCGGCGTGTTCTCGATCCTGTCGACCATCCACCACACCCAGCAGTTCGGCCTGGGCTTTGACGAAGTGGACGGCCTGACCGGGCCACTGGTCGGCCGCCCGAAGTCGGCTACGTATCGCACCTCCGACGTGGTCGGCCTGGACACCATGGCCCACGTCATCAAGACCATGGGCGACACCCTGCCCGACGACCCGTGGCACAAGTACTTCAACGCGCCGGCTTGGCTGGGCGCGCTGATCGGCAAGGGTGCATTGGGCCAGAAGACCGGCGCCGGCATCTTCCGCAAGGTCGGCAAGGACATCATGGTCGTCGACCTTGAGAAGCAGGACTACCGTCCGGCCGACCGCGTCGCCGCACCGGAAGTGGTCGAGATCCTGAAGATCAAGAACCCGGCCGAGAAGTTCGCCAAGCTGCGCGAAAGCCAGCACCCGCACGCGCAGTTCCTGTGGGCGACGTTCCGTGACCTGTTCCATTACAGCGCCTACCACCTGGCCGACATCGCCGAAACCGCGCGCGACGTCGACCTGGCCATCCGCTGGGGTTACGGCTGGTCCTTGGGCCCGTTCGAGACCTGGCAGGCTGCCGGTTGGAAGCAGGTGGCGCAGTGGATCGCCGACGACATCGCGGCCGGCAAGAGCATGAGCAATGCCCCGCTGCCGGCCTGGGTGCTGGACGGCCGTGACGGCGTGCATGCCGCAGAAGGCAGCTACAGCCCGTCGCAGAATGCATTGGTGCCGCGCTCGTCACTGCCGGTGTACCAGCGCCAGCGCTTCCCGGATGCGCTGCTGGGCGAGAAATTCGCGCAGGGCGAAACCGTGTTCGAGAACGACGGCATCCGTCTGTGGACCGACGGCGACGGCATCGGCATCATCAGCTTCAAGACCAAGATGAACACCGTCTCCGACCAGGTCCTGGACGGCATCCAGCACGCGATTGCCTTGTCCGAGAAGCAGTTCAAGGGCGTGGTGATCTGGCAGAACAAGGAGCCTTTCTCCGCCGGTGCCGATCTGTCCGGCGCACTGGGCGCGTTGAAGGCCGGCAAGTTCGCCGAGTTCGAGGCGATGGTTGCCAACTTCCAGCGCACCAGCCAACGCATCAAGTACGCCACCGTGCCCGTCGTCACCGCGGTGCGCGGCCTGGCGCTGGGCGGCGGCTGCGAATTCCAGATGCATGCAGCCAAGTCGGTTGCGGCGCTGGAGAGCTACATCGGCCTGGTGGAGGCCGGCGTTGGCCTGCTGCCGGCCGGTGGCGGCCTGAAGGAAATTGCCGTGCGCGCCTCGCAGGCGGCCGGTCCGGACGGCGACGTGTTCGCCGAGCTGAAGAAGACCTTCGAAACCGTCGCCATGGCCAAGGTCTCCAACTCGGCGGTCAACGCCAAGGAGCTGGGCCTGATGCGCGGCACCGACAAGGTCGTGTTCAACAGCTTCGAGCTGCTGCACATCGCCAAGGCCGAAGTCACCGCGCTGGCCGAAGGCGGCTACCGTCCGCCGATGCCGGCACGCCGCATCCGCGTGGCCGGCGACGTTGGCATTGCCACCTTCAAGATGATGCTGGTCAACATGCTGGAAGGCCGCTTCATCAGCCCCTACGACTACGAGATCGCCGAGCGCATCGCCACCGTGCTGTGCGGCGGCAAGGTCGACCGCAACAGCGTGGTCGACGAAGAGTGGCTGCTGACCCTGGAGCGCAAGCACTTCGTCGAACTGGCCCAGCAGGAAAAGACCCAGGCCCGTATCGCGCACATGCTGACCACCGGCAAGCCGCTGCGGAACTGAGTGAGCGTGCTTCGGGGCGGCGCTGCCAGCGCTGCCCCCGCCCGCCCTCACGCTCACACCTATTGAAGAGATCACTGCAATGACCAAGCAAATCCAGGACGCCTACATCGTCGCCGCCACCCGCACCCCGGTTGGCAAGGCGCCCAAGGGCATGTTCCGCAACACCCGTCCGGACGACATGCTCGCCCACGTGCTCCGTTCCGTGGTCGCACAGGCCCCGGGCGTGGACGTCAACCGCATCGATGACGCCATCATCGGCTGCGCCATGCCCGAAGCCGAGCAAGGCATGAACGTGGCGCGCATCGGCGTGCTGCTGGCCGGCCTGCCGAACACCATCGCCGCGCAGACGGTGAACCGTTTCTGCTCGTCCGGCCTGCAGGCCGTGGCCATGGCTGCTGACCAGATCCGTCTGGGCAACAGCGACCTGATGCTGGCCGGCGGCACCGAGTCGATGTCGATGGTGCCGATGATGGGCAACAAGATCGCGATGGCACCGAGCGTGTTCGACAACGACCACGTCGCCATTGCCTACGGCATGGGCATCACTGCCGAGAAGGTCGCCGAGGAATGGAAGGTCTCGCGCGAAGAACAGGACGCGTTCGCCCTGGCCTCGCACCAGAAGGCCATCGCCGCGATCCAGAACGGCGAGTTCAAGGACGAGATCAGCCCCTACGACATCGTCTCGCACCTGCCTGACCTGGCCGACGGCAAGCGCATCATCACCCGCAACAAGCTGGCCGATACCGACGAAGGTCCGCGTCTGGATTCGTCCGCAGAAGGCCTGGCCAAGCTGCGCCCGGTGTTCCGCAACGGCCAGTTCGGCGGTTCGGTGACGGCAGGCAACTCCTCGCAGATGAGCGATGGTGCCGGTGCAGTGCTACTGGCCTCCGAGCAGGCGATCAAGGACTACGGCCTGACCCCGCTGGCCCGCTTCGTCAGCTTCTCGGTCGCCGGCGTGCGCCCGGAAGTGATGGGCATCGGCCCGATCGCAGCAATTCCGAAGGCACTGAAGCAGGCCGGCCTGAGCCAGGACCAGCTGGACTGGATCGAGCTCAATGAAGCTTTTGCCGCGCAGTCGCTGGCGGTGATCCGTGATTGCGGCCTGGACCCGTCCAAGATCAACCCGCTGGGCGGCGCCATCGCCCTGGGCCACCCGCTGGGCGCCACCGGCGCGATCCGTACCGCGACCCTGCTGCACGGCCTGCGTCGTCGCCAGCAGAAGTACGGCATGGTCACCATGTGCATTGGCACCGGCATGGGCGCGGCGGGTATTTTCGAGTCGCTGTAAGTGATCTGCTGCGCTGTTGATTGAAGAAGGCGGCCTGAAGGCCGCCTTCTTTTTTGCATGGCTCATCGCGATGCGCCAGAAACAGAAAAGCAGCCTTGCGGCTGCTTCTCCACTTCATTGGGCTGACAGATGGCGTCAGCCTGCAGAATACTCCCGGCGCTTACTCCGCCAGCATCTTCTGCATCGCCGCCCGAGCCGGCCCTGCCAGCTTCTCGTTCTCCAACGCGAAGCGCACGGTCGCCTCGATCAGGCCCAGATGGGTGCCGCAGTCAAAACGCGTACCTTCAAAGCGATACGCATCTACCTGCTCGGTCTTGAGCAGCTGCGCGATCGCATCGGTCAGCTGGATCTCGCCACCTGCGCCGGTGCCGGTGGCCTCCAGCAACTCGAAGATCTTCGGGCTGAGTACATAGCGGCCAACCACTGCCAGGTCACTCGGCGCGTCCTCCGGCTTGGGCTTTTCGACGATCTGGCTGATATGCCCCTTGCGACCATCGAACTTGTCGGTGGCAACGATGCCGTAGCTACCGGTCTTGTCGTGCGGCACGTCTTCCACCGCAATGACGCTGGCGCCGGTGGCAGCGTTGAGATCGGCCATCTGCTTGAGCGCGCCGTCGCCGCGGTTCCAGATCAGGTCGTCCGGCAACAGCACCGCGAACGGCTCATCCCCAACGATCGCTTTGGCACACAGCACGGCATGGCCAAGACCAAGCGCTTCGGTCTGGGTCACGAACACCGCACGCACGCCCTTGGGCAAAACGTGCCGAATCAGCTCCAGCTGCTCCTGCTTGCCAGCGCGCTCCAGCTTCTGCTCCAGTTCGTAGGCCTTGTCGAAGTAGTCAGCGACCGCATGTTTGTAGCGGTTGGTGATGAAGATCAACGTATCGCAACCGGCCTCGATCGCCTCATCAACCGCGT
Organism: Stenotrophomonas sp.; assembly: GCA_003248565.1. Lineage (GTDB taxonomy): Bacteria > Pseudomonadota > Gammaproteobacteria > Xanthomonadales > Xanthomonadaceae > Stenotrophomonas. The sequence continues at coordinate 5,687 of QFOV01000104.1, forward strand.
ACTGGATCAACGGCCGATCAATGATCGGCAGCATTTCCTTCGGCACGGTTTTAGTGGCTGGCAGGAAGCGCGTTCCAAGCCCGGCAACGGGGAATACCGCTTTTTTGATTCGACCGTGCATCAGTGACTTCTTCCACCTTCTTTGGAGTTGGGAAACGGAACAATATTGCCCCCCGCCGACTGTTCCGTCACGTCTTCGGCAGACATGAATTCGGGAATCGTTGCCGAAAGGATAGTGCGCATCGCCTCCACATCATAGGCTGCAACAGCCTTCCGGAGTGCCGCCACGTTGTTCAATACCAACTCTGGAGAGAACTCGCGCACCCCTGCGGCCATTACTTTCGGATGCGCCGTCGGCTGGCAGTTCTCGTCGGCGTAGAACAAGCTCTCGTGCAGTTTCTCCCCCGGGCGCAAGCCGGTGTAGACGATGGGAACATCGATCCCGGGCTGCTTGCCCGCCAGCCGGATCATCTGCTCGGCAAGATGGCGGATGAACACCGGCTCGCCCATGTCCAACATGTAGATCGCCCCACGTGAGGACGAAGCCGCCGCCTGCAGAATCAACAGACAGGCCTCCGGAATCGTCATGAAATAGCGACTTACATCGGGATGGGTGACGGTAATCGGGCCGCCCTTGCGGATCTGCTCACGGAACATCGGCACCACGCTCCCCACCGAGCCCAGCACATTGCCGAAACGAACGGTGACAAAGCGGGTGTGGGCGCTGCGCCGGTTCAAGCTCTGGCAGATCATCTCGGCGTAGCGCTTGGTTGCGCCCAAAGCATTGGCCGGATCAACCGCCTTGTCGGTCGAAATGAAGACGAAGTTCTCAACCCGCGACTCAATGCAGGCGGTGGCAACGCATTCGGTCGACAAGGTGTTGTTGCGCACTGCTTCGCGCAATTGCGCCTCCAACAACGGCACTTGCTTGTAAGCCGCAGCATGGAACACGGTATCGGGGTTGTAGCTATGCAGCGCGTGGCGGATCACTGCAGGATCGCCGCAATCGCCCAGCACACCATGAACGTCCAGATCCGGGAAGCTCCTGCTCAGCTCCGCCTGGATATTGATCATCAGCAGCTCGCTGATTTCCAGGACCACGATGCGCGATACGCCATGCCGCGCACATTGACGGCAAAGCTCCGAACCAATGGAACCACCACCACCAGTCACCAGCACGGTACGCCCGCGCAGCCAGCTGCGCAGCAGCTCCCAATCCGGCAGGATGGGCTTGCGCCCAAGCAGGTCTTCGATGGCGACTTCCTTGAGCTGACCTGGCAGCGAGCTGCCTTCCAGAATATCGGTCAATCGCGGAACCGTGCGGAACGGCAAACCGGTGCTCTCACAAAGTGCTACCACCCGCTGCATGCCCGCGGCATCAAGCGTGGGAATCGCAATGACCAGCAGTTTGGCGCTGGTCTCCTTGGCAACCACCGCAACCTCGTCCAAGGTGCCGAGAATTGCCGCGCCGTGCAACCAAGCCCCCTGCAGGTGCGGGGAGTCATCCAGCAAGCCCACCGGCTCATAGTCGCCGGACCGACGCAGGTCCTTGATCAGGGACTCGGCAGCCTGACCGGCCCCCAACACCAGCACGCGCCGCGCGCGGGCATCCGAATGCTGTGCCTGGTAGTCCTTCCATGCTCGGTAAAGCAGGCGGGGACCACCCAGCATCGCGGACAACGCGAAGGGGTAAACCACCAACACAGATATTGGAATACCTTCCAAGCGGCGATAGGAAAACACCATGACTATCGCCAGCAGCCCGATGAAGCTGGCCTTGAAGATATTGATCAGGTCGGCAACCGACGCAAATCGCCACAGCCCCCGGTACAGCCCAACCTTCCAGAACGCGACCGCCTGGATCGCAATGACCGCCGCAACATCGAGCGAAAACCAGGGATGCACGGGACCGGCATCCAGCAAGGCAAAGCGTGCCATCAGCAGTAACTGCCAGCACAACCAGACCATCACCAGGTCGTGAAGCATTACCGCATAGCGTGGACCACCGCCAACAAAGCGCTCGAACCAAGACGCCATAAAGAACTCTGTCCTTAATTAAGTGCCTTCGCACGCAGAAGGGCCCATGCCAGTGCCGTAGCACCCAGCCAGGTAACACCCCCTGCCCACCCCCAACCTAGGGGAAGCCTTGAAAATTGCGCTGCAAGTGTAAGCCCCACAAGGCTGAAGAGCGAATACCCCAGCGTAACAGCTGCGTGACTGTATTCACGCTTCACAAAGCGTTGATACAGATGCTGGGTATGCGGCTGCATCCATTGCTCGCCTTTCAGCATTCGTGAAAACAACGTGAAGCCCGAATCCGCCAGAAATACCGCCGGCAACATCACCCACAGTACCGGTGCCCTGTCGGTAACACTCAGCCCAAGCGCCAGCAGACCGGCCACCAGATAGCCAAGCGCGCCACTACCCACGTCACCCATGAAAATCCGAGCCCGGGGAAAGTTGAATGGCAGGAATCCCGCACAACCTGCTGCCAGCACCCAGCCGGACAACGCATAGGGCGCCGGCAGCATCCATGCCGCCCCCAGCCCGACCAGGATGGCCTGGGTAGTGGCCAAGCCATTGATGCCATCCATGAAGTTCCAGATGTTCACCAGCGACACGGCCAGTCCAAAACAGAACACGGCCTTCAGCAGACTACCGGTGCCCAACCATACCAATACCGCCAGCATCAGTCCGGCCAACAAGTGAACGCATAGCCGTGGCAACGCGGGCAGCGAACGGTGATCGTCCCACCAGCCGATTCCCGCCACCATCAACAGGCCAAGCGCGAACACCAACAGCACGAGCGCATGGCCCGGCAACCACACAGCACCCAACGCGCAGGCCAGCAGTTGTGAAACCACAATGCCGATGCCGCCGCCGCGGGGAGTCGATACGATGTGACTGCGACGCTCACCAGGCTGGTCGATCAATTGCTGCCAGCGCGCATAGCGGATCGCCAGCCAGGTTACCGCTGCTGCGGTAGCCAGCACCAGCAGCACCAACCAGTAATGCGGTCCCGGCACTCAGAGCACCGCGAAGTTCAATAGCGGCTTGACCGTACCCCACTCCTTGCAGCTGGGACACTGCCAGTGGTGCGTCCGCGCACCGAAGCCGCAACGCGTGCAGCGATAGGCTGGATTGCGGACCAGCAACTGATCGGTGATGTGCTTGAGGTCCTGCAGGGTGGCGACCGGATCAGCACCTTCGGCCAAGGTCAGATCGATCAAGGCGGACTCACCGCGCACCGATGGCCGATCCTTGAGCTGGCGCCCCAGATAGGCGCGTGCAGGTGCGGGCCCCTCCTGCTCTTCCATCAAGCGGGTGAGCGCCAACACCGGCGCGATGCCGCGGTAGTGCTCGGTCATCTCAGCCAGGAACGCACGTGCGCCTGCGAGATCACCGACATTGCGGTAGTTCTTCAGCAACTGCGGCAGGATTTCGGGCAGATAGTCCGGATCATTGCGCGCCGCCCGCTCAAACGCGCGCACGGCCGCTTCGTCGTTGCCGAAATCGCTTTCCAGGCGACCTTCGATGATGCCTGCGCGCACGCTCATCGCATCGGCGACATTGGCCCGATTGATCGCCGCACGCGCGTCATCCAACCGCCCGGCCGCACGGTAACGCTCGGCCAGTTCGCATTCAAACTGCCCGATCAGCTTGCCCATCGGCTCGTCAGTGACCGCTTCATAGCGGGTTGCGTTCTCGATGGCCTTTTCCCAATCGCGCTCGGCCTGGTAGATGCCGATCAGATGCTTCAAGGCCTGCGGGGCACGCTGGTCGAGCTGCGCCAACTCGGTGAATACGGTTTCGGCACGATCCAGCAGGCCGGACTTCATATAGTCCTCGCCGAGCGCAAGCAAGGCCTGCACACGCTGCGTGTCACTCAGGTCATTGCGATTGACCAGACCTTGGTGCAGACGGATCGCCCGGTCCACTTCACCACGACGACGGAACAGGTGTCCCAGCGCAACCTGGGTCTCGAAGGTTTCCTTGTCCAGTTCCGCAATATGCAGGAACAACTCGATGGCCTTGTCCGGCTGCTCGTTGAGCAGATAGTTCAAGCCACGGAAATAGGTACTGGAAAGTCGGGTGACCTGATTCTCGCTGTGGCGTTGGCCACTGCGACGACCAATCACCCAGCCGGCGATCGCGGCAACCGGCAGGCACAGGAAAAACCAGAACCACTCACTGATGAAGGCCATCGTTGCTCAGCGTCCGTCAAAAGGAGAAGGCGTCTGCGCGGCAGGCGCAGCAGGTTCTGATGCCGTCAGGGCAGCAGCTTTGTTGGCGCGACGCAGTTTGGTGTACATCGGCACCACCAGCGCCGCCATCACCATGCCCCCGCCCACCAAGGCGCCGAGCAACAGCGATGCAATGATTGCGATACCCGAGGTGGTTTTGAGCACCCAGAACGCAAGGCTGATTTCGATGGGCTGCGAGTTGAGCGAGCCGATCACCAGACCGCCTATCAACACTGCCAGCAGAATCACTAATCGAACGGTCTTCATGCGCCGGCTTACTCCTGTAACAAGAGCCCGTAGCTTACCGTTCAGCGGAAGAAATGGCAGCAGTCAATCTGCTGCGCAACACCCAGCCAGGAGCACTCAGGCAGGGTCGTTTTCCAGCGGCACCACCGAACTGACGCGCTCGCGCAGCTCCTTGCCCGGCTTGAAATGCGGAACATGCTTGCCCGGCAGCGCAACCGACTCACCCGTCTTCGGGTTGCGGCCCAGGCGCGGCGGGCGGTAATGCAGGGAAAAACTACCGAAACCGCGGATCTCGATGCGGTCACCGGAGGACAGCGCCCCACCCATCATTTCCAGCAACGACTTCACCGCCAGATCGACATCATCAGCCTTCAGGTGCGCCTGGTGGCGCGCGAGGATTTCGATCAATTCGGATTTGGTCATTGCGTACTCGTCAATGGCAGGGTCTTACCCTGAAACGGCCCGGACTGATGTCCGGGCCGCCAGGTCAAATCTACAACAGGAAGCCGATTACTCGGACTTGTTGCCGTTCAGCTGTGCACGCAGCAGCGCGCCCAGCTGGGTGGTGCCGCTGGAAGCCGAAGAGGACTGGTATTCCTCCAGC
>QFOV01000105.1 GCA_003248565.1 Stenotrophomonas sp.
CTCAACATGCGTGCACCGGGTATCGACCTGCTGAAGATGCCGATCTTCTGCTGGACCTGGCTGATCACCGCCTTCCTGCTGATCGCGGTGATGCCGGTGTTGGCTGGCGCGGTGACCATGCTGCTGACCGACAAGTTCTTCGGCACCAGCTTCTTCAATGCCGCCGGTGGCGGTGACCCGGTGATGTTCCAGCACATCTTCTGGTTCTTCGGGCACCCCGAGGTCTACATCATGATCCTGCCGGCATTCGGCGTGGTCAGCGAGATCCTGCCGACCTTCAGCCGCAAGCCGCTGTTCGGCTACCAGGCGATGGTCTATGCCACCGCCGCCATCGCCTTCCTGTCGTTCATCGTGTGGGCCCACCACATGTTCACGGTGGGCATGCCGTTGGGTGGCGAGATCTACTTCATGTTCGCCACGATGCTGATCTCGATCCCGACCGGGGTGAAGGTGTTCAACTGGGTCAGCACGATGTGGGAGGGCTCGCTGACGTTTGAAACGCCGATGCTGTTCTCCATCGCCTTCGTCATCCTGTTCACCATCGGCGGTTTCTCCGGCCTGATGCTGGCCATCGTGCCGGCCGACTACCAGTACCACGACACCTATTTCGTGGTGGCGCACTTCCACTACGTGCTGGTGACCGGCGCGGTATTGGCGCTGATTGCCGCGGTCTACTACTGGTGGCCGAAGTGGACAGGCCGCATGTACAACGAGTTCTGGGGCAAGTTCCATTTCTGGTGGACGATGGTGTTCGTCAACCTGCTGTTCTTCCCGCAGCACTTCCTCGGCTTGGCCGGCATGCCGCGACGCATCCCGGACTACAACCCGGTGTTCGCCGACTGGAACCTGATCAGCTCGATTGGCGCATTCGGCATGTTCGCCACGCCGTTCATGATGGCGGCGATCCTGCTGTCCTCGCTGCGCAACGGCAAGCGTGCCGAAGCGCGTGCCTGGGAAAGCGCCAAGGGCCTGGAGTGGACCATTCCGTCGCCGGCGCCCGCGCATACCTTCACCGTGCCGCCGGTGATCAAGCCGGGCGACCTTGCGCATGACGACGTGACCCATTGAGGAATCCTGCGATGAGCAGCAACGAGCAATGGCAGGCTGAGGAACTGGAACTGCGCAGGCGCCGTTCGCGGCGCACCGCGCTGGTGGTCGGCCTGATCGCGGTCGCGGTCTACGTCGGCTTCATCCTGTCCGGGGTGCTGGCGAGTTGACCGCGCCGGCGCCCGCACCCAAGCCCAATGCCGGCCTTGGCCGGCTGATTGGCGTGGCGTTGGCGGTATTCGTGCTGACCTTCTCGCTGGTGCCGCTGTACCGCATCGCCTGCGAAAAAGTATTCGGCGTGCGCCTTGAGCGTGGCGCGACCACGCACGAAGCCAATGCACATGCGACCACCGGCAAGCGCACCGTGCGGGTGGAGTTCGATGGCGGCGTCAATTCCAAGCTGCCGTGGGCCTTCCATCCGGAAAAGCTGACGATGGACGTGGTGCCGGGTGAGTTGAACGAAGCCCTGTATTACGCCCGCAACGACAGTGACCGCGCGCTGGTTGGCAGTGCGGTGCCGTCGGTGGCACCGGCCCGTGCCTCGGGCTACTTCAACAAGACAGAATGTTTCTGCTTCACCGCGCAGACCCTGCAGGCCGGTGAGAAACGCGACATGCCGGTACGTTTCATCGTCGACCCGGACCTGCCGGCCGACGTCAACACGATCACCCTGTCCTATACCTTCTACAAGAATGATGCGCTGACCGAACGGCTGACCCCGGCATCTGCCGCGGCGGCCGCACACGCAGCTCCCTGATCACGGACCCGGAAGCAACGCCATGGCCCATAACACCCCTGATCCCAATGTCTACTTCGTGCCAAGCAGCAGCAAATGGCCGTTTGTAGGATCGATCGCGATGCTGGTGATGATGGTCGGGGTAGCCAGTTGGCTCAACGACGCCAGCTGGGGCCGCGCGGCCTTCTTCATCGGGGTGGCGATGATGGTGTTCACCCTGTTCCTGTGGTTCGGCGACGTCATCCGCGAATCCGAGGGTGGCAACTACAACCGGCAGGTGGATGGCTCGTTCCGGATGGGGATGATCTGGTTCATCTTCTCCGAGGTGATGTTCTTCGCTGCCTTCTTCGGCGCGCTGTTCTACACCCGCAACATGGGCCTGCCGTGGCTCGGTGGTGAGGGCCATGGCGTGCTCACCAACGAATACCTGTGGGATGGCTATTCCGCTGCTTGGCCGACCAACGGCCCGGCCGATATCGGTGGCGCCTTCCAGACCATTCCTGCCTGGGGCCTGCCGCTGCTCAATACGCTGATCCTGCTGACCTCGGGCGTGACCCTGACCATCGCCCATCACGCGCTGAAGGCGGGCAACCGCAAGCAGCTGCTGATCTGGCTGGGGGCGACAGTGCTGCTGGGCTGCGTGTTCCTGTTCTTCCAGGCCGAGGAATACATCCACGCCTACAAGGAATTGAACCTCACACTGGGATCAGGCATCTACGGCTCGACCTTCTTCATGCTGACCGGCTTCCACGGTGCGCATGTGCTGCTGGGCACCATCATGCTGATCGTGATGTGGTTCCGCGCAGCCAAGGGCCACTTCACTCGCGACAACCACTTTGGCTTTGAAGCGGCCGCGTGGTATTGGCACTTCGTCGACGTGGTGTGGTTGATGCTGTTCCTGTTTGTCTACGTGCTGTAACAAGCATCGGCAGCCGCGCTGCAATGCAGAGCGGCTGCTGCGATGTTCAGCCGCCCACACCATGCGGCTTGATCCAGCCCATGTAGATGCTCAGCGCAACCAGCAGGATCAGCAGCACTGACAGCGCGATACGCCGCGTCAACGCATTGACCGTCCGTTTGGTCTGGCCGCGATCGATCATCAGGTAATAGAGGCCGGCACCAAGATTCCAGACGATGACGATCAAGAACGCGATTACCAGCAAGGTCTTCAACGAATCATTCATGCGTGGCTCGAAGGGTGGAAGGGCAGTGCTATATCACCCGCTTGGCGGCAGCTTGTCATGACGCGACAGCACACGGCGGTTTTCGGCTGGGTAGTGGCGGTGCTGGTGGCCGCGTTGTTCTGCGCGCTGGGCGGCTGGCAGCTGCAGCGCATGCAGCAGAAAGAGACCTTGCTTGCACAGCTGCCGCCGAGTCGCGACGCCGCGCTCAGCCTGGCCCAGGCCGTCGCCACCCCGGATTCCCTGCATTGGGTGCGTGACCAGCTGCAGTTCCTGCCCGGCAGCGTGCTGCTGGACAACCAACTGCGGGAAGGTCGCGCTGGCATCAAGGTCTACCAGCCTGCGCGCGCTGCTGACGGAGCCGTCGTGCTGGTCGATCTGGGCTGGCTTCCGCTGCCTGCTGACCGCAGCATGCCGACGATCAGCGCAGAGCAGGGCACCCAGACGTTGCAGGGGCTGTGGGCGCCTGCGCCGGCAACCGGGATTGCCTTGGGCCCGGCATTGACTGCGGCCAGGCAACCGCAGACCTGGTTGGCGACGCGGATGGATCTGCCGGCCATTGCCGCGCAGCTCGGGCTGGGCGGCGCGGTGCTGGCACCGAAGGTGTTGCGATTGGATCCTGCGTTGCCGCTGGGCTATGTGCGTGACCTGGACCTGCTGCCCAATACCTTGCCGCCTTCGCGGCATCTTGGTTATGCAGTGCAATGGTTCGCGATGGCCTTGGCGGTGTTGTTGATTGCGCTGGTGTTGCAGTTCAAGAAGCGCAGGAAGTTGGGAGTTGGGAATGCGGGTTAGGTTGGAGCTGGTTGGAAGGCAAAGCCAAAGCCAAAGCCAAAGCCAAAGCCAAAGCCAAAGCCAAAGCATCCCTCCCCAACCCTCCCCTGCGCTACGCGCAAGGGAGGGGGCAGAGCGTTGCGCCGTCGCTTTGGTACTCGCTCCTGCCTTTGCCGTTGAATTTCCCCCTCCCTTTCACCGAAGGTGAAGGGGAGGGCCGGGGAGGGGTGCTTTTGCTCCAGCCTTTGCTTTAGTTCCAGCCCTTGCTCCAGCTTTCGCTCCCAGCCACTCCCCATCGCCAGCTCGAAAAGACCCCAGCCATGAACGCACTCACCCCCGACCAGCTCGCCACCCGCAACCGCGGCCGCCGGGTCTTGCTGCTGATCTTCGCCATGTTCTTCGGTTCAATGGCGCTGGCTGGCATCCTGCGCTTCTCGGGCTGGACGCCGCAGATCAACCGCCATCACGGTGAACTGCTGCAGCCGGCGCTGGACCTGCGCAGCGAGCAGCTGCATCTGGCCAACGGCCAGGCCTACGACTGGAACCCTGGCGAGCGCCACTGGCGCATCCTGCTGGCGCCGCCGGCTGACTGCGCGCCGGCCTGCGTCACTTTGTCGCAGCAATTGGACAAGGTGTGGCAGTTGTTCGGGCATAACGCGGATAATGTCGAGATATTGTGGCTGGGTACGCCGCCTGAGCAGGTGGCTGCGACGCCGGCACTGAAGGTGCTGCAGCCCCAGCCTGCGTTCCGGGGCAAGCTGCCGGGGGTTGATGACCCGGCCGGTACCCCGGTGTATGTGATTGATCCCAATGGCTTTGTGGTATTCCGCTATGCGCCGGGTTTTGAACCGGGTGGACTGCGGGCTGATCTATCCAAGCTGTTGAAACTGATGTGAGTTCCGTTCGATGAATGCCTCCGCGCGTCCGGCGCTGTACCGCAATTTCCACCGACTGGCGTGGTTCGCACTGATCATGACGGCGAGCACGATCATGTTCGGCTCCTTCGTGCGCCTGTCCGATGCCGGCCTGAGCTGCCCGGATTGGCCCACCTGCTATGGCCGCGTGACCTGGCCGCAGACGCAGATGGAAGCCGCCCAGCACGTGGCCAGCGAGATCCGCCCGCTGGAAACCCACAAGGCCTGGCGTGAACAGGTGCACCGTTTCCTGGCTGGCCTGCTCGGCGTTGAAGTGCTGACCCTGGCATTGCTGGCGGCACGCCGGCGCAAGCACGGCATTGCCCAGATCGTCACCGCCTCGGCGCTGGTGGCGCTGGCGATACCGCTCTATATGCGCGGTGAGCACGTGGCCTCCAGCGTGCTCGCCATCGGTGGCGAAGCAATCCTGCTGCTGGCGGCGCTGCGCTGGTCCAACATCGATCTGGCGCGCGCGGCCGTGCTGACCTTGGCGGTGGTCGTGTTCCAGGCCTTGCTCGGCATGTGGACGGTCACCTGGCTGCTCAAGCCCATCGTGGTGATGGGCCATCTGCTCGGCGGCATGCTGATGTTCGGCATGCTGGTGTGGATGGCGTGGAAGGCAACGCACCTGCCGATCACCCTGGCCGAGGCACCGCGCCTGCGCTGGTGGCTGCGTGGCGCTGTTGCCCTGGTAGTGCTGCAGATCGCGCTCGGCGGTTGGGTCAGTGCCAACTACGCGGCACTGGCCTGCGGTGGCGGCAGTGCCTCGCTGGACAACTTCCCGCGCTGTGTCAGCCAGTGGTGGCCGCAGCAGAACTACACGGAAGGCTTCACCCTGTGGCGCGGCATCGGCGTGGATTACGAAGGCGGCGTGCTCGATGGCGCCTCGCGTATCGCCATCCAGATGGCGCACCGCATGTTCGCGGTGCTGGTGGCCTTGTACCTGTTGGTGCTGTCGGTGCGCATGTTCCGCCTGCCGGGCATGCGTGGTTGGGCAAGCGCCGTGATCGTGCTGTTGCTGCTGCAGGTCACCCTGGGCGTGCTCAACGTCAAGCTGGCATTGCCACTGGCCGTGGCGGTGATGCACAGCGGCGGTGCGGTTGCCTTGTTGTTTGTATTGGTCACGCTGCTGGCGCGGCTGCGCGCCCCGGAGTGAATGATGCGTACAACATGGCGTGACTACTGGGACCTGACCAAGCCGAAGGTGGTGGCACTGATTGTGTTCACCGCCCTGGTCGGCATGTGCCTGGCCATTCCGGGCCTGCCCACCACCGCGCAGGTGGTGACCGGCCTGCTCGGCTTCCTTGGCATCTGGCTGTCGGCCTCGGCCGCGGCGGCGATCAACCAGCTGCTGGATGCGCGCATCGACGCGCAGATGGCGCGTACCTCGTGGCGGCCCCTGGTGGTCGGCAAGGTCTCTCCGCGGCAGGTGCTGGTGTTTGCCGGCGCGCTGACCGCGCTGTCGATGACCATCCTGGTGCTGTGGGTGAACGTGATCACCGCAGTGCTGACCTTCGCCTCACTGATCGGCTATGCGGTGATCTACACCGTCTACCTGAAGCGGGCGACCTCGCAGAACATCGTCATCGGCGGCCTGGCAGGCGCAACGCCGCCGCTGCTGGGCTGGGCGGCGATCACCGGCATGCAGGGCAGCTCGGATTGGGCCTACGCCTCGCTGCTGGTGCTGATCATCTTCATCTGGACCCCGCCGCACTTCTGGGCACTGGCGATTTTCCGCCGCGTCGATTACGCCAAGGCCGAGATCCCGATGCTGCCGGTGACCCACGGCGTGCCGCATACCCGCAAGCAGATCCTGGCGTACTCGGTGGTGCTGGCGGTAGTGACCTTGCTGCCGGTGGCGATCGACATGAGCGGCATGTTCTACCTGGGCGGGGCAACGGTGTTGAACATCGTATTCCTCTGGTACGCATGGAAGATGCAGAACCCGCCGGACGAGATGTTCAACATGAAGATGTTCGGCTATTCCATCGTGTATCTGATGGCGTTGTTCGCCTTCCTGCTGGTCGACCACTGGCTGTTGCCCTGGTTGTGATCGAGCAATGAAAAGGCCGGCGAATGCCGGCCTTTTCATTTGCATGGCGCCGTGCAGCTGTGCCCCCTCCCTTTGCCGTAGGCAAGGGGATGGTTGGGGAGGGGTTGGCTTTGCTTTGCTTCATGTAGTGCCGAGCCATGCTCGGCAGAGGCCTTACTGGCAAAGCCCTTTGCCGAGCATGGCTCGGCACTACCAACTTCGGTGTCGACTATTGTTGCTTTGATCCGGCGTTCTGCTTCGCATACCGCTGCGCCACCATCGAGCAGACGATCAACTGGATCTGGTGGTAGATCATGATCGGCAACACGATCGCGCCGAGGCTGCCGCCGGCAAACAACACCTTGGCGATCGGCACACCGGTGGCCAGGCTCTTCTTGGGACCGCAGAACATGATGGTGATCTGGTCGGCACGGTTGAAGCCCAGCCGCCGTGCCAGCCAGGTGATGCCGGGCATGGCGATGGCCAACAACACAATCGCAACCAGCGCAGCAGCCAGCAAGGACAGCGGTGGGGTCTTGCTCCACAGGCCTTCGCTGACCGATTCGCCAAAGGCGGCGTAGACCACCAGCAGTACCGTGCCCTGGTCGGTGTAACGCAGCAGGCCGCGGCGCTTCTCGATCCAGCCACCAATCCATGGCCGCAGCAGATGGCCAAGCACGAATGGCACCAGCAGCTGCAGCATGATCGCGCCGACCGCATGCAGCGGGTTGGCCATGCCGCCCTGCGAGCCTGCGAGCACGGTCATCAGCAATGGGGTCAGGAACACGCCGAGGATGCTCGACAGCGAAGCCGCGCACACCGCTGCCGGCACATTGCCACCGGCAATCGAGGTGAAGGCAATCGAAGACTGCACGGTCGAGGGCAGGGCGCACAGGAACAGCACGCCGATGTAGAGCTCGGGTGTCAGCGCCCAGCCGGCCAGCGGCTTCATCGCCAATCCCAATAGCGGGAACAGCACGAAGGTGCAGGCCAGGATGGTGATGTGCAGGCGCCAGTGCAGCAGGCCGGCGACGATGGATTCGCGTGGCAGCCGCGCGCCATGCAGGAAGAACAGCGCGGCGATGGCGACATCGGTGAAGTGGTCGAAGCCCTTGGCTGCGGCGCCGGTAAGTGGCAGCACGCTGGCCAGGGCAACGGTGGCGAGCAGGGCGAGGGTGAAGTTGTCCGGTCGCAGTCGCGACCACCAGCGGGTCATGTCGGCAATGCCTCCTGATCAGGGTGTGGGTGTGTCCAGCGCAGCGCGTGCGGCGGGCTCGAGTGAAGTCATGCCCGCATCGCGGCCGAACTTGAATGCGTCCTCCACCGATGCGCCGTTGATGCGTGCGTCGATCACCGACAGCAAGGCACCAGCGCGGTTGGAGGAGGCGCAATGCAGCAGGGTCTTGCCGCTGTCCTGCTTGAGCAGGCGGTCCAGCGTGCGCGCGTTGGCTTCGGTGATGTCGCCGGCACCGGCGATGGGCAGGCGCACATAGCGCAGGCCAAGTTGTTCGGCCAAGGCGGCTTCGTCGTAGCCGCGATCTTCATCGGCGCGGCGCAGATCGATGACGGTGGTGACGCCATTGGCGGCGGCATCGCGCAGCTGTTGTGCGCTGGGCTGGCCGGCGGTGATCAGGTCCGGGCGCGGCTGGCGCGACGTCGCATCGCCAGCGAAGGCGTTGGCGGCGAGCAGCAGCGAAAGGAGCAGTGACAGGCGGTAGGTGTACATGCAGTGCTCCCTTGCAGATGTCAGAGGCGCAGACTGGCGCGGGCCTTGAGCAGCTCGCGCAGTTCGTATTTGTCGGTGTCGTCCAGGCCTTGCTGGCGTTGTTTTGCCTGCAGCTCGTCCAGGCGCTGGGTCAGCAGTTGCTTCTCCAGCTGCAGCACGGCGTCCTGCAGTTCCTGTGCCCACATCGCTTCATCGCCGGGCAATGCCTGCGCTGCCAGCTTGTGCAACGCGGCCTGTTCTTCGCGCTCGTTGAAGTGTTCGAGCAGGGCGCCGGTGCTGATGTCCGGGCGCTGCTGTACCAGGTTCAACAGCTCGACCAGCAGTTCGATGCCGGGAAGGCGCAGACCACCGATGGCGTGGTGACCTTCCAGGCTCATAGCCAGCGAGGGCTGCTGCAACAGGATGGCAATGGCGGCACGCACCAGGCTGCGCTTCTGCGCAGGCACGGCGTTGTTGCGCATCGGCGGGCGCGCTGCCGGCGCGGAGGCTGTTGCCGTGCTGCCGATGCCGGTCAGGCGCGCCAGCTCCTGCTTCATCAGGTCGCCGAAGGCGCCATCGGGAATCTGCGCCAGCATCGGCTTCGCCCGTTCGGCCAGGCGTGCCTTGCCGTCGAGCGTGCTTAGATTGATCTCGCGGCTGAGCTCGTCGAAGAAGAACTGCGACAGCGGCGTGCCCTGCTTGAGCCGTGCGTCGAAAGCATCGGCACCTTCCTTGCGCACGATGGTGTCCGGGTCCTCGCCATCGGGCAGGAACAGGAAGAAGGCCTGGCGGCCGTCCTTCATGCGCGGCAACACCGACTCCAGTGCGCGCCAGCCGGCACGGCGACCGGCGGCATCACCGTCGAAGCAGAAGTACACGTCGGGCGCGTTGCGGAACAGCAGCTCGGCATGGTCGGGCGTGGTCGCCGTGCCCAGCGTCGCCACCGCCTGGGTGACGCCGAACTGGAACAGGCTGACCACGTCCATATAGCCTTCAACCACGATCAGGCGTTCGATCTTCTGGTTGGCCTGGCGCACCTGCCACAGGCCATACAGTTCGCGGCCCTTGTGGAACAGCGCGGTTTCCGGCGAGTTGAGGTACTTGGGGCCGTCGTCCTTTTCCATGACGCGGCCGCCGAAGGCGATGACGCGGCCACGGCGGTCGAAGATCGGGAACATCACCCGGTCGCGGAACTTGTCGTAGACGTGGCCGCGGTCGTTCTTGGAGAACAGGCCGACGCGTTCAAGCAGCTTCATGCGCCGCTCGTCCTTGCCCAGCGCGTCCTTCAGCGCGCTATAGCCATCCGGCGCATAGCCGATGGAGAAGCGCGCGCGGGTGTCGGCATCCACGCCACGGCCATCGAGGTAGGCGCGGGCCTTGTCGTTGCCTTCCAGCTGCTTCTGGAAGAAGCGGGTGGCGGCATCCAGCGCCGAGTACTGGTCGCGGCTGTCGTCCTGCTGCTGCGGCGTGCGTGCGTTGGTTTCGCGTGGGATCTCCATGCCCACGCGCTTGGCCAGTTCGTCCACCGCATCGAGGAACTCGAGGCGGTCGTAATTCATCAGGAAGCTGATCGCGGTGCCGTGCGCGCCACAACCGAAGCAGTGATAGAACTGCTTGGTCGGCGAGACCGTGAACGAGGCCGAGCGCTCGTCATGGAAGGGGCAACGCGACGCGTATTCCTTGCCCTGGCGCTTGAGCGGCACACGTGAGCCCACCACTTCGACGATGTCGGTGCGGGCCAGCAGGTCGTCAATGAACGCGTCGGGAAGTCGGGCCATGCGGCAAATGAACAGCGCCGCCGGTTGGCGGGGCGCGATGAAAGGGGGGAAGGGGAGTGTACTAGGCTGGGCTGGTGCTGGCTGGGTGTTGGGCTTGATGGTTTTCAGTCAAAGCCTTGAAGCTACCCCTCCCCAACCCGTCCGGCCCGAAGGCATAGCCTTCGGTCGTTCATCATGTCGCGCGGCAGTGCCGCGCAAGCAGACCTTCTTCACCCCCTTGCCTTCGGCAAAGGGAGGGGGCAGAGCTCGCTCCCTCCCTTTGCCGCAGGCAAGGGGGAGGGCCGGGGAGGGGTGGCTTCTGCTTCTGCGCTTGCCGTCAGTCCAAAGCCCCAACATCAACCTCGGCCTCAGCCGCCACCTTGCGCCGCGCATACGCCCTCTCATCGATCACCGCGGTGATCAGTGCGCCGCCAAAGAACACCACGCTGGCGTAGTAGATCCACACCAGCATGATCACCAGCGTGCCCATCGAGCCATAGGCGCTGCC
>QFOV01000425.1 GCA_003248565.1 Stenotrophomonas sp.
GGGCGACATCCATCTCTACCGCGCGCAGCCATCGGCGCTGGCGCCGACCGGTTACCTCGGCCGCACCACCATCGTCGAGTTCCTGGTGATGGACGATGCGCTGCGCAATGCGGTGATGCGCAAGGCCGGCATGGGCGAGATCGAACAGATCGCACGCAAGGCCGGCATGCGCACCATGTACGAAGATGGCATCGGCAAGGCACTGCGTGGCGAAACCACGCTGGAAGAAGTGCTGCGGGTGACGGAGGACGCATGAGTCATCGCGTACACCCGGAGCGGTGCTGCTGATGCCGCGTTACCGATACAAGGCGCTGGATGCCCGCGGGGACCTGCTCGAAGGGCAGATGGATGCGGCCAGCGAAGGCGAGGTGATCGCGCGTCTGCAGGAGCAGGGCCACCTGCCGGTGGAAGCCAAGCCGGCGACCGGCTCGGCGTTCGAGGGCGGCGGCTGGAAGCAATGGCGGCAGCGTCCGTTTGCCGGCGCCGCGCTGGTGCAGTTCACCCAGCAGCTGGCGACCTTGTTGAGCGCCGGACAGCCCTTGGACCGTGCCTTGTCGATCCTGATGGAAACGCCGGAAGACCAACGCTCGCAACGGGTGATTGCCGACATCCGCGACAGCGTGCGCGGCGGTGCGCCGCTGTCGCAGGCGCTGGAGCGCCAACACGGCCTGTTCTCGCGGCTGTACGTGAACATGGTGCGCGCCGGCGAGGCGGGCGGCAGCCTGCACGAAACCTTGCAACGGCTCGCCGACTATCTGGAGCGCAGCCAGGAGTTGAAGGGAAGGGTGATCAACGCCCTGATCTACCCGGCGATCCTGCTGGTGGTGGTGGGTCTGGCGCTGCTGTTCCTGCTCGGCTACGTGGTGCCGCAGTTTTCGCTGATGTACCAAAGCCTCGATGTGACCTTGCCGTGGTTCACCCGCGCGGTGCTGGAAGTCGGCCTGCTGGTGCGCCAGGGCTGGTTCGTTTTCATCGTGGTGCCAGCGTTGTTGCTGCTGTGGGTGGAGCGCAAGCGGCGTGATCCGGTATTCCGCCTGGGCTTTGATACCTGGCTGTTGCAGCGGGCGATGATTGGCGGAATGGTTGCCAAGCTGGAGAGCGCACGGCTTGCGCGCACGCTTGGCACCTTGCTGCGCAATGGCGTGCCATTGCTCACCGGGCTGGGCATTGCCCGCAACGTGCTCGGCAACCGTGCCCTAGTCGCGGACGTGAGCGAGGCCGCCGACGCAGTGAAGAACGGTGCCGGGCTGGCTTCGTCATTGGGGCGCAATGGCCGCTTCCCGCGCCTGGCCCTGCAG
>QFOV01000106.1 GCA_003248565.1 Stenotrophomonas sp.
TATTGCAGGCGTCAACCTGCCAGCCCAGAAGCATGTCTGGGTCGGGTTGCAAAGCATTTACGGCATCGGCCGTACCCGTTCGAAGAAGGTCTGCGAAGTTGCAGGCGTTGCTTCGACCACCAAAATCCGCGATCTGTCGGAACCGGAAATCGATCGTCTGCGCCTGGAAGTAGGCAAGTACATCGTTGAAGGCGATCTGCGTCGCGAAATCGGCATTGCCATCAAGCGCCTGATGGACCTGGGCTGCTATCGCGGCCTGCGTCACCGTCGTGGTCTCCCGCTGCGTGGTCAGCGCACCAAGACCAATGCACGTACCCGTAAGGGTCCGCGCAAGGCTCTGAAGAAGTAAGGGACCTAGATAATGGCTAAGCCCGCTGCTGCAAAAACCAAGAAGAAGATCAAGCGCGTCATCACTGATGGCGTTGCCCACGTCCACGCTTCGTTCAACAACACCATCGTGACCATCACCGACCGTCAGGGCAATGCACTGTCCTGGGCGACCTCCGGTGGCGCTGGCTTCCGTGGTTCGCGTAAGTCGACTCCGTTCGCCGCTCAGGTTGCCGCCGAAAAGGCTGGCAAGGCTGCGCTGGATTACGGCCTGAAGTCGCTGGAAGTCCGCATCAAGGGTCCGGGTCCGGGCCGTGAGTCGGCCGTACGTTCGTTGAACAACGTCGGCTACAAGATCACCAACATCATCGACGTGACGCCAATCCCGCACAACGGGTGCCGTCCGCCGAAGAAGCGTCGCGTCTAAAGGAGCGATAAGAAATGGCTCGTTATATCGGTCCTACCTGTAAGCTCGCCCGCCGCGAAGGCGCCGACCTCTCCCTGAAGAGCCCGGCCCGCGCGTTGGATTCCAAGTGCAAGCTGGAGCAGAAGCCCGGCCAGCACGGCGCCACTGCCCGTAAGGGCAAGCTGTCCGACTACGCTACCCAGCTGCGCGAAAAGCAGAAGGTCAAGCGTATCTACGGTCTGCTGGAGCGTCAGTTCCGCAACTACTACAAGAAGGCCTCGACCAAGAAGGGCAACACCGGCGAGAACCTGCTGCAGTTGTTGGAAACCCGTCTGGACAACGTCGTCTACCGCATGGGCTTCGCAGTGACCCGTCCGGCTGCCCGTCAGCTGGTCTCGCACCGCGGTGTCACGGTCAACGGCAAGTCGGTGAACCTGGCTTCGTACCAGGTCAAGGCCGGCGACGCGATTGCGCTGTCCGAGAAGGCTGCCAAGCAGCTGCGCGTCCAGGAAGCCCTGGTCGTTGCCGAGCAGCACGACCTCAGCCCGTCGTGGGTCGAAGTCGATTCGAAGAAGTTCAGCGGCGTCTTCAAGGCTGTGCCGGATCGTGCGGACCTGCCTGCGGATATCAACGAAGCGCTGATCGTCGAGTTGTATTCGAAGTAATTCACAATGGAGAACCTCCGGGTTGCACCGGAGGTTCGCAGGAGAACCCGCAACATGACGGTTACCGCAAACCAGGTTCTGCGTCCTCGCGGTCCGCAGATCGAACGCCTTACCGAGACCCGCGCCAAGGTCGTGATCGAGCCTTTGGAGCGTGGTTACGGGCATACGCTGGGCAACGCCCTGCGTCGCGTGCTGCTGTCGTCCATCCCGGGCTTCGCCATTACCGAAGTCGAGATCGACGGCGTGTTGCACGAGTACACCACTCTGGAAGGCCTGCAGGAAGACGTGCTTGACGTCCTGCTGAACCTGAAGGACGTGGCGATCCGTATGCACACCGGCGACAGCGCCACTGTTTCCCTGTCCAAGCAGGGTCCGGGTGTTGTCACCGCTGCCGACATCAAGGTTGACCACAACGTCGAAGTGATCAACGGCGACCATGTGATCTGCAACCTGACCAAGGACACTGCGATCAACATGCGTCTGAAGGTCGAGCGTGGCTTCGGCTACCAGCCGGCTGCCGCACGTCGTCGTCCGGACGAAGAATCGCGTGCGATTGGTCGTCTGGTGTTGGACGCTTCGTTCTCGCCGGTCCGCCGCGTCGCTTATGCGGTGGAAGCCGCTCGCGTCGAACAGCGTACCGACCTGGACAAGCTGGTCATTGATATCGAAACCAACGGCACGATCGATGCCGAGGAAGCTGTCCGCACCGCGGCCGACATCCTCAGCGATCAGCTGTCGGTGTTCGGTGATTTCACCCACCGCGACCGCGGTGCAGCCAAGCCGGCCAACAACGGCGTGGATCCGGTGCTGCTGCGCCCGATCGACGACCTGGAACTGACCGTGCGTTCGGCCAACTGCCTCAAGGCCGAGAGCATCTACTACATCGGCGATCTGATCCAGAAGACCGAAGTCGAACTGCTCAAGACCCCGAACCTCGGCAAGAAGTCGCTGACCGAGATCAAGGAAGTGCTGGCCCAGCGTGGTCTGTCGCTTGGCATGAAGCTGGAGAACTGGCCGCCGGCCGGTGTCGCCGCTCACGGCATGCTCGGCTGATAAGCAATACCTGTTCCCCCGCATGGGTGACCATGCGGGGGAATATTGTTTCAGCAGTACCCGCATTGACGGCTAAACAACGCCGCAATGCCGGTCGTCCAGGACGGGTGACCAGGACCATCCGCAGTCCACTTTCAACGCCAGGATGGCGACAACGATGTCCAACGTCTCACCATTAACCAAGGAATAAACCCATGCGTCACATGAAGTCGGGCCGCAAGTTCAACCGCACCAGCGCCCACCGCGAAGCAATGTTCAAGAACATGGCTGCGTCGCTGTTCAAGCACCAGCTGATCAAGACCACCCTGCCGAAGGCCAAGGAACTGCGCCGCGTTGCCGAGCCGCTGATCACCCTGGCCAAGGTTGATTCGGTTGCCAACCGTCGTCTGGCGTTCGCCCGCCTGCGTGACAAGGAAGCCGTTGGCGTCCTGTTCACCGTCCTGGGCCCGCGTTACGCCAACCGTCCGGGCGGCTACCTGCGCCTGCTGAAGTGCGGCTTCCGCGCTGGCGACAACGCTCCGATGGCTTACGTTGAGCTGGTTGACCGTCCGGTCGCCGTCGCGGAAGAAGTCGGCGAGTAATCGCACGCTTCCGTCCATCGACGGATGCAGGAAAAGCCCGGCATAAGCCGGGCTTTTTTGTTCATGTGGTTACAGCTGCCATCACTGCTGATCGCGCGCGGGCGGCCTGTTACTCTTGTTGCATTGTTCACTCCGGAAAGTTGCGATGAACCCTTTGCGTTGGAGTTTCCGCGCGCAGTGCCTGCTGGGCTTTTTGACCTGTGCTGGCCTGCTCGCCTTTGCGATCTACATGCAGATCCAGATGGGCTTGGAACCGTGCCCGCTGTGCATCTACCAGCGCATCGCATTCGCTGCGGTCGGGGTGCTGTTCCTGCTCGGTGCACTGCACGGGCCGTCCAGCCGCGGCGGGCGCGCCGGCTATGGCGTGCTGACCTTCCTGGCGGCCGTGGTGGGCATCGGCATCGCCGGGCGCCACGTCTACGTGCAGTTGTTGCCGAAGGACCTGGGCAGCAGCTGTGGCCCGCCATTGAGCTTCCTCGCCGAAACCATGGGCCCGTTCGAAGTGTTCCGCACCGTGCTGACCGGTACCGGTGACTGCGGCAACATCGACTGGACTTTCCTCGGCCTGAGCATGCCGATGTGGAGCCTGGTGTGGTTTGTGCTGCTCGCGGGCTGGGCGCTGTATGCCGGCCTGCGCACACGCAAAAAACGTTTGATCTGACTCTTTCACTTCTTCAACTGGTATCTGCATGAACGCTTCTTCCTCCCCGTCATCCGTCGCCACCGCCAGCAGCTGGGCGCCGGATAGCTGGCGTGGCAAGCCCGCGCTGCAGATGCCGACGTACCCCGATCCGCAGGCGCTGGAGGCCGCGCTGAGCGAACTGCGGCAGCTGCCGCCGCTGGTGACCTCGTGGGAGATCTTCGCGCTCAAGCAGCAGCTGGCCGAGGCGCAGGAAGGCAAGCGTTTCCTGCTGCAGGGCGGTGACTGTGCCGAGAACTTCGTCGACTGCGAGTCGGGCACGATCTCCAACCGGCTCAAGGTGCTGCTGCAGATGAGCCTGGTGATGGTGCATGGCCTGCGCATGCCGGTTATCCGCGTTGGCCGCTTTGCCGGCCAGTACGCCAAGCCGCGCTCGGCCGATACCGAAACCCGCGACGGGGTGACCTTGCCCAGCTACCGCGGCGACGTGATCAATGCGCCTGGCTTCACCGAGGCCGCGCGCGTTCCCGACCCGCAGCGGATGATCACCGCGCATTCGCGTTCGGCGCTGACGATGAACTTCGTGCGTGCGCTGATCGATGGCGGCTTCGCCGACCTGCACCACCCCGAGTACTGGAACCTGGCGTGGATGCGCTGCTCGCCGTTGGCCGAGGAGTACCAGGAAATGGTCGCCTCGATCGGTGATGCGGTGCGCTTCATGGAGACCTTGTCGGGCTCACAGGTGCACAACCTCAACCGCGTGGATTTCTACACCTCGCATGAGGCCTTGCTGCTGCCGTACGAGCAGGCGCTGACCCGGCAGGTGCCGCGCCAGAGCGGTTGGTTCAACCTGAGCACGCACTACCCGTGGATCGGCATGCGCACCGCGGCGCTGGATGGCGCCCACGTGGAGTACCTGCGCGGCGTGCGTAATCCGATCGCGATCAAGGTGGGGCCGTCGGTACAGCCGGATCAACTGCTGCGCTTGATCGACGTGTTGAACCCGGATGATGAGCCGGGCCGCCTGAGCTTCATCCACCGCATGGGCGCGAACCAGATCGCCGACAAGTTGCCGCCGCTGCTGGATGCGATCAAGCGCGACGGCCGCCGCGTGCTGTGGGTCTGCGACGCCATGCACGGCAACACCGAGAGCACCAGCAACGGTTACAAGACCCGGCGGTTTGACAACATCCGCAGCGAGGTCGAGATGTCCTTCGACCTGCACGCAGCGGCCGGTACGCGTCTGGGCGGCGTGCACCTGGAGTTGACTGGCGAGGATGTCACCGAGTGCACTGGCGGCGCCCGCGAGCTCACCGAGCGCGATCTGGAGCGTGCCTACCGTTCCAGTGTCGACCCGCGGCTGAACTACGAGCAGTCGTTGGAAATCGCCATGGCCATCGTCCGCAAGCAGGGCTGACGGCCGCACCTGTAGTGCCGAGCCACGCTCGGCAGAGGCTTCACCGGTAAAGCCGAACCTGTAGTGCCGAGCCATGCTCGGCAGAGGCTTCACCGCTAAAGCCAGACCTGTAGTGCCGAGCCATGCTCGGCAGGGGCTTCACCGGTAAAGCCGAACCTGTATTGCCGAGCCATGCTCGGCAGAGGCGTTACCGGTAAAGCCGAACCTGTAGTGCCGAGCCATGCTCGGCAGGAGCGTTACCGGTAATGCCACATGCCGAGCATGGCTCGGCACTACGGGTGGAGCCGTAAAGCCCCGACGGACGTTCTTGAACGCCGGCATCAGGCTGCAGCGATGTCCAGTCCAAAACTGCGCCTCGGGCGCGTATCGCTGCCCAACAACATCTATTCAATCACCACGGTGACAGCTGGGCGAATGCCGCTGTTTGCGAATCGCAAGAACGCCGAGCAGGTGATCGAGGCGCTGCATCATTGCGAGCTCGCCGGTATCACCCACAGCCTTGCCTGGGTAGTGATGCCTGATCACCTGCATTGGCTGCTGCAGCTTCAAACCGGATCGCTGGGTGCGTGTATGCAGCGGCTGAAGTCGCGCTCGGCAAGATCCATCGGTGCTTCGGCTTCGGTCTGGCAGGCTGGATACCACGACCACGCAATCAGGCGTGATGAGTCATTGCTGCGTGTGGCCAATTACCTGCTGCATAACCCGGTGCGGGCTGGCCTATGCGAACGACCGCAGGAGTATCCGTACGCGTGGTGCCGATGGGGCTGGCAGCTCTAATGCGCTGATGTAGTGCCGAGCCATGCTCGGCAGGGGCGCTACCGGTGATGCCTCATGCCGAGCATGGCTCGGCACTACGGGTGAGGCAGGTGCCATGCCGAGCATGGCTCGGCACTACAGGTGAGGCAGGTCTCATGCCGAGCCTGGCTCGGCACTACAGGTGAGGCAGGTCTCATGCCGAGCATGGCTCGGCACTACAGAAGAGGCGCTAGCGTTTGCGGTGGCGCTTGCCGAGGTCGCGGGCCAGTACCCAGACGACCAGCAGGTTGACCGCCAGCAGCAGCCACGAGGCCCAGCCGGGGTGTTTGACGATGGCGTAGAAATCCAGCGGCAGGTAGAGCGCAGCGGAGATGCAGCCCAGCCATGAGGCCCAGGCCTTGGCGCGCCACAGGCCCCAGGCTTCGAGCAGGCGCAGCAGCCCGTAGCCGACCAGTACAGCGGCGCCGAGGTGAACGGTATCGGGGGTGATCATGCCCAGCAGCGAGGAGAAAGCGCCGTTCTCGGGGTCACCACCTGCGCGGTGGATCAGGGCATTGATGATGTTGCGGAGTGGGGCCGGCCCGGAGATCTCCAGGCCAGCCGCGGCGAGAAAGGCCAGTACGGCCTTTCCCGCTTCCAGCAGCGCGATGGCTGCCAGTCCCGGATGCGCATGCGGATCCGGGTTGTAGGGCTTGTTGTCAGTCAAGACAATCAGCCGCCGCGCGACGCCTTCTTGCGGTCGCTTTCGGTCAGGAACTTCTTACGCAGACGAATTTCCTTCGGGGTGATTTCCACCAGCTCGTCGTCGTCGATGAAGTCCAGGGCCTGTTCCAGCGAGAACTTGATGGCCGGGGTCAGCTGGATCGCATCGTCCTTGCCCGAAGCGCGCATGTTGGTCAGCGGCTTGGTCTTGATCGCGTTGACGGTCAGATCGTTGTCCTTGGAGTGGATGCCGATCAGCTGGCCTTCGTACACGTTGTCGCCTTCAGCAGCGAACAGCTTGCCGCGTTCCTGCAGCGGGCCCAGCGAGTAGGCCGGGGTTGCACCCGGGGCGTTGGCGATCATCACGCCGTTCAGGCGCTTGGCGATGGCGCCCTGTTCCTTCGGGCCGTAATGGTCGAACACGTGGAACAGCAGGCCGGAACCCTGGGTCAGGGTCTTGAACTCGTTCTGGAAGCCGATCAGGCCACGCGCCGGGATCTTGAAATCAAGGCGAACACGGCCCTTGCCGTCGGACTCCATGTTTTCAAGCAGGCCCTTGCGGGTACCCAGCTTTTCCATCACGCCGCCCTGGTGCTGCTCTTCGATATCAACCACCAACTGCTCGATCGGCTCCATCATCTGGCCGTCGATTTCCTTGATGATCACTTCCGGGCGCGACACGGCCAGCTCGTAGCCTTCGCGACGCATGGTTTCGATCAGCACCGACAGGTGCAGCTCGCCACGGCCGGAGACCAGGAACTTGTCGGCGTCTTCAAGCTGCTCGACCTTCAGTGCCACGTTGTGCACGGTCTCGCGCTCCAGGCGCTCCTTCAGCTGGCGGCTGGTCAGGAACTTGCCACCGGACAGGTCCTTGTTGCCTGCGAACGGCGAGTTGTTGACCTGGAAGGTCATCGAGATGGTCGGCTCGTCGACGGTCAGCGGCGGCAGCGCTTCCGGGGTGTCCAGGGCGCAGACGGTGTCGGAGATGGTCAGTTCCTGGATGCCGGAGATGGCGATGATGTCGCCAGCCTGTGCTTCGTCGACTTCGATGCGCTCCAGGCCCATGAAGCCCAGCACCTGCAGGACCTTGCCTTGGCGCTTCTTGCCTTCACGGTCGATCACGGCGACGGCCTGGTTCTTCTTGACCTTGCCGCGCTGGATGCGGCCAATGCCGATCACACCGACGAAGTTGTTGTAGTCCAGCTGGCTGATGCGCATCTGGAACGGGCCGTCGGCCTCGACTTCCGGCACCGGCACGTACTTCATGATCGCTTCGTACAGCGGGGTCATGTCGCCGTCGCGGACGGTGTCTTCCAGGCCGGCGTAGCCGTTCAGGCCCGAGGCGTAGACGATCGGGAAGTCGAGCTGCTCATTGGTGGCGCCGAGCTTGTCGAACAGGTCGAACACCTGGTCGATGACCCATTCCGGACGGGCGCCCGGGCGGTCGACCTTGTTGACCACGACGATCGGCTTGAAGCCCATCGCGAAGGCCTTCTGGGTGACGAAGCGGGTCTGCGGCATCGGGCCGTCCATCGCGTCAACCAGGATCAGCACCGAGTCGACCATCGACAGCACGCGCTCCACCTCGCCACCGAAGTCGGCGTGTCCCGGGGTATCGACGATGTTGATCCGGTTTTTGGTACCGGTCTTCTTGTCTTCCCAGGTAATGGCCGTGTTCTTGGCCAGGATGGTGATGCCGCGTTCCTTTTCCTGGTCGTTGCTGTCCATCACGCGCTCGGCAAGTACCGTGCGCTCGGACAGGGTGCCGGACTGCTTGAGCAGCTGGTCGACGAGGGTGGTTTTGCCATGATCGACGTGGGCGACGATGGCGATGTTGCGAAGATTTTCGATGGACATGCGAAAGACGGCCAGCCGGTGCCGTGAAATGGGGAAAATGAGTCCAGCATTATAGCGCTATGTCGCCGCTGTGCGAAAACTGCCGTTCAGACTCGTCTGATTGCCCATTCAGCCTTCCTCGGTTCAAGCTGCTGCTGAGGGGCAGCAGCACGGGCGGAGCCGGGTGTAAACTAGCTGGCTATTGAGAGTCGTCTTCTTTACTAAGGATTTCCCATGTCGCTGATCGCCAATTTCGACACCTCCCGCGGCCCGATCAAGATCGAGCTGTATGCCGACAAGGCACCGCTGACCGTGGCCAACTTCGTCAATCTGGTGAAGCACGGCTTCTATGATGGCTTGGCGTTCCACCGCGTGATCGCTGACTTCATGGTCCAGGGCGGCTGCCCGGAAGGCTCCGGCCGCGGCGGCCCGGGCTACCGTTTTGAAGATGAAACCAAGAATGGCGTGCGCCACGAGCGCGGCGTGCTGTCCATGGCCAATGCCGGCCCGAACACCAACGGCAGCCAGTTCTTCATCACCCACATCAAGACCGACTGGCTCGATGGCAAGCACACCGTGTTTGGCAAGGTGCTCGAAGGCCTGGACGTGGTTGACGCGATCAAGCAGGGTGATGCGATCAACAAGATCACCCTGGAAGGCGATACCGACGCCGTGCTGGCTGCCAAGGCCGACCGCGTCGCCGAGTGGAACAAGATCCTCGCCGCCTGATTGATACCAACGGCCACCTGCACAGGTGGCCGTTTCTGATTCCAGCTGGCCAGCGCGCCTGCGCATGCCCGGCCTTACCCCCACAACCGCTTCTTAGCAGAGGAAACCCCCATGAAAGCACCCGTTCGTGTTGCCGTAACCGGCGCTGCCGGCAATATCGGTTATGCACTGCTGTTCCGCATCGCTTCTGGCGAAATGCTGGGCAAGGACCAGCCGGTCATCCTGCAGCTGCTCGAAATCGACAACGAAAAGGCCCAGGCCGCCCTGCAGGGCGTGGTCATGGAACTGGAAGACTGCGCATTCCCGTTGCTGGCTGGCGTGGTGACCACCGCTGACCCGCTGGTGGCCTTCAAGGACGTCGACGTGGCCCTGCTGGTCGGCGCACGTCCGCGCGGCCCGGGCATGGAGCGCAAGGACCTGCTGCTCGAGAACGCCAAGATCTTCACCGTGCAGGGCAAGGCACTGAACGCCGTCGCCAAGCGTGACGTCAAGGTGCTGGTGGTCGGCAACCCGGCCAACACCAACGCCTACATCGCGATGAAGTCGGCGCCGGACCTGAACCCGCGCAACTTCACCGCCATGCTGCGCCTGGACCACAACCGCGCCCTGAGCCAGCTGGCTGCCAAGACCGGCAAGACCGTGGAGAGCTTCGAGCAGTTCACCGTGTGGGGCAACCACAGCCCGACCATGTACCCGGACTACCGCTTCGCCACCACCGGCGGCGCCAAGGTTGCCGAGCTGATCAACGACCAGGAATGGAACGCCAACACCTTCATCCCGACCGTCGGCAAGCGCGGCGCAGCGATCATCGCCGCCCGTGGCCTGTCCTCGGCTGCGTCGGCCGCCAACGCTGCCATCGACCATATCCATGACTGGGTGCTGGGCAGCAACGGCAAGTGGGTGACCATGGGCGTGCCGTCCGACGGCTCCTACGGCATTCCGGAGGGCGTTGTGTTTGGCTTCCCGGTAACCACCGAGAACGGCGAGTACACCATCATCAAGGACCTGCCGATCGACGACTTCTCCAAGAAGTACATCGACATCACCCTGGGTGAGCTGGAAGAAGAGCGCGCAGGCGTTGCCGACCTGCTGTAACAGCTGGTGGTTGATGTGATGCAATGAACGGGGAGGCTTCGGCCTCCCCGTTTTTATTTATTGTCGGTTGTAGTGCCGAGCCATGCTCGGCAGAGGCTCTACTGGTGAAGCCTCTGCCGAGCCTGGCTCGGCACTACAGGGCCGCGGCCTCTGCCGAGCATGGCTTGGCACTACGCTCCCTCCCTTTCGCGGAGCGAAGGGGAGGGGTGGGGAGGGGTAAGCTCTTTGCCGGATTGACGGTCTATCGGCAAGGCCTCTGCCGAGCATGGCTCGGCACTACATTTTTCTCTTGGATATGACTGACAAGATTGCTTTGCACTACATCGACGAGGCGTTGCTGGTCGCGGAGAAACCGGCTGGGCTGTTGTCCGTGCCCGGGGGCTGTTGTCCGTGCCCGGTCGCCTGCCGGAAAACCAGGACTGCGTTGTGGCGCGTCTGCAACTGGACCATCCGGATGCATTGACCGTGCACCGTCTGGATCAGGTCACTTCTGGATTGATGTTGTACGCGCGCGGCAAGGCGATGCAGATTGCCTTGTCCAAGCAGTTTGAACAGCGCCAGGTCAGCAAGCGCTATGAAGCGTTGGTGCAGGGGCTGGTCGAGGCTGAATCCGGTGAGATTGATCTGCCGTTGATCTGCGATTGGCCGAACCGGCCGAAGCAGATGGTGAGCTTTGAACTGGGCAAGCCGTCGTTGACGCGTTGGCGGGTATTGGCGCGTGATGCCGCTGCGCAGACCACGCGGGTAGAGCTGGAGCCGGTGACCGGGCGCAGCCATCAGCTGCGCTTGCATCTGGCAAGCATCGGGCATCCGATCGTGGGTGACGTGATGTACGACGCGCTTCCTGCGCTGCGGGTATGCCTGCATGCGCGGCGCTTGGAGTTTGTGCACCCGTTGAGTGGGGCGGCGTTGGAGTTTGTTTCGGAGTGTCCTTTCTAATGCGGAGGCTGTTCTTGCTGGAAGCTTCCCCTCACCCCAACCCCCGCGCTGCACCCCGGCCCTCGCGCTGGCGCGAGGTCGTTCAAGGAGCAGCGAACCGGTGGTTCGCAAGCTGCTCCTTTCACCCCGCATGCGGGAGAGGGGCTAGCAATGCGTCGGTTGCTAGTGCACTAGCCCCTCTCCCGTTTACGGGAGAGGGGTTGGGGTGAGGGCAAGCTTTCAGCTCAAAACTCTCAACCCCGGCCCTTGGTCCTCAATTTCCCGCCCCCGAGCCTTTGGTCTTAAGACCATCGTCGCAAGGAGTCCGGGCCATCCTCCGGACTATGCTCGGCACATAGCCAGGGAGTTGCCGGAGGGTGTCGTGCAGTACGAGCAGATCTACCGCCGTTCCATAGAAGAGCCGGAAGCTTTCTGGGCTGAAGAAGCCAAGGCGATCCACTGGCATCGTCCCCCGCAGCAGATCCTGGACTTCTCCAATCCGCCATTCCGGCGTTGGTTTGTCGGTGGCGAAACCAACCTCTGCTACAACGCGGTAGACCGTCATCTGGCCGAGCGCGCCGACCAACTCGCGCTGGTCGCCATCTCCACCGAAACCAACATCACCCGCGAACTCACTTACCGCGACCTCCATCGCGAAGTGAATGCCTTCGCCGCGGTATTGCTCAAGCTCGATGTCGGCCGCGGCGATCGCGTCGTCATCTACATGCCGAACATGGCCGAGGCGGTGTTCGCGATGCTGGCCTGCGCGCGCATCGGTGCGGTGCACTCGGTCGTCTTCGGTGGTTTCGCCGCGCACAACCTGGCGCTGCGTATCGATGATGCAAAGCCAAAACTGCTGATCGCTGCCGATGCCGGCATGCGCGGTGGCAAGGTCATTCCATACAAGGCGATGGTCGATGCTGCCTGTGCCGAAGCCACTACACCGCCACCCAAGGTATTGATCGTCTCGCGCGGTCTGGATGCAGCAGAACCGCGCATCGCTGGCCGCGACGAGGACTATGCGCAGCTGCGTGCGCAGGTTGGTGATGTCGAAGTGCCGGTGCAATGGCTGGAGTCCAACGAGCCCAGCTATCTGCTGTACACCTCCGGTACCACCGGCAAGCCCAAGGGCGTGCAACGCGATGTCGGTGGCTATGCAGTAGCAATGGCGCAGTCGATGCGCACGGTGTTTGATTGCGCGCCGGGCCAGGTGATGTTCTCCACCTCCGATGTCGGCTGGGCGGTTGGGCATTCGTATAACGTCTATGGTCCCTTGATCGGCGGTTGCACTTCGTTGCTGTACGAAGGCCTGCCGATCAATCCGGATGCAGGCATCTGGTGGGCGCTGTGCGAACAGTACGGTGTGCGCACGATGTTCTCTTCGCCGACCGCGATCCGCGTGCTGAAGAAACACGATGTCGATTTCATCGGTCGCCATGACCTGTCCGAGCTGAAGTACCTGTTCCTGGCCGGTGAGCCGCTGGACGAGCCGACCGCGAAGTGGATCACCGGCGCGCTGCATAAGCCGGTCATCGATAATTACTGGCAGACCGAAACCGGCTGGCCGGCATTGACCTTGTTGCCGGGACTGGAAATGAAGCCGATCAAGTTCGGCTCACCGGGCTTGCCGAATCTGGGCTACAGAATGAAGGTCATCGACGAGCAGAGCGGCGCCGAAGTGCCGCCCGGGCAGAAGGGCGTGCTGGTCATCCAGCCGCCGTTGCCGCCGGGTTGCATGAGCACGATCTGGAACGATGACGAGCGTTTCCTGAAAAGCTACTTCGGTCACTTCAAGGAGCTGCTGTACAGCTCGCTGGACTGGGCCATCCGCGATGAGGACGGCTATACCTTCATCCTTGGTCGCACCGATGACGTGATCAATGTGGCCGGGCACCGGCTGGGCACGCGCGAGATCGAGGAAGCCATCTCCGCCCATCCGCGGGTGGCCGAGGCGGCGGTGATCGGCGTGCATGACGAACTGAAGGGGCAGGTGCCGCTGGTCTTCGTCACCTTGAAGCAGGCCAAGCCTGAAGATGATGGCGAGCAGTTGGCTGCGGAAATGGTGCAACAGGTCACTCATTCGCTGGGCGCGGTGGCGCGGCCGGCGCAGGTACATATCGTCAATGCGCTTCCCAAGACCCGTTCGGGTAAGCTGCTGAGGCGTTCATTGCAGGCATTGGCGGAACGGCGTGACCCGGGCGATCTGTCGACACTCGACGACCCGGGCGCACTGGAGGAAATCCGCCGCGCGCTGGGGAAATAGCGCGCAACCAGGCCGCAAGGCCACGGTGCAGCGGTGATCGCAAGGGGGCGGTACGCGGGCAGATGTTGGGTATTTCCGGGAGCGGGGGCTCCTGGAAGATGCGCACGTACCGTATTGCGATGCACAAAAGAGGGAGGGGGAATGGCATTCATCTATGCCAAGACGGCCGCCGG
This sequence comes from Stenotrophomonas sp., assembly GCA_003248565.1. Taxonomy (GTDB): domain Bacteria; phylum Pseudomonadota; class Gammaproteobacteria; order Xanthomonadales; family Xanthomonadaceae; genus Stenotrophomonas. The sequence continues at coordinate 13,562 of QFOV01000106.1, forward strand.
CCGCCTGGAGATCGAGAACCGTGGCCTGAAGCTGGCGCCGGCATTGCGTTCGGTGCTGTTGCTGGTCGATGGGCAGCGCGATGAGCGCGAGCTGCAGCAGATGGCACAGGGCCTGCGCGCGCCGGAAGACGTATTGCAGCAGCTGAGCGCGCTGGAGCTGATCGACGCGGTTGCCGGCAGTGCCGACAAGGCACCGGTACTGCCAGTGACCACCCAGCTCGGCGACGATCCGCTGCGCTACCAGCAGCTGCGCGACTGGATGGCCGAATCGGTGCGCAAGCACCTGGGCCTGAAGGGCTATCTGATCCAGTTGAAGATCGATCGCAGCAAGACCGCGGTCAGCCTGGAGCAGTTGTGGCCGGAACTGGCGGCGGCACTGGGCAAGGCCAAGAGCCCGGCATTTGCCAGCCGCTGGTTGGAGGAAACGCGCGCGCTGGTTGTGGGCTGACTTATCAGCTGAGGCCTGCCTGTAGCTGCGGGCCGCTGCGATGCAAGGGCACTATCATGGTGGCAGGTTCATCATGGGAGTGCCCTGCATGGCGCAGGAAAACAGCGGCGAGATCAGCACTGCGGGCTGGGATGCGATCAACGCGGCAATGGCCGCGCTCTACCCGGGGCAGGAGCCGCGGCATTTTGGCACGCTGCTGTCGCATACGCTGGGCGGCAACGATCCGCTGGACGGCATCAGCGTCTATTGGAGCGAGTCGCCGCGTCCACATTGGCACTACGTCAGCTACGGATTTTCCGAGCTGTACGACAAGCAGAGCGATGACCCGCTGGAAAGCGGCTTTGGTTTCGAATTGACGTTCCGTCTTGCTGCACAGGCAGGTGACGGCAAGCGCGGCGAGCCGCCGGCGTGGCCGATGAACCTGATGCAGAACCTTGCGCGCTACGTCTTCAACAGCGGCAATGTATTCGAGGCCGGGCATCATCTCGATGCCAACGGGCCTATCGCCTTGGATACCGATACCAGGCTGCGGCACCTTGCCTTAGCCGCCGATCCGCAGCTTCCTGCGATCGACACTGCCAACGGCCGTCTGACCTTCCTGCAACTGGTGGGGGTGACCGACGAGGAGATGGCGGCGATCAAGCGCTGGTCAACGCAGGGCGTATTGGCGGTGCTGGAGCCGGCAATGCCGCTGTGGATCACCGAACTTGAGCGGGCTTCGCTGTTGGATGATCCCGCCATTGCCGCACAGCTGGAAGCGGGCAGCCAGCGCGAAGGATCGAGCACCGGCATGTTGTTCGTGGAAACGCTGGATTGGTCAGTCGAAGACGCAACCACCACGTTGGTGCTGGGAGCGGGGCAGGTCGCCAGTGTGCTCGAGCTGCTGCCGTTGCGGCTGCATCACGACAAGCCGCTGGTGGTGCTTGGCAAGGACCGTCAATGGCGGTTTGAGCCTGGCCTGGTCGACGACGTGCAAAGCGATGGCGACAGCGCGCGTTGTGTGCTGTCCGATGCGAGCCTGCAGGCGATGCTGGACAGCGTGCGTGCCGAGCGCGGTCTGTATCCACTGCCGGGTGGCAAGCTGCAGATCGAAGTCAGGCCGACCTTGCTGCGTGATGGGCAAGGTGGCGTGATCCGCGAGATCGGTTGATCCTGCACCCGCTGCGGCATTCATTGCGCTGCGGCGTCAGCGGTGACGTGCCGCAGGCAAGGAGAATTCGAAGGCCGCACCTTCGTCGCTGTCGAGCAGGCGGATCTGGCGATGGTGCAGCTGCAGGATGCGGTGCACGATCAACAAGCCCAGGCCACCACTGTCCGGTCGCTGGCTGCCCAGCGCCGGTAGCGTGCTGAACAGTTGATCGCGGCGCGCTGCGGGAATGCCTGGGCCGGTATCGGACACACTGACCTGCACATCGCCATCAAGTGCGCGCAACGCCACCGTGATGCGGCCGCCCGCCGGTGTATGCCGGATCGCGTTGTCGAGCAGGTTGGTCAGCACCCGCTCGATCAGGCCGAGGTCGGCTTCCACCGGTGGCAGGCCGGGGGGTATCACTGCTGCGAGTTGCTGCTGGCGTGACTGTGCGGCCAGTTCGAATTTCTGGAAGACGTCCTGGACCAGATCCGGCAGCGAGAACGCCTGCAGTTCCAGCACCACACCGCCATGTTCCAGTCGTGCAAGTTCGAACAAGGCCTGTGCAAGCCGACCAACCTTGTGGCTCTGTGACAGGGCGATGCCCAGATAGCGCTGCCTCTCCTCGGCGCTGAGGCTGGCGTCCTTGAGGGCGAGGGTTTCCAGATAGCCGTGCAACGACGACAGCGGCGTGCGCAGGTCATGCGACAGGTTGGCGACCAGTTCGCGACGCTGCAGGTCCTGCTGCCGCAGTTGCTGCCATTGCTCGCTGACGCGTTGGCTGAGATGGGCAAAGCTGTGTTGCAGGATGCTGAGCTCGTCGCGCTCACCGGCACGCAGCGGCGTTGGCGGCAAGGGCAGGCGCGGGTCGGCGCTGTCCACGTCGAAGGATTGGATGCGACGGGTAAGCTGGCGTAGCGGCCGGGTCACCCAGCGGAACGCGATCAGTCCTGCCAGCAGCCCGATCACCGCGACGATCGCCAGCGACCATAGCGTGGTGCGCAGATTGCTATTGGCAGCGATGTCAGCAGCCAGTGCTTCACGTTGCTCACCGACCAGCACCACATAGATGTAGCCGACCTGGCGGCCCTGCACCCACAGCGGTGCGGCATTGAACACTTTGCGCCCGCTGCTGCGCGGGTCGTCGCCGAAGATCGGCAGTTTTTCGCCGTTGAGCAGTGCCTGCACCGGTGCCAGATCAATGCGGTCCCGCTTGAGGTGGCCTTCCGGCGCGTCATGGCCAAGGATGCGGCCCTCGTCATCCAGCAGATAGACCTCGACGCTGGGATTGACCGACATCAGCTTGCCGAACAGGGCGCGCACTTCGCCATCGCGGATGCCGCGTGCATCCATCAACTCGCCGCTGCGGGCGATGTGCTCGGCCAGGCCGCGTGACAGGCGCTGCACGGTTTCCTGCTCGTGCATGCGGTTGCTGCGCATCTGTATCCAGGCCAGCGCGCCGCAGCAGATCAACAGCAACGCGCAGAACACCAGCGTCAGGCGCTGCGAAAGCGTCAGCCGGTTCATGCCGTGCTCCCGTCGTCGCTCGCCAGTTTGTAGCCACGTCCCCACACCGTGAGAATGCGCTTGGGTGCTGCCGGGTCGTGCTCGATCTTGTTGCGCAGGCGGTTGATGTGGGTATTGACGGTGTGTTCGTAGCCATCGTGTTGATGGCCCCAGACCTGGTTGAGCAGCTCCATCCGCGAATACACCTGGTCGGGGTGGCGGGCGAAGAAGTACAGCAGGTCGAACTCGCGCGGGGTGAGTTCCAGTGGGCGTGTTTCAACCAGCGCGGTGCGTGCGACCGGGTCGATGCGCAGGCCGGCAACTTCGGTCGCGCCAGCATCGATGCGCGCGTTCTGCGCCATCGCTTCGACCCGCCGCAACAAGGCCTTTACCCGCGCTACCAGTTCCAGCATCGAGAACGGTTTGGCCAGGTAGTCGTCGGCACCCAGTTCCAGACCGAGGATGCGGTGCAGTTCGCTGGCGCGCGCGCTGGTGATGATGATCGGCGTGTAGCGCGTCATTGCGCGGGCGCGGCGGCAGATTTCCAGGCCGTCCACGCCGGGCAGCATCAGGTCCAGCACCAGCGCATCCCATTGCCCGCTTTCCAGCAGGCGCACGCCTTCATCACCGCTGGCCGCATGGGTGACGTCATAGCCTTCGTCACGCAGGTGCATGCGCAGCAGGTTGGCGATGTGGACATCGTCCTCGACGATCAGGATGCGTTTGCTGCTGCTCATCGACGCCTGCGGCCGTTTGGGGATGGCTGGCATTGTGCTTGGACCGGCGCGCGGATGTGTCACGAAGAATTTAACTCTGCGTGAGGATTCCTTGACCTGCCCGGGCGCAGCATGGCCACATCGTCCCTGGCTGGAGAACGCCCATGTCGCTCACCCGTCGAAAGCTGCTTGGTATCGGTGGCATGGCCGCCGCTGCTGGCGTGCTGGGCCTGACTGCCTGCAACGGTCCGGCACCGGCAGCACCCGCGCGCGGCGCCGTGTTTGAGGTGATGCGCAGCGACGCCCAATGGCGCCAGCAGCTCAGCCCCGCGCAGTACACGGTGCTGCGCCAGCAGGGCACCGAGCGGGCCTTCAGCAGCCCGCTCAACAACGAGCACCGGCGTGGCACCTTCAACTGTGCGGGCTGCGCGCTGCCGCTGTTCTCCTCGGCCACCAAGTTCGACAGCGGTACCGGCTGGCCCAGCTTCTGGGCACCGCTGCATGGCGCGGTAGGCGAGGACCGCGATACCTCCTACGGCATGACCCGGGTGGCGGTGCATTGCCGGCGCTGTGGTGGCCATCTGGGCCATGTCTTCGAAGACGGCCCGCGCCCGACCGGGCTGCGTTACTGCATGAACGGCGTGGCCCTGCAATTCGTCGCGGCCTGAGCGCCGCCTCCCTCATTCAAGAAGGACGTTTCCATGTTCCTGTTGGTCCTGGCCTATCTCGGCGGTGTACTCACCCTGCTCAGCCCCTGCATCCTGCCGGTGCTGCCGTTTGTGTTCGCACGTGCGGACCGGCCGTTCCTGCGTAGTGGGTTGCCACTGCTGGTCGGCATGGCGTTGATGTTCGCGGTGGTCGCCAGCCTGGCGGCGGTGGGCAGTCAATGGGTGGCGCAGGCCAACCAGATCGGGCGCTGGATCGCGCTGGTGGTGATGGCGCTGTTTGCCGTGGCCCTGCTGTGGCCGGCGTTGGCAGACCGGCTGCTGGCGCCGCTGCAGCGTCTGGGCGTACGCCTGGGCGCAGCCGCCGATGCCGGGCAGGGCGGAGTGCTGAGTTCGCTGCTGATCGGTGTTGCCACCGGCTTGCTGTGGGCACCCTGCGCTGGGCCGATCCTTGGCCTGATCCTGACTGGCGCAGCGCTGCAGGGAGCAAATGTCGGCACGACCGGCTTGCTGCTGGCCTATGCGCTGGGTGCGGCGACCTCGCTGGCCTTGGCGGTGTGGATAGGCGGGCGTGTGTTCACAGCCTTGAAGCAACGGCTGGGCGTGGGCGAATGGATTCGTCGTGGTCTGGGCATTGCCGCCTTGTTGGCGGTGCTGGCAATTGCGATGGGTTGGGACACCGGCCTGCTGACGCGGTTGTCCACGGTCAGCACGGCCAGGTTGGAACAGAAGCTGCTGGATGCACTGCCTGCGCAACAACCCGCTGCAGGCCCGGCGATGATGATGATGGCCGGCGATGCCAAGGGCGATGCCAGCCTGCCGGTGGAAGGCGAGCTGCCGTCGCTGGCTGGTGCCACCGGCTGGTTGAACAGCCCGCCGCTGGATGCGCAACAG
>QFOV01000107.1 GCA_003248565.1 Stenotrophomonas sp.
TTCGAGCGTGACCTGGGCAATGTGCAGCGCGCGGTGACGGATCTGAAGGTCACTTACCCGGTCGCCATCGACAATGACTTCGCGATCTGGCGCGGATTCAACAACAGGTACTGGCCGGCGCATTACTTCATCGACGCGCAGGGACGGATCCGCGCCCATCATTTCGGCGAGGGCAACTATGCGCAGTCCGAACAGATCATCCGTCAGCTGCTGCGCGAGGCCGGCAACAGCTTGCCGGGTGACACGGCACCGGCGATGCGCATGGCAAGCAACGGCGTCGAACGGCAGGCGGACATGAGCAGTTTGAAGTCGCCGGAAACCTACATCGGCCATGGCCGCGCCGAGCACTTCGCCTCGCCGGGTGGCATGCACGCCGGGCAGGTCGCCGCGTACGCCGTGCCGATGCAGCTGCAGCTCAATCACTGGGCGCTGGGCGGGCAGTGGCGCATTGGCGAGGAAGATGCGCAGCTGGAACAGGCGGGAGGGCGTATTGCGTTCCGCTTCCATGCGCGTGACCTGCATCTGGTGCTGGCGCCGCAGGACCCGGCGCGGCCGGTGCGCTTCCGCGTGCGTATTGATGGTCAGGCACCGGACGCCGCGGCTGGCAGCGACGTATCCGCGCAGGGCGAGGGCATGGTGGACCAGAACCGCCTGTACCAATTGATCCGCCAGAACGGCGACGTGCGCGAACGCACATTCGAAATCGAGTTCCTCGATCCGGGCGTGCGCGCCTATGCCTTCACTTTCGGTTGAATGGAGGAGACACGTGATGAGAATCGCCACGGACAAACTGGTCGCCGGAGGCATCGCGGCGATGGTTGCAGGATTGCTGCTGGTTGCGGTGTTCAGCATGGATCGTTCGGTGCAGGCCGCGCCGGTAGCGCCGGTGTCGATCAGGCTGCCAGCACCGACTGGTGCAGCTGACCTGCAGCAAGCCGGCGTCAAACAGGCAAAGGTCGTGTTTGCCGGCGGCTGCTTCTGGGGCGTGCAGGGCGTGTTCCAGCACATCACCGGCGTGGACAACGCGGTTTCCGGCTACATCGGTGGCAGCGCTGCCGATGCCACGTACGCGCGGGTGAGCAGTGGCGGCAGTGGTCATGCCGAGGCCGTGCAGGTCAGCTACGACCCTTCGCAGGTCAGCTACGGGCAGCTGCTGCAGGTGTTCTTCTCGGTGGTGCACGATCCGACCCAGCTCAACCGGCAGGGGCCGGACCATGGCAGCCAGTACCGTTCGGCCATCTATGCCGATGATGCCGCGCAACGTGATGCGGCGCGCGCCTATATCGCGCAACTGCAGCGCAGCAAGCTGTTCGCTGCGCCACTGGTCACTCAGGTCGATGGTGGCAAGGTGTTTCATGCGGCCGAGGGTTATCACCAGAATTACCTGACCCTGCATCCGGAGGCGGCCTACATCCGCATCAATGATCTGCCGAAGGTCGCCGCGTTGAAGCAGCAGTATCCGGCGCTGTACCGCGAACGGCCGCGGCTGGTGATGCGCTTGTCGGCGCGATAGCAGCGAGGGAAGCCACAAACGCAATGGGCCGCCGGTCATGCAACCGGCGGCCCGTGTATGTTCAGCGCTTATGCCTTGGATCAGCTCAGGCCTTCAGCCTTCAGCGCGGCCTGCACGGCCGGATCGGCCAGCATGCGCTGCTCGAAGCGGTCCAGTGCGTCCATGCCGGTCAGGTCGAGCTTCAGGCCACGTGCCCAGCGCAGGGTCACGTAGGTGTAGGCATCGGCGATCGAGGCGCGTGGGGTGCCGCCCAGCCAGTCGACCTCGGCCAGGCGATCATTGATGCGCTGGTACAGGGCCGTCAGCTTCTGGCGCGAGTTTTCCTGGGTACGGGCGATGACCGCCTCGTCTTCCAGGTACTTGGTCGAGCCGAAGATCGGGTAGTAGGTCGGGTGCAGGTCGGCGTTGACGAAGGACAGCCAGCGGTTGACCTCGGCGCGCGTACGCGGGTCGCTGCCGCCTTCCAGGCCGGCAGCCGGGGCCTTGTCACAGATGTAGTGCAGGATGGCCGCGTTCTGGGTCAGGATCCAGCCGCCGTCTTCGAGCATCGGCACGGCGCCGGCCGGATTCATCTTCAGGTATTCGGGCGACTTCATCGTGGCGTAGTCCACGATCTGCAGCTCGAACGGCAGGCCCGACCAGAGCAGTGCGATATGGTCGGCCAGCGAACAGGCGCCGGGCTTGGTATAGAGCTTCATCAAGGCTACCTCGGGAGTTGAAAGACCCGGGCATTATCGCCACAAGCGCGTAACGCAGTGTGTCCATGAATGGCACAGACAGTGCGTTACGCGTTCAGCTGGCTCAGGAAGCGCGCGGCTTCAGTGACTGCACCTTGTAGAAGGTGTGCCCGCCGATGGTGGCCACCTGGTAGGCATTGCGCCAGCTCGGACTGGCGATGGCGTGGGCGGCGAAATGGCTGGCGCCGGGCACGATCTCCTTGCGCTGGCCATTGGGCAGGGCCCAGTTGCGCTCGGCGGCAAAGGCCACGTCCACGGCTTCAGCCCAGGCATCGTTGTTGCGCAGCTGGGTGCCGGGGGCGACCAGGGTCGGGGCGAACTGCTTGCGCGCGGTCACCACCTGGCACATCGAGTCACCCCACAGACCGCTGTCCAGCCGCCGCAGGGCGACTTCGGCCACGGCCTGCTGGCCGCGGAGGGTCTGGTCGCGGGCTTCCAGATAGACGGTGGTGCTCAAGCACAACGAATCGGCTGCTGGCTGCGGCAACATCTGCGACAACCAAAGAATCCAAGCCAGTTTCATAAATCTCCTTGCTCCGTATGGGCCGCAGCCTGCCTGCCCCCAATCGGGAACCGGACAGCAACGACTTGGCGTTATGGGGAGGCGGCCGTGGCATCGGGGCCGCCCCGTGGGCAGCCCTCAATCAGATTGGGGAGGGCTGCGCCTGCTCACCGGAACTGGTGGGTGAGCGGAAGTTGGCGCAAGGTAGGGGGGGAATCCAAAACTCATCCTGAACGGTGTTTGTTGACATTCAGGTTTGTTGCAGGGGTTGTTTTTGCCTCGGGTACGCGCATTCAGGTTTTTGCGGGCACAGCGGCGGGGTGATTCAGGGTCACGTCGGTCCGCTGCTCAACGCCGAAATAAGTGCGATTCGCATCGCACTTTGGGCGGCTTGCTGCATCGAACGCGTCGCCGGGGGGAAGCGCCGCGCTTCCGTGATCGGGTGCGTTGATATCCATGAGGGCGTTGAGCGAATCGTCCCGGGTGCGCTTGCGCTTACCCGGGCTACGACGGTGCTGTCCAAAATCGGACGGGGGTTGTCTCAAAGTGCCGCGGCGAGACGACTGCCCTGATCGATTGCCCGCTTGGCGTCGAGTTCTGCAGCGACATCCGCGCCGCCGATGACATGGACGCTGCGGCCGGTGGCCTGCAGGGCGTCAGCCAGCTCGCGGCGTGGTTCCTGACCGGCGCAGATCACCACGGTGCCGACGTCGAGCAACTGTTCCTGCCCGTCCACGCGGATGCGCAGTCCGCTGTCGTCCACACCCAGGTACTCGACGCCGCCGAGCATCTTCACGCCCTTGGCCTTGAGCGTGGCGCGGTGGATCCAGCCGGTGGTCTTGCCGAGCTTGGCGCCGGGCTTGCCGGGGCTGCGTTGCAGCAGCCAGGCCTTGCGGGCTGGCGCTTCGGGTTGCGGCCTGGCCAGCGCGCCCCGGCTTTCGAAACTGGCGTCCACGCCCCATTCGGCCATCCAGCGGGCCGGGTCCAAGGCCGGTGACGGGCCTTCATGCACGAGGAACTCACCGACGTCGAAACCGATGCCACCGGCGCCGATGATGGCCACCTTGTCGGCGGCCTTGACCCGGCCCAGCAGCACATCCAGATAGCTGACCACCATTGGATGGTCGGCACCCGGGAAGTCGACCTTGCGCGGGCTGATGCCGGTGGCGACCACCACTTCGTCAAAGTCACTGAGTGCCTCGGCATCGGCGCGGGTGTTCAAGCGCACATCGACCCCGGTTTCGGCCAGCTGATGGCGGAAGTAGCGCAGGGTCTCGTGGAACTCCTCCTTGCCGGGGATGCGCTTGGCCACGTTGAACTGGCCGCCGATCTCGTCGGCTGCATCAAACAGGGTCACCTTGTGCCCGCGGCTGGCGGCGACGGTGGCGCAGGCCAGGCCGGCCGGACCGGCGCCGACCACGGCAACGCGCTTGGGTGCGCTGGTCGGCAGGTAGGCCAGCTCGTTTTCGTGCGCTGCACGCGGGTTGACCAGGCAGCTGGCGCGCTTCTGCTGGAACACATGGTCCAGGCAGGCCTGGTTGCAGGCGATGCAAGTATTGATGGCCTCGGGCTTGCCGGCCTTGGCCTTGGCCGGCCATTGCGGGTCAGCCAATAGCGGCCGCGCCAGCGACACCATGTCGGCACCACCGCCGGCGAGGATGCCTTCTGCCACGTCCGGCATGTTGATGCGGTTGGTGGCGATCAGTGGAATGCCGACATGCGGCTTGAGCTTGGCGGTGACACCCGCAAACGCCGCGCGCGGGACCGAGGTAGCAATGGTCGGGATGCGCGCCTCGTGCCAGCCGATGCCGGAGTTGAGCAGGGTCGCACCGGCCGCTTCGATGGCCTTGGCCTGCTGCACGATCTCCTGCCAGTTGCTGCCGTCCTCGACAAGGTCCACCAGCGACAGCCGGTAGATGATGATGAAGTCCGGGCCACAGGCCTCGCGGATGCGGCGCACGATCTCCACCGCAAAGCGCATGCGCCTCGCCGGGTCGCCGCCCCAGGCGTCGGTGCGGCCATTGGTGCGCGGGGCGATGAACTCGTTGATCAGGTAGCCTTCCGAGCCCATCACCTCAACGCCGTCATAACCGGCATCGCGTGCGTATTTGGCGGCGCGGGCGTAGTCGGCGATATGCCGCTCAACGCCGCCGGCCGACAGCGCGCGCGGGGTGAACGGGTTGATCGGCGCCTTGCGCTTGGACGGGGCCACCTGCAAGGGGTGATAACCGTAGCGGCCGGCATGCAGCAGCTGCAGGCAGATCTTGGCACCGTGGCCGTGGACTGCCGCGGTTACCTGGCGATGGCGGCTGACTTCCCAGGGCCAGGACAGCTTGCTGCCGAACGGCGTCAGCCAGCCAACCACGTTGGGCGCGAAGCCACCGGTGATCAGCAACGCCGCGCCGCCGGCCGCGCGCTCGCCAAAGTAGGCGGCCAGCTTCGGGAAGTCGCGGGCGTGATCCTCCAGCCCGGTATGCATCGAGCCCATCAGGATGCGATTGCGCAGCTGGGTGAAGCCCAGCTCCAGCGGGGCGAACAGATGCGGATAGGCGGTGTCGTTGGCTGGCGTCATGCTGGATACGCTTGCGTATGGAATGGCCCATTCTGACTGGCAATCGGTCTGGCCTCAATCCTTGATCCGGCTGATCGGCGGCGACCTATCCCAAAAGAGTTACAGCCTCATTACAATGCGCCGCCCCGCCCAGCAACGGACTGACTGTCGTGGACGCTCCATGCCTGTAATGCCTTCAAGTGTTGTTCCCGCAAAACGCGGCACCCGCCTGTTTCCCCAGCTCTGGATGCTGCTCGTGGGCATGGTGTTGCTTGGTGGCCTGGCTCGCCTGTTCATGTGGTGGGATTACGCCGGCAGTGAGCGCAGCCTCGCGCTGCTGTGGCCGGCGATGCTGCAGGGGATGCGCTATGACCTGGTGGCCGGTGCGATATCCGCTGGCCTGGTCGGCTTGCTGACGCTCCCGGTGTGGCTGGCGGGACGGCGAGAGACGGCGGTACGGCTGGCGCAGCATCTGTTGCTGGCACTGTTGCTGGCGTTCGCGCTGCTGTCGCTGTGCGAGCACTTCTATTACGCGTTCTATAAGACGCGCTTCGATCCCATCGTATTTGGCATGTTCGAGGACGACACCGGGGCGATCCTGGAGACCGTCTGGGATGACTATCCGGTAGTCCGGGGCGTTGTGGGCCTGTTGCTGGCAGGGGGCGTGTTGCATTGGAGCATTCCGCGCACCGGTGACTGGCTGGCCCTGCGCTGGCCGCGCGGCTCGGCCGCATGGTCGCGCACGCTGTTGCTGGTACTGCAATGCGTGCTGCTGGTACTGCTGGCGCGCGGAAGTGTTGGCAGCTTCCCGCTGATTAGGCGTGATGTGACCGTGTCGGCCGATCCCTTCGTCAATGCCATGGTACTGAACGCGCCACTGGCGCTTTACCGCGCAGCGCGCACGCGTGCCAAGGAGACCGATATCAGCAACGATCCGCTGGTAGGGGTGCAGGGGCTTGGTTTTGCGGATATCGAAGAGGCCGCCAAACTCGCCGGTCTGCCTTCTGCGGATCCGCAGGTGCTGCAGGAGGCGCTGTTCCCGGTCGCCCCCGGCCAGCCACGCAGCCTGGCGCAGTCACCACATGTGGTGCTGGGTCTGCTGGAGTCCTTCGGCCAGGACCTGCTCTATACCGATGGCCCGCACAACGACATGCTCGGTCGCCTGCGCGCCGAATTGCCTACCGGGCACCGCTTCGACAACTTCATCGCCTCCCAGAACGGCACCCACCCGACACTGGAGAACCTGATCCTTGGAACGCCGATCACGCCGCTGACCTTGGGCCGGAATGCGCGGCTGGCGTTTGATACGTCTGCTGCGCTGCCATTCCAGCGCGCGGGCTATCGCACCGTGTTCATTTATGGCGGCGGCAGCGATTGGCGCGAGATTGGCGCCGCGCTTCCGAATCAAGGGTTTGATCGGGTGTATGACGCGCGCGATATCAAACAGCGTTTCGCCCAGGCCACCGGGACCGAATGGGGTTTGTATGACAGCTGGCTGTTCCGCTTCGCGCAGACCGTGTTGAGCGAGGCCGATGCCCGTGGTGAGCGGGTGTTCATGGTGTTGCTGACCACCAGCAACCACCCACCGCATCTGTTGGATACGCCACGTCGACAGTACCCGCTGGATCCGGCGGCCCTGGGTCCTCGCGCGCTGGCTGATACCGGCGAGCTGCGGAGGATGTTGGCTACCTATCAATACCAGGCCGATGAGCTGGGCGGTTTCCTGCAGCAACTGCGCGAGCAGCCGTTGGGCGAGCGAACCCTGGTGGCGATGGCTGGCGACCACAACCTGCGCTCACATTACCGCTACGACCTGCCTGCCGAGCAGGTGGACGTGGATCGCGTATTCGCATGGTTGCGGGTTCCGCCGGCGTTCGCGCCGGCCGACAGCGCGCCTGATACCAGCGCTTTTGCCGGCCATGGGGATCTCCTGCCGACCCTGGTGGAACTGGCGTTGCCGGGCCAGCGCTACTTCGCCACCGGCCGCAATCTCTGGCAGCCCGCGCCCAATGGCGGGGAGGCCTTGGCACAGTTCAACCGGATGTACACCCCGACCGGTTTGTTGCTCCCCCTGGAAAAGCCGCGCCTGCATCGCTGGCTCGATTCCCGCCATGTGCAGGTGCAGGGCGAAGCGCCGGATGCGATCAGCGCGGCGCGGACAAGGCAGGCTGCGGCGTGGGTGGCATTGCGCGACTGGCATATCCGCCAGCAGGTAGTGCGCAGTCGTCGCTGACTGCGCAGCAGCCATGATCAAGCAGCCGGTGAGGCTGCTGGCCGTTGTTGGCGGTCAAACAAGGGCAGGGTGATGCCGCAGAGCGGCCCGATCAGCAGGGCGAACGCCAGCGTGCCCCAACCGACATTGCCACCCAACCACCACCCTATCGCCAGCGCGCTGGCTTCAATCAGGGTGCGGACTTTCCAGATCGCCCAGCCGGTACGCGCATGCAGGCCGGTCATCAAGCCATCGCGCGGGCCGGGCCCGAAGCGCGCACCTATATAGAGCCCGGTGGCCACCGCCAGCAGGACCAGACCGGCGGCGAACAGCAGCAGTTGCCACAGCAGGCCCTGCGCGGCCGGCAGCAGATTCAGGCCCAGCTGGGCGCTGGGGCCGATCAGCAGCACATTGAGCACCGTGCCCAGCCCGGGTCTCTGCCGTAGCGGCAGCCACATCAGCAGCACGCAGGCACCAACCAGGTTGGTGACCAGGCCGAAGCCCAATCCACTGCGCAGTGAGATCCCTTGGCTCAGTACATCCCAGGGGGCGATGCCGATACCGGCACGTATCATCAAGGAAGAGGCAATACCAAACAGGAACAGGCCCAGCAGCAACTGCAGCAGGCGCGACACAAGCATCAGGGAAGGCATTGTCGGGAGATCAACGTGCTGCCTGCAGCGCAGGCGTATGGGTGGAGGTGTTGCGCCACCAGTGGGTGGCGCAACGTGCTGTGGCGTGCGGCTCAGTCCCAGCCTTCCAGCGCCAGCTTGCCGATGGTGCTGCCGGCCTCCAGCTGGCGATGCGCCTGGCGCAGGTGCTCGGCGTTGATGGTGCCCAGCCGCTCACTGAGCGTGGTGCGCAGTTCGCCTGCATCGATCAGGCTGGCCGCGCGGGTCAGGATGCGGTGTTGCTCGATCATGTCGGCGGTGCGGAAGCGGGCGCGGGCAAACATGAACTCCCAGTGGATGCCGATGCATTTCGCTTTATAGGGATCGCCGATGCGTAGCTCAGCGGCAGGCTCGACGATCAACCCGACATGGCCTTGTGGCGCCAGCAGTTCACCCAGCTGTTGCCAGTACAGGTCGGTGTTGGCCAGATTGAGTGCCGCATCGACGCTGTTGATGCCCAGCGCCTGCAGCTGCGGTGCCAACGGCTGGCGGTGGTCAATGACGTGCGCTGCGCCCATCTGCTCGCACCACTGCACGCTTTGCGGGCGCGAAGCGGTGGCCACCACGGTGAAGCCGGCGTGGCGACCAAGCTGGATCGCCATCGAGCCAACGCCGCCGGCGCCGCCGATCACCAACAAGGTCTTGCCGGTATTGCGGCGCCCGTCCAGCTGGAAGGGCATGCGCTGGAACAACAGTTCCCAGGCAGTAAGTGTGGTCAGTGGCAATGCCGCGGCTTCGGCGAAATCCAGCGTGGTCGGCTTGCGCCCCACCAGGCGCTCGTCCACCAACTGCAGCTGTGCGTTGCAGCCCGGGCGGGTGACGTCGCCGGCGTAGTAGACCTCATCGCCGATTTCGAATGCGGTGACCTCGGGGCCTACCGCAACCACCGTGCCTGCGGCATCAAAGCCCAGCACCCGTGGTGGGTTTTCCTCGCCCGGCTTGGCGCCGCGCAGTTTGGTGTCCACCGGATTAACCGAAACAGCGTGAACCTGAACAAGGAGGTCCTGGCCTTGCGGGTCCGTCGGGACCGGTAAAGTCAGATCCAGCAGCGCATCCGGTTCATTGATGGGGAGATAGCGGGTCAGGCCGATTGCTTTCATGCGGAAAAGTTCCGTAGCGGGGGAGCAAAATCATCATACCGAGCAAACGATTCAGCTGGCGGTAACCGGCGGCGCAAGCCCTGTTAATAAAGGGTTTGTCACATGAAATCAGCTGCGCCGCAGCATTTCCCCCGGAAGCCTTGCGATAGCTGACTCTTGCGTCCGTTGATCAAGCTGTATACGTTGCGCCAAGCCGGACACGTAGGGGTCTGGTGGTCGCTGCATTTGTTACGAGCCTGTTAACATCGCCTTCACGGCCAAGCGTATAATGTGCACCGCGATGGCGTGAGGAAACGGCCGTCTCTGAACGCGACGAAGAATATCGCTGTGCTGGACCATGCCTCTACCGGTTTCATACCCCCGAAACAAGGAGCTGTATTTCATGAACAAGAAGATCCTTACTGCCGCGCTGCTCGGTGGTCTGGCTTTTGCCCAGGCCGCTTCGGCTCAGGAATTTGACGACCGCTGGTACCTGACCGGTTCGGCCGGCTTCAACTTCCAGGACGGCGATCGTGGCACCAACGACGCCCCGTTTGCCACGCTGGGTCTGGGCAAGTTCATCAGCCCGAACTGGTCGCTGGACGGTGAGCTGAACTATCAGAACCCGAACTTCGACAACAACCAGGATCAGAACTGGTCGCAGTACGGCGTTTCGCTGGACCTGCGTCGCCACTTCATCCAGGAAGGCCGTGGCTGGAACCCGTACCTGCTGGCAGGTCTGGGCTACCAGAAGGCTGAGGAAGAGTACCTGGCCGGTGCTGAGCTGAAGGATCGCAAGGACGGCAACCTGGCCGCCAAGGTCGGCGTTGGTCTGCAGACCACCTTCGAAAAGCGCGTCGCTGTGCGTGCTGAACTGGCTTACCGCGCTGACTTCGACGACCAGAGCTACGCTCCGGCCGCCGCTGGCAAGGATCAGGATTGGTTCGGCGACGTGCTGGCTTCGGTCGGCGTCGTGATCCCGCTGGGCCCGGCTCCGGTCGCTGCTGTTGCTCCGGCACCGGCTCCGGTTGCTCCGAGCTGCGCAGACCTGGATGACGACGGTGACGGCGTCAACAACTGCGACGACAAGTGCCCGAACTCGCAGCCTGGCCAGACCATCGGTCCGGACGGTTGCCCGGTGCCGGTCTCGATCGACCTGAAGGGTGTCAACTTCGATTTCGACAAGGCCACCCTGCGTCCGGACGCCGTGTCGATCCTGAGCGAAGCCACCGAGATCCTGAAGCGTTACCCGGATCTGCGCGTTGAAGTTGCCGGTCACACCGACTCGAAGGGTACCGACGCTTACAACC
>QFOV01000108.1 GCA_003248565.1 Stenotrophomonas sp.
CACACTGCGCCGGCGCATCGGCATGATCTTCCAGCACTTCAACCTGCTGTCGGCGCGTACCGTCGCCGCCAACGTGGCCTTTCCGCTGGAACTGGCCGGCACACCCAAGGCCGAGATCGACGCCCGTGTGGCCGAGCTGCTGCGCATGGTCGGGCTGGAAGCGCATGCGGCCAAATACCCTTCGCAGCTGTCCGGCGGGCAGAAGCAGCGTGTCGGCATTGCCCGCGCGCTGGCCACGCGCCCGCAGATCCTGCTGTGCGACGAGGCCACCAGCGCGCTGGACCCGCAGACCACCGCCTCGGTGCTGGCGCTGCTGGGCAAGATCAACCGCGAGCTTGGCCTGACCATCGTGCTGATCACCCACGAAATGGATGTGATCCGCCGCGTCTGTGACCGTGTTGCGGTGCTCGATGCCGGCCACATGGTGGAGATGGGCCCGGTTTCCGAGGTGTTCCTGCATCCCAGGCACACGACCACCCGCCGTTTCGTGTCCGAGTCCGAACATGTGGACGAAGGCGAGCAGCTGCGTGATTTCGCTGCCGTCGGTGGTCGCATCGTGCGCCTGACCTTCCTTGGCGAGGGCACTTACGAACCCCTGTTGGGGCGCATCGCCCGTGATACCGGGGTGGACTACAACATCCTTACCGGCCGCATCGACCGCATCAAGGATACGCCCTACGGCCAGCTGACCGTAGCCCTGGTTGGCGGTGACCAGAATGCCGCGCAGGCGGCCTTCGTCGCCGCCGGTGTGCATGTCGAGGAGCTGCGCCGATGATCATTGCAACTGCCGCCGAAGGCTTCTTCCGCCATCTGGACGCGGGCAAGTGGGCCGATATCGGCCAGGCCACCATCGACACCTTGCTGATGCTGGCCGGCTCGTTGCCGCTGACGTTGGCGATTGGTTTGCCGCTGGGCGTGCTGCTGTTCCTGACCGGCTCGCCGCAGCTGCACCGCAAGCCGGTGGTTTACGGCATCACCGCCTTGTTGGTGAACCTGCTGCGCTCGGTGCCCTTCATCATCCTGATGATCGTGCTGATTCCAGTGACCTTGGGCCTGATGGGCACTTCGCTGGGCGTGCGTGGCGCCATCCTGCCGTTGGTCGTTGGTGCTGCGCCGTTCTACGCGCGTCTGGTTGAAACGGCCCTGCGTGAAGTCGACCGTGGCGTGATCGAAGCCAGCCAGGCGATGGGCGCGACCACCAGACAGCTGGTCTTCAAGGTGCTGCTGCCCGAAGCACGGCCGGGCCTGATTGCCGGCGCCACCGTCACCACCATCGCCTTGATCGGTTTCACCGCGATGGGTGGTGCGATCGGCTCCGGTGGGCTGGGCGACCTGGCCTTCCGTGACGGCTACCAGCGTTCGCACACCGACGTGGCCCTGGTCACCGTCGTCTTGCTGCTGGTGCTGGTGCAGCTGCTGCAGATGCTCGGCGACCGTCTGGTTACGCATTACAGCCGCAAGTAATGGAATGACCGCAGGCCGGCACGCAGCGTGCCGGCCTGTTAGCGTATGTCCACACCATCCTTCCCCACGGGATCTGTTACCGATGAAAAAGCTGCTCACCTTTCCCCTGATTGCCGCGGTGCTGGCCCTGTCGGCCTGCGGCAAGCCTGCCGCCGATGAGTCCAAGCTGGTGGTCGCTGCCACCGCCGTGCCGCACGCCGAGATCCTGGAAGTGGTCAAGCCGCTGCTGGAGAAGGAGGGCGTCAAGCTCGACGTGCGCGTGTTCAACGACTACGTGCAGCCCAACGACCAGCTGGTGCAGAAGCAGGTGGACGCCAATTACTTCCAGACCGAGCCTTACCTCAAGGCCTACAACCTGGACCGCAAGACGGATCTGGTTACCGTCACCGGCGTGCACATCGAACCGTTCGGTGCCTATTCGCGTCGTTTCAAGTCGCTGGCCGAACTGCCCAACGGTGCCGACGTGGTGATCCCGAATGACCCCAGCAACAACAGCCGCGCGCTGATCCTGCTGGACACTGCGGGCGTCATCAAGCTCAAGGACCCGAGCAACGCGCTGTCCACCCAGCGTGACATCACCGAGAACCCGAAGCAGCTCAAGTTCCGCGAGCTGGACTCGGCGATGCTGCCGCGCGTGCTCGATCAGGTCGACCTGGCCCTGATCAACACCAACTACGCGCTGGACGCCGGCCTGAATCCGACCAAGGACGCACTGGCGATCGAGAGCAGCGATTCGCCGTACGTGAACTTCCTGGTCGCGCGCCCGGACAACAAGGACGACGCCCGCGTGCAGAAGCTGGCCAAGGCCCTGACCAGCCCGGAAGTGAAGGCCTTCATCGAGCAGAAGTACAAGGGCGCGGTACTGCCGGCGTTCTAAGCCGCACCGCTGTAGTGCCGAGCCATGCTCGGCAGGCAGAGTCAATGCAGTGCCGAGCCATGCTCGGCAGGGGCTCTCCCGATAACCCATGTAGGAGCGGCGTAAGCCGCGAAGCTGATATCGCCACCGGAGCTCGCGACATTGCGATCCGAAAGTGCGCTTGCTTCGCGGCTTACGCCGCTCCCACACGTTTGGTACCCCGGTAAGTCCTCTGCCGAGCATGGCTCGGCACTACTGGTCGGGAATGCCGGTAAGGCCTCTGCCGAGCATGGTTCGGCACTACCGGTATCTGGCATGGCGTAATCTTTGGGCCACTATCCCCGGATCAATCCCCATGCCTGTGCTCCTCGCTGTGCCGCTGGCGATACTGGTGTTCGTCGCGATCCTGTTGCTGCTGATGCCGCTGTCACTGTGGCAGCGTGTGCGCAGTGGTGGCGCGCGCCGACAGGCGCGGCCCTGGCTGATCACCTTCAATTTCTGGGCGACATTGGTATCCACCGGTCTGTTCGTGGTGTTCGTCGGCATCGCCGGGTTCTGGTGGGCTGGCGCCTGGTCCTACGCGGCACTTGGTTGGCTGGCCGGTCTGTTGGTCGGCGTGCTCGGCCACTACCTGACCCGCTTCGAGCCCGGTCCAGAGGCGCTGCATTACAAGCCCAATACCTGGCTGGTGCTGGCGTTGACCGCGATGATCGTCGTGCGTGTGGTCGCCGGCGTGGTACAGGGCTGGCAGGCATCGGTGAACGGCGTGCCGTGGCCTGACTCGGGCTGGCTCAGCCATGCCGGCTTGCTGGCGATGGCGGCGCTGCTGCTCGGTTATGCAGGCATGTACGCCTGGCTGCTGCGGCGCCGGGTTCGTCACCATCAACGCTATCGGCAGTTTGATCGTAGTCCGCGCTAAGCCTGTATCCGATGGCAGGCGGAGGCTGTCCCGGCTAGTCTGATGCAAGCAGATACGGAGACGCTTGATGGGTGTGCTGCAGTTCTTCGGGCGCCGCTTGGCGCACTTCCTGGCGCAGCCACGCGCCAACCAGATGCGGCCGTCGACCAGCGACCCCGCAATGCTGCTGCGCACCTTGCGTCGTGGCGATGTGCTGCTGGTGGAGGGCAATAGCCGCTTCTCCACCGCCATCAAATACCTGAGCCAATCCACCTGGTCGCATGCGGCGCTGTATATCGGCGAAGAGCCGCTGCTCGAAGGCGGCAAAGCGCAGCCAATGCTGATCGACGTCGATGTGGAGCAGGGCGTACGCCGCATCCCGTTGACCGAATTCGCCAACCAGCACACCCGCATCTGCCGTCCGCAGGGGCTATCACCAGCAGTGGTGGATCAACTGGTCGGCTTCATGCGCGCACGCCTGGGCTATAGCTATGACCTGAAGAATGTCTTCGATCTGGCGCGATTCCTGATCCGGCAGCCGCCGGTACCGGGGCATATGCGGCGTCGCCTGATTGCATTGGGCAGTGGCGAGCCAACCAAGGCGATCTGTTCAACCCTGCTGGCGCAGGCCTTCGAATCGATCCGCTACCCGATCCTGCCGGAGATCGAGACGGTGCTGGCGCAGGTGGGCGGCGCCGAGCAGTCGCAGGAGATCCTGCACATCCGCAACTACAGCCTGTACACGCCGCGCGACTTCGATGTGTCGCCGTTCTTCGACGTGGTCAAACCGCGGCTGCAGCACAACTTCGACTACCTGGCGCTGCAATGGAGTGATGACGGCAGCCCATGATCAGTCCCTCCCTTGCCCCGAAGGGGCCGGGGAGGGCCGGGGAGGGGGAGCTCCTGCTTCTGCCTTGGTATTGATCAGCGAAGTTCCACAAAAAAACACGGGCCGCGAACGGCCCGTGTTTCATTTGCAAGCACTGCATTGCATCTACAACCGTGTTGCCAGGAACGTTGTCGCTTAGAAGCGTGCACCCAGGCCGAAGCCAACGGTCCACGGATCCAGCTTCAGCTCGCCAGCGTTCTGGCCGGCGACGCGCAGGTCAGGACGTGCGTGCATGTAACGCGCATCGGCGCGGGCAAACCAGGTCGAGTTGATGTTCATGTCAACGCCGACGGTGCCGATCGCGCCCTTGGCGGTATCCACACCAACGTGGTTGCCGGTGCTGCTCAGGCCGTCGATCTTCTCGTTGCTGAAGTTCGACTCGTAGTAACCCAGGCCGACGAACGGACGGAACACGTTGTCCGCCTGGCCGAAGTGGTACTGCGCGCTCAGTGCAAGCGGCTGCTGCTCGACGCTGCCGACCTTGGCGCCACCGTCGGTGCGCACGCGGTGATCGAACTTGTCAGCGGCGCCCCACAGTTCAACGGCGAAGTTGTCGTTGAAGTAGTAGCTGGCGCTGATCGTCGGTGCCGGGCCGCCATCGACCTTGCCAACGCCGCCGATCGGATCGTTCTTCGGCTGCAGCAGGCTGATGCCACCAACCACGGCAAAATGCTTGCCGGATGCGGTATCGCCATTGCCATCCTGTGCGAAGGCGGTGGAAGACAGCGCAAGTGCGCCGAGGGTGGCAAGGCTGAGAATTTTGATGGAACGCATGAGTAACTCCTCGTGTTGCGATCGGGACTACGTTGTTATCAAGGCCCTCGTTGCGGGGCGAGGTCACCCTAACGATGGCAAGATGAATCGCTCTAAACGCGGGAATTTTTCAGTGCCTTTGCGTTCAGCGAAAAATCGGGGAGATCCCATGCGCACGATGTTTCGCAGAAAAAATCCGTTCACGATCTTGTGGAGCATGTGATGAGTGCTGATGTATTGCAGGGCTTGCCCGCGCAGGTGACTGCCGCATGTCGTGTATTGGTGCTGGGCTCGATGCCGGGTGCGGTATCGCTGCACGAAGCACGTTATTACGCGCATCCGCGCAATCGCTTCTGGCCGGTGATGGCGACGCTATGCGGCTTCGACGCGCAGCTTGCGTATGCGCAACGATTGCACTGCCTGCAGCAGGCTGGTGTCGGCTTGTGGGATGTGATCGGGCAGTGCCAGCGCGCCGGCAGCCTGGATACAGCCATCGTCCGTGGCAGCGAAGTGCCCAATCGCATTGCGGAGCTGTTGGCCGACCTGCCGCAGCTGCGGGCAATCGCCTGTAATGGCGCTGCGGCACACACTGCGTTCCAGCGATGGATCGCACCGGCTTTGCCGCCTTTGGCGGCTGCGCTACCGGTGCTGGCCCTGCCATCGACCAGTCCGGCCAATGCGGCGTGGTCGCTGCAGCGCCTGACTGGGCAGTGGCAGGCGCTGCAACCGTGGTTGAATGCGCCGAATGCGGTGGTATCGCCTGCAACCAACGGTTTGGCCGGCTAGGACAGGCAAGACAGCCGACACGTCGCAAAGCAGGGCGTTGAGCCGAAATTCCGGCCGTCACGGCGCGCGTGGCGTGCCCTTGTCCGGGGACATACGCAGGCGAATTCGCTTGTAGCGGTTGGCGCTGCGGCCCGCTAACGCCACAATAGGGGATTCCCTCATTTGTTGCTGGAGTAGTTCATGGCCGAAATCAAGGAAGCACTTGTCCCCGATATCGGTGACTACAGCGACATTCCGGTGATCGAAGTGCTGGTCGCGGTTGGCGATACGGTCAAGAAGGACCAGGGTCTGGTCACGCTGGAATCGGACAAGGCGACGATGGAAGTGCCGTCGGCCTACGCCGGTGTGGTCAAGGAACTGAAGGTCAAGGTTGGCGACGGCCTGTCCGAGGGCAAGGTCGTGGCCCTGATCGAAGTCAGCGAAGAGGCCGCCAAGCCTGCCGCCGCTGCCGCTCCGGCAGCCCCGGCCAAGGTCGAAGCCGCTGTCGAGACCGGCACCAAGGTCGAGCCGGTGGCGGTTGCCCCGGTCGCCGACAAGCTGGCCCAGCGCGAAATCGCCCAGGAAGACGTGGTCACCACCAGCAAGCCGGCCACCCCGCCGGTGCAGTTCAACGCCGAAGGCGTGCTGCCGGCCAATGTGCCGTATGCCAGCCCGGCCGTGCGCGTGTTCGCCCGTGAACTGGGCGTGGACCTGCAGCAGGTCAAGGGTACGGAGAAGGGCGGCCGCATCACCAAGGGCGACGTGCAGAAGTTCGTCAAGGGCGCGCTGTCCGGCGGCGTTGCTGCCAGCGCCGGTGCTCCGGCTGCTGCCGGCGGCGGCCTGAACCTGCTGCCGTGGCCGAAGGTCGACTTCAGCAAATTCGGCGAGACCGAAGTGGTGCAGCTGTCGCGCATCAAGAAGATCTCCGGCGCCAACCTGGCCCGCAACTGGGCGATGATCCCGCACGTCACCCAGTTCGAGCAGGCCGACATCACCGATCTGGAAGGCCTGCGCGTGGCCCTGAACAAGGAAAACGAGAAGGCCGGCATCAAGCTGACCATGCTCGCCTTCCTGATCAAGGCCAGCGCCGCCGCGCTCAAGCAGTTCCCCGAGTTCAACGCCTCGCTGGACGCCAGCGGCGAGAACCTGACCCTGAAGAAGTACTTCAACATCGGCTTTGCCGCTGATACGCCGAACGGCCTGGTCGTGCCGGTGATCCGTGACGTCGACAAGAAGGGCGTGGTGCAGATCGCCCAGGAAACCGGCGAACTGGCCAAGAAGGCGCGTGACGGCAAGCTCGGCCCGGCCGACATGAGCGGCGGCTGCTTCTCGATCAGCTCGCTGGGTGGCATTGGCGGCACCGCCTTCACCCCGATCGTGAATGCGCCGGAAGTGGCCATCCTCGGCGTCTCCAAGTCGTCCATCCAGCCGGTCTGGAACGGCAAGGAATTCGCCCCGAAGCTGATGCTGCCGCTGTCGCTGAGCTACGACCACCGCGTCATCGACGGCGCCCTGGCGGCCCGTTTCACCACCTACCTGTCGCAGGTGCTGGCCGACATGCGGCGCGTGCTGCTGTGATGCCAGTGGCGCCGCGCCGCGCCCTGCTGACGCTGGTGCTGGCTGCCCTGGCGGGCCCGGCACTGGCCGCCAGCCAGTGCCTGCCGGTGGTCGGTGAGGGTTGGCCGCCGGCGGTAGGCAACTACGGCCAGGCGGCGACCAGTCTGCTGGGTGGCCAGGCCGAAGACGGCCTGTCGCTGCTGGTGCTGCCAGCACGTGGGGTGGAATCACAGGTGCTGCTGCGCCGCGATGCCGCCAACGGGCAGTGGATGGTGCTGTCCGGCTCGGCCGACAAGCGCATCTACAGCTGGAACACCACCGGCGGTCGCGGTGGCGTCAACCTGCAGCTGGACCAGGAGCCCGAGTTCGTCCAGGCGCCGTTGCCCGATGCACTGGCGCAGCGTCTGGTCGAGGTCTGGGGCAGGGCCCTGGCGTCGTCCGAAGTGGCGGCGCGGGCGCCGGTCACCGATGGCGAGGTGCTGTCCTTCACCGTCAACGGCGAGCGTTACAGCGGTCAGCGGCCGGCGTGCGGCCAGCTTGAAGCGCTGCAGGAACAGGCGGCGCTGCTGATCGAGCTGGCCCATAGCAAAGACAAAAAATACGAGAAGCGTTACGCCAACATCGAACGCGCGCTCGACAAGATGCATGACCGGTTCGTCGGCGAAGCCGGCTGAGCCCACAGGAGAAAACAATGGCGACGATTGAAATCAAGGTTCCGGACATTGGTGACTACAACGACGTGCCGGTGATCGAGATTCTGGTGGCCGTGGGCGACACGGTGAAGAAAGACCAGGGTCTGGTCACGCTGGAGTCGGACAAGGCCACGCTGGAAGTGCCGTCCTCGGCTGCGGGTGTGGTCAAGGAAATCAAGGTCAAGCTCGACGACAAGCTATCCGAGGGTGACGTGGTGGTGATCCTGGAAGCTGAAGGCGAGGGCGCTGCCCCGGTCGCAGCTCCGGTACCTGCCGCCGCACCTGCGCCGGCTGCACAGCCTGCTGCTGCCGCCGCTCCGGCAGCCGTCAGCGCGCCGGTTGCCGCTGCTGCGCCAGCCGCATCCGGCCCGGTCGAGGTCAAGGTGCCGGACATTGGTGACTACCAGAACGTACCGGTGATCGAGATCCTGGTCGCTGTCGGCGACACGGTGAAGAAGGACCAGGGCCTGGTTACGCTGGAATCGGACAAGGCCACGCTGGAAGTGCCTTCGTCGGCCGATGGCGTGGTCAAGGAAATCAAGGTCAAGCTGGACGACAAGCTGTCGGTCGGCGACGTGGTGGTGGTGCTGGAAGGCGCTGCCGGCGCCGCACCTGCTGCCGCCAAGGCGGCCCCGGGCAGCAAGCCGCCGGTGACCCCGTCGCACCGCGCGCCGGACCCGGCGGTCGTCGCCAAGGCGCTGCCGTCCAGCGGCCGTACCGCCGACATCGAGTGCCGCATCGTGGTGCTCGGCGCAGGCCCGGGCGGCTATACCGCTGCCTTCCGTGCTGCCGACCTGGGCATGGATACCGTGTTGATCGAGCGTTACGCCAGCCTTGGCGGCGTCTGCCTCAACGTCGGCTGCATCCCGTCCAAGGCCCTGCTGCACGCCGCTGAAATCATCGACCACGCCGCGCATGCCGACGAACTGGGCATCGAATACGGCGCACCGAAGATCAGCTTGGACAAGCTGCGCGGCTACAAGGAAAAGGTCGTCGGTCAGCTGACCAAGGGCCTGGCTGGCATGGCCAAGCAGCGCAAGATCCGCACCGTGCATGGCCTGGCCAAGTTCATCTCGGCCAATGAGCTGGAAATCGTTGGCGACGACGGCAAGACCCAGCTGCTGCGCTTCGAGCAGTGCATCATCGCCGCCGGTTCGCAGGCGGTGAAGCTGCCGAACTTCCCGTGGGAAGACAAGCGCGTGATGGACTCCACCGACGCACTGGAACTGGCTGAAGTGCCGGGTTCGCTGCTGGTTGTGGGTGGCGGCATCATCGGTCTGGAAATGGCCACCGTGTACAGCGCCCTGGGTTCCAAGGTAACCGTGGTCGAGTTCATGGACCAGCTGATGCCAGGCGCCGACAAGGACCTGGTCAAGCCGTTGGCTGATCGTTTGAAGAAGCAGGGCATCGAGGTCCATCTGAAGACCAAGGCGTCCGGCGTCAGCGCCGATGCCAAGGGCATCACCGTGACCTTCGACGCCGCCACCGAAGGCGAAAAGCCGGCGATGGAAAGCGGCACGTTTGATCGCGTGCTGGTTGCCGTCGGCCGCTCGGCCAACGGCAAGAAGATCGATGCCGACAAGGCTGGCGTCGAAGTCACCGACCGTGGCTTCATTCCGGTTGACCGGCAGATGCGCACCAATGTGCCGCACATCTTCGCCATCGGCGACATCGTCGGTAACCCGATGCTGGCGCACAAGGCCACGCACGAAGGCAAGCTGGCGGCTGAAGTCGCCTTCGGCGAGAAGAAGGAGTGGGTGGCACGGGTGATTCCGTCGGTGGCTTACACCAACCCGGAAATCGCCTGGGTTGGCGTCACCGAGACCGAGGCCAAGGCCAAGGGCTTGAAGGTGGGCGTGGCCAAGTTCCCGTGGGCGGCCAGCGGTCGCGCAATTGGCATTGGTCGCACCGAAGGCTTCACCAAGCTGATCTTCGACGAGGAAACCCACCGCGTGATCGGTGGTGCCATCGTCGGCGTGCATGCCGGTGAGTTGCTGGCCGAAATTGGCCTGGCTATCGAAATGGGTGCGGAGGCCGAAGACATCGGCCACACCATCCACGCCCACCCGACCCTGAGCGAGTCGGTAGCGATGGCCTCGGAGATCTACGACGGCACCATCACCGATCTGTATATCCCGAAGAAGAAGTAATCGCAGATTGAAAAGGGCCGCTAAGCGGCCCTTTTCATTTGTGCGCGATGTATAGAGCGCAGCGACGCTTCATTTGTAGAGCCGAGCCATGCTCGGCTGGGGCGTTGCCGGTGGTGCTTCATTTGTAGTGCCGAGCCATGCTCGGCAGAAGCGTTCCCGGTATAGCCCCTGCCGAGCATGGCTCGGCACTACAGGTGGCGCGTCAGAACGACAGGCTCACGCCGGCAACCGGACCCTTGAATTCCTGTTTCAGGCCGATCACGCCGTCACCGCCTTTCTGGTCAACATCCAGCTTGAACCAGTCATAGCCGGCGAAGATGCCGAAGTTCTTGTTGACGTTGTACTGCACGATCGCATTTGCACGGCTCAGGTCGCCTTCGTAGTCATCGAAGTTGCCCCAGCGTGTGTTGAGGTACTGGCCCTGCAGGTTGATCAGCCAGTTCTCCGAGGGCGTGAAGGTCAGGCGCGCGCCAACCACCGGCGCGATGCCATCGGCCTTCTCGTTGAGGAAGCGGCCCTGGTAGAC
>QFOV01000109.1 GCA_003248565.1 Stenotrophomonas sp.
GCAGTTTTGCCATGTGCCAAGGGTCGGCGGGGAAGGGCGGCAGTGTGAGGGAAGCGGGGAATGCTGTCCAGTTCGGCGAAATTAGCAGTGTTTTAATCGCTTGTTTGAAATTTGGAGTTTTGCTGGGGCAGCTTGCGGTGCGGTGCTTCACGGCCGTCTTGGTAAACCACGGAGACACCCGCAGCAGCCTGGCCAAGAGTAGTTCGCCTGCGCGATACGCGGAACTTGCGAGGAAATGAGCGAAGTTGGGCTTTCCCCGAGACCAACGGCGACAAGAGCCCCTCTCCCGCCTGCGGGAGAGGGGTTGGGGTGAGGGCAGAGCGAAGCAGCAATCGTTGATCTGCGGATAAACCATCCGCGCCTGGCTTTAAGCGATGAAGCCAAAGCCAAAGCCCCTCATCCGCTCCTACGGAGCACCTCGCTCCGCGCCCCGCGTAGCACGCGGGGCGTACGAACAGTCACGTGCCTACGGCCCGTAAGCGCCTGTTCTTAACCCCGCGCGCGGGAGAAGGGAAAGGCCAAGGCAGTCCTTTTCTCCTCGAGCTGCGGCCACAGGCCCCAGTAATCACTCATTAATAGACGACCGGTCTATTCGGAGTAAGCTCCATCCCATGAACCTATCCCCCAAAGCCCAAGCCACCCGCCAGCACATCCTGGACACCGGTTATCGGCTGGTCCTGCAGAAGGGCTTTGCCGCGCTCGGCCTGCAGGAAATCCTCAAGGCCTGCGCTGTGCCCAAGGGCTCGTTCTATCACTACTTCGCGTCAAAGGAAGTGTTCGGCTGCGAGCTGCTGCAACAGTACGTGGACGGCTACGGGTGCAAGCTCGAACAGCTGCTGGCCGAACCCGGCACCGGTCGCGAACGGCTGATGCGCTACTGGGATGCCTGGGCGCGTGACCCGGCTGATCCGGCGCAGGGTTGGGCCGAGGAGTGCCTGGTGGTGAAGCTGGCCGCCGAGGTGTCCGACCTTTCCGAAGACATGCGCTGCGTGCTCGACCAGGGCGTGCAACGCCTGTTGCAACGCATCGCCGCGCTGGTCGAAGAAGGCCGCGCCGACGGCTCGCTGCCGAACGGCAAGCCCGCGCTGGATGTCGCCCGCGTGCTGTACCAGATGTGGTTGGGTGCGGCCCTGCTGTCCAAGCTCAGCCAGGACCGCCTGCCACTGCAACAGGCACGCGAAGCCACCGAACACCTGCTGTTGTGCGGCAACACCGTCGCACTTTCCACCCCCACCAATTGAAGGCACTGCCATGAATGTTCTGTTCGTACTGACCTCGCACGATCAGCTCGGCGATACCGGGCACAAGACCGGCTTCTGGCTGGAGGAGTTCGCCGCCCCGTACTACGTGTTCAAGGATGCCGGCGCCACCATCACCCTCGCATCGCCGGCCGGCGGCCAACCGCCGCTGGACCCGCGCAGCGATGAGCCCGATGCACAGACCCCCGCCACCGATCGTTTCCGCGGTGACCGCGATGCACAGCAGCAGCTGGCCACCACGCTGCCGCTGAAGCAGATCGACGCCGCCAAGTTCGACGCGGTGTTCTACCCCGGCGGCCACGGCCCGCTGTGGGATCTGGCCCGCGATGCCGGTTCCATCGCCCTGATCGAAACCTTCGACCGCGCCAACAAGCCGCTCGGCCTGGTCTGCCACGCCCCCGGCGCGCTGATCGCCGCGCGCGCCACCGACGGCAAGCCGTTGGTTGCCGGCCGCAAGGTCACCGGTTTCTCCAACAGCGAAGAAGACGCCGTCGGCCTGAGCGCCGTGGTGCCGTTCCTGATCGAGGACGAGTTCACCCGCCTCGGCGGCAACTACAGCAAGGGGCCGGACTGGCAGCCCTACGTAGTCAGCGACGGCCGCTTGGTCACCGGCCAGAACCCCGCCAGCTCCGAAGCCGTCGCCAAGGCGCTGCTCGCCCAACTCGCCTGAGCCGCATGACTGGTAGCCCGGGTAAGCAAAGCGCACCCGGGAAACACGCAATCAACAACGCCCCCGAATTTGCATTCCACCGACGTACTCCACGCACCCCACAAGGAATCGGCAATGAAGATCTTCTACAAAACCCGCGCCACCGCCACCGGTGGCCGCGCCGGCCGCACCGCACTGGACGACGGCAGCCTCGCCCTGGATCTGGCCCTGCCGGGTTCCAACAAGGCAGGCGCCAACCCCGAGCAGCTGTTCGCCCTCGGCTACGCCGCCTGCTTCGACAACGCATTGCCGGTTGCCGCCAAGCAGCTGCAGTTGCAGCCGGCAGGCACCGCAACCTCGGTGGAAGTCGGCATCGGCCAGACCACCGAAGGCGGCTATGCACTGGACATCGACCTGCACGTTGAAGTGAAGGGCCTGGAACAAGCCGACGCCCAGCGCCTGGTCGAAGCTGCACACAAGATCTGCCCGTACTCGAACGCCACGCGCGGCAATGTGGATGTGCGGCTGCATGTGACTGCGGCCTGATTCGAGATCAAAAGCCAGGTCAAAACCGGGGTCAGAGTGGGGTTTCGGAACGAAACCCCACTCTGACCCCGGTTTTGACCCGCAACAGGAGACAACTATGCGCAGCGCCATCCACCCCACCTTCGGTGAACCGGCCGACGTACTGGCCTTGGGCGAAAGCCCCATCCCGCAGCCCGGCCCCGGCGAAGTACGGATCAAGACCCTGCTCGCGCCCATCCACAACCACGACCTGTGGACCGTGCGCGGCAAGTACGGCTACAAGCCCACCTTGCCGGCCATCGGCGGCAGCGAAGCAGTAGGCATCATCGAAGCACTGGGCGAGGGCGTCGAAGGCATCACCATCGGCCAGCGCGTCATGGCCGCCTCGGTGCACGGTACCTGGGCCGAATACTTCATCGCGCCCGCGCGCATGGTCATCCCGGTACCGGACGGCATCGCCGATGAAGCCGCAGCACAGCTGATCGCCATGCCGCTGAGCGCACTGATGCTGCTGGAGTTCCTGCAGGCCGAGCCCGGCCAATGGATCGTGCAGAACACCGCCAACGGTGCGGTCGGCAAGACCCTGGCCATGCTCGCCGCCGCACGCGGCGTACACGTGCTCGGGCTCGTGCGTCGCGATGCCGGCGTCGATGAACTGCAGGCACTGGGCATCGACAACGTGTTGTCGACAACGCAGCCAGATTGGAAGACACGCGCTCAAGCATTGCTCGGCGACACGCTTGCACACGCCGCGGTCGATTCCATCGGTGGTCAGGCCAGCGCGGATCTGGTGTCACTGCTTGGCGACAACGGCACGCTGGTGTCGTTTGGCACCATGGCCGGCGAAGCCATGCAGATTCCCTCCGGCGACCTGATCTTCAAACAGGCGACGGTGAAGGGCTTCTGGGGCAGCAAGGTCAGCCAGCAGATGTCTGTGGAGAACAAGCGTCGTTTGGTGGGAGAGCTGTTGCAGCGTGTTCTGAGTGGTGAGTTGGAATTGCCGGTGCAGGCGGTCTACGGGCTGGCTGATGTTGCCGAGGCGGTGACGGCGAGCTTGTTGCCGGGGCGCAAGGGCAAGGTGTTGTTGAAACCCTGATGGCGGCAAGTGCGACCGCAGGTTTCCATCAGCCAAAGCGAAGCAAGCCTTGAACCCCCTCCCTTGCGCGTAGCGCAGGGGAGGGTTGGGGAGGGGTGCTCTTGGCAATAAACCATCAGTTCATGCCATGCCAGCTTTGCGGCTGGCGCAGCTCTTACAAAAAGCGCGTGGTCAGCAAAGGTCAAAACCGGGGTCAGAGTGGAGTTTCGTTCCGAAACCCCACTCTGACCCCGGTTTTGCCGCTATCCCCGAAACCGCTCAAGAACCCCCGCCGGATAGTCCCGCTGGAACGGCAGATCCTTGCGGTGCGCATAGCCGATGTAGCAATCGCAACGCTGGTTCGGGCAGCCACGCGGTCTCAGCTGGGCCGCAAAGCTGCCGTCGTACAGATTGCCCAGCGGCTCGGCGACGAAGTGGCAGCGTTTGACGTTGCCATCGCCATCCACCGACACCACGTTCTCGCCGGTGAAGCAGGGGGCGCCCAGGCTTGCCGTGGGTTCGAGGTTGAACAGGAAGTGCGGGTCCACGCGTTGCAGCTGCTGGACCTCGGCATCGCTGTAATAGCCGGCAGGGCGCTCGTCGTAGGCGTTGATCCACATCGGCACATTGTCTGGCAGCTCCTCACGCAGCAGCTGGATCTCTTCCAGATGCTCGCGCATCGCCACCATGCCAACCGTGTAGCGCACGCCGCGCCGGGCCAGTTCATTGCAGCGGGCGAGGAAGGCGGCGCGGGTTACCTGCCCCGGGTGGTAGGTGCACCACAGCGCGAAGCTGTCGAGATTGACCTCGTCCAGCCAGCGCGTGCCTATGCACAGGTTGGTCTGAATCACCACGCGGCGGACATGCGGCATATGACTCAGCTGCACCATCGCATCGCGGTAGTGGCGGCGCACCAGTCCCTCGCCCCATGGCGTGAACAGCACTGACAACTCCATCGTCTGCCGCTCCGCCCAGTCGACGAAGCGTGCAAGGTCCTCGGCGTCGCGGCGCAGGGCGGCGCGGGTGTCGTAGGTCTTGGCGAAGGGGCAGTACGGGCAGTCGTAGTTGCAACTGCTCAGCCGGCCGCGATAGAGGATGGAAAGGTGCATGCGCGGCTCAATCCAATTGGTAGTCGCGCATGCGCTCGGCCACGCCAGCGGAGATCAGCCACGGGCCGATGGTGTCGGCGCGGGCAAGACCAGTGTCGTTCAAGGCGACCAGTGCATCCTCGCGCGTGGCCAGTCCTTGCTCGAACAACTCATCCAGCTGCGGCAGGTCGTCGAAGCACTCCGTGCCGAAGCGCTCGCGGTACTGCGCAAGATCCAGGCCCGGCTGCGCCAGCAGTGACTGGATCACGAAGCGGCGGCGGCGCTCGTCCTCATCCAACCGCACGCCGTAGTCGATGCGCGCGAAGGAAGCCTCATCGCGTTCCAAGTAATGCGCAAGAATATCCGCCACCGAGCGGCGGCTGACACCGTATTCGCTGGAGTAGTGCAGGCCGCTGGTATACGAGCGGGCGCCACAGCCGATGCCGACCATGCCGTCGCTCTGGCAGCAGTACGCCGGTCCGCCGGAGTCCGGCGCGTTGGCTGCGCGGAACATGCGCATCGAGACCTGCTCATAGCCAGCGGCAAGCAGACGCTCGCGGCCGGCTTCATACAGGGCCAGGCGGTTGTCCACCGACTCGGGATGAATGACGAACGAGCGCTTGCCGCCTTCCTTCGCACCGATGCGATCCAGCCCGGTATGCGGGCGCACGTATAGCGGATAGAGGTAAAGCTCTTCCGGCTGGAAGGCGAGGGCGGTGTCGATCGAGGTCAGGAAGCTGGCCACGGTCTGCCCGGCAATGCCGTAGATCAGGTCCAGGTTGAGCGTTGGAATGCCGGCCGCACGAATCTGCGCGATGGCTTCCTCGACCACCGCGCGTTGCTGCGGGCGCACCAGCGAGCGCACTTCCGCATCGCTGAAGCTCTGGATGCCCATGCTGACGCGGTCGATGCCGGCGTCGCGGCAGATCTTCATCTTCGCCGCATCCACGGTTTCCGGTGATACCTCGATGCCCGCGGGAATCGAATGCAGGTCAATGTTGGCGTGGCGCTGCACGAAGTCGAACAGCCGCTGCAGTTGCGGCGCATCCAGATAGGTAGGCGTGCCGCCGCCCAGCGCGAAGCGCACGAAGCGGTGTTCGCCCAAGGCGTCGGCCGTTACCCGCAACTGCTTCTCCATCTGCGCCAGATAGGCTTCCACCTGCGCCGGTGCCGGCCGCGCCATTGCGAACAGATTGCAGAAGCCGCAACGGTAGCTGCAGAACGGCACGTGCAGGTACAGGAACAATGCATCACGCGGCTCGCTCGCCCAGGCATCGGCAAGCAGCGGTGGCTGCGTGATCGGCCGATACGCGGACTTGTGCGGGTAGGAGTAGGAATAGGCCTGGTAGGGCTCGAGCCGCAGCAGCTCTGACAAACGATGGGCGGTCATGGGCTCAACACAAAATGCGCATAGGGGACGTTCATCACCGTCTCGTGGGCGAGGCGGTGGCCGTGGAAGCCATCCTCGCCGTAAGCGGTGCCATGGTCGGAACAGAGGATCACGAAGGCCGGCCCACGCGCGCGCAAGGCCGCGAACAATGCCGCCAACTCGCCATCAACGTAGCGCAACGCGGCGCAGTGGCTGTCCAGTCCATCCGCGTCGCAGCCGGGCAGGTAGTGCCGGTTCGGCTGGTGGATGGCCGAGACATTGATGAAGAGGAAGCAGCGCTGGTCGCCCGCTGCCTGCAGGCGCTCGCAGGCCAGTGCCACCTGGCGCTCGGTGGAGTCGATCGCGGTCACGCCGAGCTCGGGTTGCCAGTGGCTTTCCTCGAACAGGCCCGGCAGTTGCGAGCCCAGTGCATTGCGACGGTTGAAAAAGCCAACGCCGCCAATGCAGATGCTGCGGTAACCCTGATCACGGAAGCCGCCGACGATATCGGCACGGCCGGAGAACACGAAGGTCTCAGGCACGATGGTCTCGCTGCCTTCAAACTCCAGCGCGAACAGGCGCGGATGCGGACCCGGCCGCGCAGGCGTGGGCAGGAAGCCGGAAAAGAACGCCGAGTGCGCCGCATAGGTGAAGCTGCCCGGCGTATGCCGCAGCTCCCAGCCATCGGCCGGCAGGTGCGGCGCAAGCACCGGCAGCTCGCCGCGCTCGAAGCAGCGTTGGGCCGCGTCGAAGCGCAGGGCGTCGAGGGTGATCATCACCACATCATGGCCGCCGACGATGCGGTGCATGTCGGGCAAGCGGGTCTCAAGCATGGGCGTACTCGTTGATGGCAGAACGCGCAGGCGCCAACAGCGCCTGGTCTTCGTAGGTGGTGCGCCCGTCATGGCGCAGGTCCAGCAGCAGGTCACCGAAGCCATTGGCTTCCAGCACCCAGCTACGCGTGCCGCGCACGATCAGGTCGAAGCCGATCATGCGGCTGGCGGGGAATGCGGCCGCGGCCTTCACCGTGGCAGCTTGCAGGTGGCGGATGGCATCGGCATCCAGCAGTGCTTCCAGCTGCGTGCGGGCATTGCCCAGGTGCAGGTTGGTCAGCGCGCCCGCGCTCATCCGCGCCACCCGCTGCCGTGGCTGGCCATCCAGTGCGACCACGCGCACGTCATAGCGACGGCCATCGCTGCCCGGCACGGTGGGCTTGGGAATCCAGCGCTCGATGTAGGCGCCCTGCTCGGCCAGCAAGTCCACCAATCGTGCGATATCGCCGTGCCGGTCGTACCGACGCTGCCGCAGCGAATTGAACACCCGCCAGCGGCCGCCCTGTTCCACCAGCTCCGCTGATCCGTAGGCCACCTCGCGTCCATCGCGGTTACGCGCGTAAGCCAGCACGCCCGCGCCAGACGAACCGTATCGGGCCTTGATGAAGACACGCTCGCAGGCCGCATCGCGCAGCCGTGTGCACAGATCCTCGTAGCCGCTGATCGCACCGAACAACGGCGGCACCGCCACACCCGCATCGGCCAGCAGGTGCTGGCAGCGAAGCTTGTCCGACATGCAGGCCAGATCGGCCGGTGCATTGAGGTAGCGCGGCCCCGTCGGGAGCGACGCCAGCACTTCGGCAAAGCCGGCATACCAGAATTGCTGATGCACCAGCTCGCCATGCGCGGCAGGCAAGGGCGCATCGCCGGCCGCGCCGGACAACTCCCAGCCACGCAGCACCAAGGCCTGATGCAGCGCAGGCGCTTCGCCGGGTGACTCCAGCTTGACGATGGCACCGGGCGCCTGCGCGAGCGCCTCAAGCAGGCGCGCAGGCTCGGCGAGCAGGGTTTCGTAGTCGAACACATGCGCGGCAGGCGCGCCCTGATCGTGCAGGGCACGCTGCAGCCACCCGATACGGCGGCTGCCGCGCGGGCCGATCAACAGCCAATTGGCCATCTTCGCCTTACTCGGACACCGCCACGTAGCGGTCGCCGTCGTCTTCTTCTTCCGGATCGTCCAGCACCACGGTGCACGGCAGCGCCTGCAGCTTCTGCTGCCAGGCTGCGGAAATGTAGTGGTGGCTCAGGTCGATGCGCTGCAAGCTGCCCAGGTTCGGGCTCTCGCACAGCGCCTGCGCGCCGACGTCGCCGATGGTGCCCAGCGACAGGTCCAGCGTCTGCAGCGTGCCCAGCCACGGCTCACCGGCCAGCCACACCGCCAGCTCGTCGCTGATCATGGCATTGCGCAGGCCCAGGTACTGCAGGCGCTCCGGCCCGATCGCCAACAACAGGCGCTGGTAGACCGCCACATCGCCATCGAAGCCATAACCATCATCGCCAAGCCACAGCTCAAGATGGCGCAGGGCCGGCAGCGTGGAGTTGGCGATGGCAATGACGATCTCGTTCGGCAGGCCACCGCTCTCGATCGCCAGTTCCTGCAGCGACGCATGCGTGAAGGGCTGCAGTTCAAGTTCGGAGGTGCCGCGGATGCGCAGCGACTCCAGGCCCGGGAAGGCCTCCAGCAACGGGTTGTAGGAGATCTGGTTGATCCACGACATCTCGCAGTCTTCGTAGGTCATGTCGCCCACGAACAGCGCCTTCAGGTTGCCCAACTCGGCACGGCGCGCAATCAGCCCATCGATCAGGCCCTGCGGGCCATCGCTGGAAGCCTCATCCCATGCCCCGATGACCAGCACTTCAATCGACTTCGGATCAACCCGCTCGAAGAAGTTGGCCAGCAGTTCTTCCTGGCTTTCGTCGCTGTCGTATTCCTGCATCAAGCGGTAAGCGACATCGCCGGCTACGGCCGAGCCCCCCATCTTGAAGTCAACGACTTTCTTGCCACGATAAACCTGCGTGTATTCGCCAATGGTCACGGTACGTCCTTGCCGGAATGGGTGCCGTAGCATAACCGAGAGGATGCGAGTGCTGGCAGCAATGCATCACGTTCGATGGAAGGCGTAGAGCCTTCGCCATTCCGTAATCTTCCTGTGCTAACGCAGCAATCAAGCGCAAACAAGCAAGCAGGAGAAGCGCGTAAGGAACAAGCAAGGAAACAAGCGAAGCCAGCTCAGCCCCCTCCCTTGCGCGCAGCGCAGGGGAGGGTTGGGGAGGGGTGCTCTTCGCAGCAATCCCGCAGATCAAGCATCCCCAGCTTCGCAGCTAACGCAGCTCCTACAAAAGCCACCAGCAACGCAGCAGCTCAAAGCGAAGTCAGCTCCAACCCCCTCCCTTGCGCGCAGGGGAGGGTTGGGGAGGGGGGCTCTACGAAGTAACCCAACAGATCAAGCATCCCAAGCTTCGCAGCTAACGCAGCTCCTACAGAAGCACGCTACGAGCCTCCAGACCTACATCGAACTACAACGAACTACAAACAGCCACATAGTTCCCCTGGCTGATATTCAAATACTTCACCCCGTTGTAGTACTTGTACCCAACCCCCATCACCCGATGCCCACTCTCGGTAGGGAACACCACAAACTCATACTCATCCCCAAACAGCGGATCAGCAGGTGTAAAGCTCAAATTGACCTTGTCACCAAGATCATCGTGCTTCCGCTTCCAGGTCATCTTCCCCTGCAAGTCCTCGCCCAGAAGCTTCACCTGCGCCCGCTGCGTCTTGTTGTCCCAGGATATCAACTCCGGGCCAATCGAATCACCCTCGATCTTGCAGATGGTTGTCTGGGCAAAAGCTGGCGCAGCAACGCCCAGCAGAAGAAGGGCAGCCAGGTGAGAGGGTTTGAATCGCATTGAGTATGTCCAGTAGTTCGGGCCAGCGTTGCTCCGCAACGCCGTGCCGCGTTGTACCAGACACACCCAGTTGAAAGCCATCGCCAAAGCCACCGGCGCGATCACCCCGCCAGATACGCATCCGTAGCAACAACCCGCCCATACCCGAACTCAAATGACGCCATCATCGCCGCGTGCACCTGCGCAGCCGGCGCCACAACCCCGTTGAACTCCAGGTCACGCGTGGCGCAGGCGTCGTGCAGCACGGTGACGGCATAGCCCATGTCGGCCGACGCACGCACCACCGCATCCACGCACATATGGCTCATCGCACCAACCACCACCACGTCCTCGATCCCGACCGCCTCAAGCTGCTGCTTCAGATCGGTATCGCGGAACGAATTGACGTGGTTCTTGACGATCACGGGCTCATCGCCAATGGGTGCGACAGCGGCCATGATCCGCACCCCGTCCGAGCCCGGTACG
The DNA here is from genome assembly GCA_003248565.1 of Stenotrophomonas sp. GTDB lineage: Bacteria > Pseudomonadota > Gammaproteobacteria > Xanthomonadales > Xanthomonadaceae > Stenotrophomonas. The sequence continues at coordinate 10,174 of QFOV01000109.1, forward strand.
AAGATCGGCGCATCACTGCTGGCGGACTCATGGCGGACATGCAGCACCGGCACGCCCTTGGTCCGCGCATCGGCAATCACGCGCACCGCATTGGCGGTGGCGGCATCAATGCCCACCAAAGGCAGCTTGCCGGTGGCAAGGTATTCATTCTGAAGATCGACGACGATAATGGCGCGCTTGCTCATGTACGGCTCCCTGATGGGTGGTTGAGTGGTGTGGGAGAAGTCTCCGCGACCGGCCAGCCACCACGAAGAGGCGCTACCGACATTCTTGAGGGCTGTACCGACAGATGCGCACCGACGGTCACATCCAAGTGGGAATCCTGCTGTATCCCGGCGC
>QFOV01000110.1 GCA_003248565.1 Stenotrophomonas sp.
CCGGGCGCGAGGCATTTGCCGGCAAGCGCCCGGAATGGGCGCGTGACCGCGCCGGCTGCTCGATGCTGTCGTGCAGCTCCTGAGCACCTTTCCACGAATGACTGATATGACTTCTCCTGCCTACCCTGAATGGTCGCGCCCGATCCGCGACATCGCTGATTTCCCCAAGCCCGGCATCCTGTTCAAGGACATCATCCCGCTGCTGGGCGATGGCGCCTGCTTCCGTGCCGCCGTGCAGGCCATGGCCGAGCCGTGGCGCGATGCTGGTTTGCATGCGGTGCTGGGTGTGGAGGCGCGCGGCTTCATTCTCGGCACCGCGTTGGCGCTGGAGCTGGGCGTTGGCTTCGTACCGGTGCGCAAACCGGGCAAGCTGCCGGGCGCAACGCTGAAGCAGGAATACGCGTTGGAGTACGGCACAGATCGCATCGAAGTCAGCGTCGGCGCAACCCCGCCGGGCGCGCGCGTGCTGCTGGTCGATGACGTGCTGGCCACCGGCGGTACCTTGCTCGCCGCCTTGCAGTTGGCTGCGCAGCTTGAAGCGCAGGTTGTTGGCGGCGCGGTGTTGGTGGAGCTGGACGGCCTGGGTGGCCGTGAGCGCTGGCCTGATGGTTTGCCGCTGGCCGCTACACTGGTGTACTGAGTACCTGATCCATCCCAATCCGCGGAGTCCCGAATGCCGACGTTGAGTGAGCTGCTGTCTTCCTTCGATGGTGAACAAGGGCTGCTGCTCCCTGACAGTTGGCGACAAGGACGCACCGCCTACGGCGGCGTGCTCAGCGCGCTGGCGCTGGCCGCGGCGATGCAAAGCCATGCAGGCGTGTTGCCGCCATTGCGCGCGATGCAGGTGACCTTCATCGGGCCCGCAGCCGGCCTGCTGCGTTTCGTGCCGGCGGTCCTGCGCGAGGGCAAGTCGGTGGTGAATATCGGCGTGGATGTGTTCTCCGACGATGCCTTGGCGGCGCGCTTGTCATTGGTGTTCGGCCGCGCCCGCGAAAGCGCGGTTGCGCATGATTTCGGTGGCGAACTCCCGGCCCAGGGGCCTGCCGCGTACCGCGATTTCGACATGGCGGCGATGCCGTTTGCGCCAGCCTTTACCCGCAACTTCCAGATGCGTCCTGCCGGTGGCGCGATGCCTGTGTCGGCTGCGGAGATTCCCGAGCTGCTGACCTGGATCCGCCATCGCGACGCCGGCGGAGTAGACCCGGCGGTAGCCCTGATCGCGATGGGCGATGCGATGCCGCCGGCGGCATTCACCAGTTTCCGTGCTGCTGCGCCGATCAGTTCGATCACCTGGAACGTTGAGCTGCTCGATCCTTCGCCGCAGGGCGAATGGTTCCTGCTGCGTTCCTTCAGCCAGCATGCGGGTGACGGTTATTCGTCGCAGGACATGCAGGCCTGGGATGAGCAGGGCCGGGTGGTGATGCGCGGCCGCCAGAGCGTGGCGGTGTTTGCCTGATGCGCGCCCTGCGGGTGTTGGGTGGACTGGCGCTGCTGCTGGCGATGCTGGGCTGGAGCGCGTGGTTCGTGATCTGCAATGTCTATGAATTCTCGCCAGCACTGGACCCGCTGGCGTTCGCCGGCGGCTGGCTGTTGAGCGCGGTGTTGGCTTGGCGCGTGTTCCGCCGCGGTCTTCGCCGTGTTGCCTGGCCATTGTTTGCACAGGCAAGCTGCATCGGCGTGTACCTGCTGCTGATCCATCGTGGCGTCGGCGAGACCACTGCGCTGGCGCTGTTTGTCACAGCCAGCGTGGCGATTGTTGCCGCAGCATTCCGGGTGACGCTGCGCGCTCGCGCTGCCTGATAAAGGTTCAGCGGGTCAGCCGGATGTCGCCTTCGGTCAGCGCCTGCCGCAGGAATGCCAGTACTGCCGGGCCGCTTTCCCGGTCGGCGCGGGCATAGCCTTCGGCAGTGCCGCCAACCGGGATGTAAGGACCGGTGTCGCTGCGGAAGGTGGTGGGCTGCAGGAAGGGCGTGATCAGATGACCGGCGTCGGAGTAGTACAGCAGGGCGTCCGCTTGCGGCGTGCTGCGGCGCTTCAGGCGTTGCATCGCCAATGCCGCCATCTCGCCGGAAACACCGAGCTGATCGTCACCACCTGCGACCAGCAGCAGCGGGCCGTTGATGCGTTCGATCGGCAGCATCGCCTGCTCCAATGCTGCCGCGTGTGCACCAGGCTGATTCCAGTTGAGCTGCTCCACATAGGGCAGGAAAGGTAGATCGCGGCCGCCGACGCTCAAGGCGGGCTCATCGACGGCGCGGAAATCGGCCGGCGGCACATCACGGCGGATGCCGCGGAAGGGTGCGGGACTGCCTACCCACGACACCGCCCCCTGCAGACGCGGATCATGCGCTGCGGCCGCCATCGCCACGATGCCGCCCCAGGAACCGCCCATCACGCCAACCTTGCCAGCAAAGGGCTGGGTGCGCAGCCAGTCGACCGTGGTGCTGACCGGGTCGATGGGGACGCGGATCAGGTCCTTGGGCAGTCCGGGCATCCGGTAATAGGCAACAGCCACAGCGACGAAACCGTTGGATGCCAACCAGGCGGCATACAGATTCGCGGTATCGATGCCGCCTTCGGCGCCACCGAGGGTGATCACGACAGGGTGTCGGCGGCCATCGCCCAATGCTCCTGCAGGGTGATAGAGATTTCCAACCACGCCATGCAGTTGCAATGGAGTGGCAATGACGTCCGCTGCGTTGATCCGCCGTAGCAATGTCTGTTCACCGATCCGTTTGCCATCGACGAAAGCCTCCAATTGCATCGTTGCTGGTGCATAAACCAGGCCGTCGGCTTCATTGCGCATGGGCAGTGGCGTGGGTCGACCATTCCCCGATTCCGGCCGCATCGACCAGAACAGTCCCATCGCATCGACACCTGCGTAGCTGCCGGCCTCGGCGCCAGCAGTGGCGGTATCGGCGATGCCGTTGTGATCAGCACGGTAGTTGGCGTGCGCCAGCCAGCGGTTGTCGCTGCTGTCCTGCATGGAAAGCTGCAGTTTCACGGCTTGGCTTGGCAGCAGCCCGGCAACGCTGATCTGCACCGGTTGATCGGCTGGACCGTCCACGGGATGTACGCGCAGTTCGGCGGCATAGGCCAGGGAGCTGCAGCCGAGCAGCAGCGGAAGCAAGAGGTGCTTGAGCATGGGTGGTGTGAGCGAGGAGCGGCACGCGATGTTGCCGCTACTGGAAGTGCAACGGAACAGCTGGACGCCGCCAATGGCGCAGGCCGTGCCGGGCGTGGCATGAGCCGTGCGTCTCAGCTGACCTTGCCCATCTTCGCTTCGAAGGCGTCGCGGTGCAGCCGGCTCAGTGGCAGTTGGGTGCCATCCAGCAGTTCCAGCGTCGCATCGCCATTGCGGCGTGGCAGCAGACAGCGCACCCGTGCGCAATTGACGATGACCGCGCGCTGTATCTGCACGAAGCCGGCCGGCGTCAGCTGCTCGGCGAGCCGGCCAATGCTCTCGCGCAACAGGTGCACCTGCTTGCCGACATGCAGGCAGGCATAGTGGCCGGCGCTGTCGATGTAGTCGATGTCGGTCGGTGATACGTAGTCGCTGCGGCTGCCATTGCGGATGCATAGCGGTGCCAGCGGGTTGGGGGTCTCGCGTGCCAGATGCCTGCGCAGCCGGTCCAGCGCGACGGCAAGACGGTTGGCATCCAGTGGCTTGGGCAGATAGTCGACCGCGCCCAGTTCGTAGGAGGCCAACGCATGTTCTGCATGGGCGGTGGTGAAGATGATCGCCGGTGCAGGTGCAGGTGCAGGTGCAGGTGCAGGTGCGGCCAGGCTGCGCGCGAGCTGAAGGCCGTCTTCATCGGGCAGCTGGATGTCCAGCAACAACAGCTCGACCGGTTCGGCTGCCAGCAGCGAACGGGCCTGGGCGATGCTGGGCGCTTCGCCGACGATCTGGATATCGGCATGTGCGTCCAGCAGGTGGCGCAGTTTTTCGCGGGCCAGTGCGACGTCGTCGATCAGCAGGGTGCGGATCATGCGCTGGGCTCGCTGCTGGCAAGCGGTAGCTGGATGCTGACCTGGAAGTGCGCAGCGTCGCGTTGTGCGTGCAGCGTGGCACGTTCGCCGTAAATCGCCTGCAGGCGTTCGCGGCTGGCTTGCAGGCCAATCCCCATGCCGGCGGCAGCGCCGCCAAGCGGGTTGCGGATCTGCAGGTGAAGCAGATCATCGTGCGACTCGAACTGCAGGCTGATCGTGGCGTCGTCTGTGTCCGAGGTGCTGGCGAAGCGCACGGCGTTCTCGATCAATGGCTGCAGCAGCAGGCTGGGCACGCGCGCATCCCAAGCATCGGCGCTGGCCTGTAGTTGCACCTGCACTGGCTGTTGCTGCAGCAGTCGCTGCAGTTCGATGAAGGCCATCGCCTGCGCCACTTCCTCACGCAGGGCGACGAAGGGTTCGCTCTGCAGCAGGTTGCGCAACAACTCACCCAGCTGCGCCAAGGCAGCGTCGGCGCGTTCTGCATCGCGATAACCCAGCGCGCCGATCGCATTGAGTGCGTTGAACAGGAAGTGGTGATTCAGGCGTGCCCGCAAGGCTTGCTCGCGCGCCTGCGCCAGCAGCTCGCCACGGCGACGATAGCGCCGGATATAGGTCAATGCCTGGCCGATGCCGATGACAGCAACATAGGTTGGGAGCGCGAACAGGCTGGTGGCGACAACCGCATGCAGCCAGCTGTCGGGCAGCGCGCGGGGCAGCGCCAGCTGCGAGAGGTAGTAGCCAAACATCCAACCCATCAGCGACAGCGCCGGAATGATGCAGATGCCGGCGGTCAGCAGCTTGCCCGCTGCCTGGGCGTCGCTGCCCATGCCCAGAGGCCAGCGTGCGCACAGCCGCCAAAGACCAGGCGTTGCCAGCAGCCAGGGGCTGTAGATGCCAAGCAGGAACAGCAGGGAGCGCATCAGCTCGACGGGAGCCAGACTGCCAGCGGAGGGGCCGGTGAGCTGTATTGCCGGCAGGGTGACCAGGATCAGCAGCAGCCAAGCCGCGGATACCGCACGCCACGGAAAGGCAGTGGCGTGCGTATCCGCCGCAATGCTGGAAGAGCGGGTGTCCGACTGGGAAGTCATGTGCACGTTCAAGCGCCGGGCTGGGCCGGCGCCTGCTTACATCTTGCGAACGCGGAAACGCTTGCCCTTGATCTTGCCGGCTTCAAGGCGGGCCAGGGCCTTGCCTACCTGCTCACGGGCAATAGCCACGTAGGAGCGGGTCGGGAAGATGTCGATCTTGCCGATCGCCTTGGCCGACAGCCCGGCATCGCCGGTCAACGCACCGAGGATGTCGCCAGCGCGCAGCTTGTCGGTCTTGCCGCCATCGATGCGCAGGGTGGTCATCGCTGCCTGCGGCAGCTCTGCCGGCCGCGCGGTTGCCAGCGGGGTCTTCTGCCAGTTCAGCGGCTTGCCCTGCTGTGTTTCCAGTGCATCGGCGCGGCTGCGTTCGCGGCCGGCAACCAGGCTCAACGCCAGGCCATTGCGGCCGGCGCGGCCGGTACGGCCTACGCGGTGCTGGTAGGTATCGATGTCGGTCGGCAGCTCGTAGTTGACCACCGCAGCCAGGTCTTCCACATCCAGGCCGCGTGCGGCCACGTCACTGGCGACCAGCACGTTGCAGCTGCGGTTGGAGAACTGCATCAGCACTTCGTCGCGGTCGCGTTGTTCCATATCGCCATGCAGCGCCAACGCCGAGAAGCCGAACTGGCGCAGCGAGTTGGCCACTTCGTCCACGTCCTTGCGGGTGTTGCAGAACACCACCGCCGATTCCGGCGTATACCTCAGCAGCAAGCCGCCCAGCGCCTTCTGGCGGTTGGCCGGCTCGGTCTCGAAGAACAGCTGCTGGATGGCCGGGGCTTCGGCCTGGCCATCGACAGTGACTTCGGCCGGCTCGTTGAGCAGGGCGCGGGCCAGTTCGCGGATCGCTTCCGGGAAGGTGGCCGAGAACAGCAGGCTCTGGCGTTCCTTGTGGGTGCGGCCGGCGATTTCGCGAATCGGCTCCTCGAAGCCCATATCGAGCATGCGGTCGGCTTCATCCAGCACGAAGCTGCGGACCTGGCCCAGGTTCAATGCGCGCTTGCGCGCCAGTTCCTGCACGCGGCCGGGGGTGCCAACCACGACCTGCGGGTCATGTGCTTCCAGCGAGGCCAGCTGCGGACCCAGCGGCATGCCGCCGGTGAGGATCAGCAGCTTCAGGTTGGGAATGCCGGTGGCCAGTTTGCGCAGCTGCTTGCCGACCTGGTCGGCCAGTTCGCGGGTAGGGCACAGCACCAGCGCCTGTGTGCGGCTGACGGACAGGTCAAGCCGGTTGAGCAGGCCCAGGCCGAAGGCGGCGGTCTTGCCGCTGCCAGTCGGGGCCTGCGCGATCACGTCGCGGCCTTCCAGGATCGGCGGTAGGGCCAGCGCCTGTACCGGCGTCATCGAGGTATAGCCCAGCGCGTCGATGCCAGGAGCGAGTGCCGGCGACAGCGGCAGGGAAGAGAAGTCAGTCATGCCATATTTTCGCAGAAGCCGGGCGGCGGCGCTTGCCTTCCTGAATGGGTAGCCCGGTCGGCTTCATCCAGTGCCGGTGGGGCGGAATCAGCTCTTGCGATTATTGGTGACAGGTTTGCTTCTGGGTGTGACGGTCTTGGCCCCGGAAGGGCGCTGGTAAACGAAGGGATAGGGCACGGCAGGTGTGTCCGGCAAGCCTGCACGCCATTGTTCGAGCACGGTAGCCACGGCCTTGCCAGTCTTGAACTGCGGTTCGGAGGGGAGCTCGCCTTGCTCCTTTTCGCGGCGGCGGACGCTGCCTGCAGCCAGTGTGTAGGCGTGGGCGAAGTCGTTGGTGGCGTTCAGGGCCTCGACCAGGAAGGCGCGGCCAAACCAGGTAGCGCTATCGGTATTGCCGCAGCCAAAGGACGGGCGGTCCTTGCGCGCGGCAGTGATCACCATGCGCTGCGGAGACATCAGTGCCGGAACGAAGGCGCCCGAGAAACAGGCCGAAACCACGATCACCGCATTGCCGATCTGGGCTTGATCCAGCATCCGCGCGAGCTGTGCCGGTGCCAGGTAGTCTTCCTGGTCGCGGCCGGTGTGCAGGTAGACGCTGTTGTCATGCAGGCCGTGGCTGGTCAGGTAGAGGAACAACACGTCTTCATCCGGGTCCAGCTTCTGCCCGAGCCCATTGAGGGCATGGCCGATGCTGTCGGCGGTAGCCAGAACCTGCGGCGGGCCGCCATGGCCCAGGGCAGGCTGGTTGACCAGGCTGATCATGCGGCCTTCGGCACCCCAGCGTGTTGCCGACAGTTGCCGCAGGTAGGCCACTTCATTGGGGAACACGTCTTCGTCGGCATCGCCGGCCACGCCGAGTACATAGATGTCGGTCACGCCGGGGCGCTGGGCTGGCAAGCCCGCCAATGCGGCGTCCAGCATCGTGAGCTGGCTGCCTTCGAGTCTGGGTGTGGTGGCTTGCCGCTCGGGTGCTGCGGCGGCGTCGGCGAATACAGGCCAGGCCACACAGGCTGCCAAAAGCACGCTGGCGACGGCTTTCATCAGCCGGGTCGGGGAATGCTGGGAACCGCGTTGGGCTGCCATTGCCGTAATCCATGACGGTGGGTATGGCAGCACGGTCGAGCTGACCGTGCTGCATCCAGTGCGCGCCAGGAGGCGGCCTTGGTGGCTATGGTGCCGGAGTTGGCGCCTGGATGCGTAGTGGATGTTTTGCAGGTGTTGGGACCGCGCGCCGTAGCTGGCGCAATCCCGTAGCGGTCAGCGCGACGCTCAGTCCGCCAGCGATGACCAGCCATAGGCCAGGGCGCACTTCTTCCTGAGATTCTCAAGCTGCTCGGCGGCATTGATTGCGCTGTTGGCGCGGTAGACCAGATCTTCCAGCCTGCACAGGACGTCGGCCTGCTCATCATCGTCCGGTACTACTTCGACAATCCGGTCGACAAGCTGGTGCATCTCCAGCAGCTTTTGTTTGCGCTCGTATTCGCCAAGCGCGGTAGCGTCCTGCACGACCTGCTGTGCCAGAACGTCGAAGTGATCGCGCAACTTCTCGTAGTCCATACAGCACCTGCTGTTATGACTGCCAGCCAATAGCCTGTAATGGTGCTGTCGGGGATACCACTACCTCAATGAGGGATACACCTTACTTGGCCTAGGATTTATCTGACAAAGCCGTTGTCGAGGGGCTGGAAGGGCGCCCAAGGGGCTTGCATCGCCAACCAGGCGCCGGCGTCGATGTCGACCTCAGCGTAATGGGGATGGATTGATCCCGGGCGGCTGGCCAGTGTTGCCAACATCGGCGTTGTCTTACGGTGAGATGGCGTAGATGTAGAAGTCGTTGTCGCGCGCCCACCCGAGCGTTTCATAGAGTCTTTGCGCAGGGATGTTGTCCTTCGCGGTCTGCAACTCAATGCGTCCAGCACCAAGCCCCTTCGCAACAGAAACCGCAGCAACCATCAGTTTTCTGGCCACGCCCAGGCGGCGAGCGTCTGGAGACACAAACAGGTCGTAGAGAACGTAGCTTTTGGTAGCACCAACGGAATCGAACAGCGGATAGAGTTGGGTGAAGCCGAGAAGACTGCTGGTGGAATCAGCCGCAACCAGGATCAGGGAAGATTCCTCCCGCAGACGGGCGCCAATGAACTCCTGGGCTAAGCCGGGATTTGAGACTTGACCATAGAACTGTCGGTAGTGATCAAAGAGTGAGGCGACGGGTTCCATGTCAGCAGCAGTGGCAGGACGAACGGAAATTTCCACTTCTATCTCCTTGCGATTGGCTCTGATGGCTTCGGCGGGAATCAAGCTGATAGTTTGAAGCGGGTAGCGCAGCTGTTGGATACGGGCCGGATGGCGTGACTCAATCAAACTGCAGATGCTGGGTACCATCTACGACAACCGTGGCCCGGAAGCAGCATAAGAAGGTGAACGCAGCTTGCTCGGTCAGGTTGTTTGTCAATGTGTTGGCCGGACCCGGCTGCCCTAGGATAAAGCCGTACCAACGGAAGAAACCATCATCCAGCCTGTTGTGGGTGGGTCACATGATAGGGACCAAGGGTTCTGCTATCTGGTAGCTTGCTGGCATGAGGCCGCCACACGAAGACATTCAGGACCGCGCTCCGGTATGGGATCACCTGCAGAATTTCTGGATGGACACCGATCCGTCGATCTTTCTTGCAGACGTCGCTCGCGCCTGCGCGGAGTCCAAGTACTCGCTTGCCGAACTTGAGGCCATCTTCTGGAACGAAGTGCGGCCTGCTGTTTCATTCAACATGGGAGCGATTCCTGTGCCGGAGTGGGCCGGATTTGAGATCGAATGGCTCAAAGAGCGCGTGCTTCGCAAATCCCGGTTCGGCAAACCCTTACCTCGCAAATGGCTGCATCCTTACCCGGCAAGCTGGTGGCGCAAGCTCAGTGCTGGCATTGTCCAGCACAGAAATGACGCCCGCGCCTGCAGGAGAGGCATCCAAACCAACGTCGCTCTCCAGTGAAGCTGAGTGGGCGCCCGTCTTTGGACTGGCATTGAGTTGTGGAGAGTGGACAATCCTGCTCTGCAGCCCATTGCGACTCTGGTCGACACTCTAACCTGCAGCCGCATCGAACGATCTTGTGCGGCCGAGGGCCAGAGAGCGGCGCTCAGGACGTTCGGCGCCTTCGATTTATGAGTAACTTGCAAAGATCTGGGGAAGCTGGGCTAATCTCGGCCTGCCAGTAAGGAACTGGCGCAATGACAAGGACAGCACCATGTTGAAGTCTCGCAGGAAGATTGCTTGTTTGCTTCTGGGCTTGAGCCTCTTGGGAATTGCAGGAACGGCAGCAGCCTTCACGATCCAGATCGGTGGAGTTTGGTACGTGTGTGGTCTCACTGGTTGTAAGCCTTACGGCACGACGCAACCACCCGCACCGGGTTGATGGAATAGCCGGTAGAAACGGAGAGCCACCTTTGGTGGCTTTTCTTGTTTGGGCGCCGGTTGAATGGCATGCCAGCGGGTGCATAGCCCGGCGACAGTGTCTCTTTGGTAGCCAGGGTCGATAAGGGGTATCGATTCTGTGGATTCCCCAGATACCCCATGTTGTACCCCCCGCAGTCGCACAGGCTCGGGCACAAAAAAGGCCGGAAACCCTTGTTGCTGTTGGGTTTCCGGCCTGATCGGGACCTTGACGGTCCATCTAATGGTGGAGGTGGGCGGAATTGAACCGCCGTCCGAAGGCACTCCATCCCCGGCACTACATGCTTAGCTCACCGTTGGGTCTCGTCCTGTGGCAGCACGGTGTGCAAAGCGCACCCCAGGACCAGCCTGTTTTGGTTAAGCCGTGACTGACAGGCAGCCGTCACGGCCGGTTCCGTGATAATGACCCTACATCCACGAGCACGGGCACAAGTGGGTTCGGGGCTTACGCCTTAAGCGGCGAGAGCGTAGTTGTCGTCGTTGGCA
>QFOV01000111.1 GCA_003248565.1 Stenotrophomonas sp.
AGCGGATTGCGCTCCGGTGTGGAGGTACAGGCAGTCAGCGTGGCCAACAGGGCGAGCGGCAACAGCAGTTTGGTCTTCATATGGGCCATTGCACGTTGCCGGGCGTTGCTTTGCAAGTGCATACAGGCATGGGACGGTTGATGGGCCGACAGCGGCTGTGATGGTGATTGCGTGCATTGAAGGGCCTGCTCAGGGAGTTGGGGAGTCCGGTATGAAGCCGGTGCGGAACATGCGCTGCATGTTCAAAACTCTTCCGCTGGGGATGGCTGCCCGTTGTGTCTACGCTATGCAGACTTGTTGTTCGGCGCTGTGTTGGAGGAGCAATGCGTGATTCACTGAAACAGAAAATCGTTGCGGTCTGCGATGCCAGGATCGCGGCGAAGGGGCCGACGGTTGGAGTATCGTTCTATGCGTTTTTTGCGAATCGGAATGATGATCCGGAACTGCTGATGGAAGCGGCTACGTGGTGGATCAAGATCCATCGCCTGGATCACTTCGAGAAGGCTGAGAAGGTGAAGGCGTTGGTGCTGGCAGAGGGATGACGCACACTGGGTTTCTTCGGTTTGATGCAGACCGTACGGTGATGCTGCTTCGCCGTACCCTCTCCCCAACCCCTCTCCCGGAGGGAGAGGGGCTCTGCTTTTTTGCGTGATGGCGCCCTGTAGTGCCGAGCCATGCTCGGCAGGGGCTTTACAGGTAAAGCTTGAAAGCTGCCCTCACCCCAACCCCTCTCCCGCACGCGGGAGAGGGGCTTGAAGCGACAAGCGGGAGAGGGGCTTTGATTTCTTTCTAGATCAGGGCTTAAGCGCTCAAGCCTCGTAGGCCGATTCGCCGTGGGTGGTGACGTCCAGGCCGGTGCGCTCTGCTTCTTCGCTGACGCGCAGGCCAACCAGGGCACGAACCACCAGCAGGATGACGGCGGTGACCACGGCCGACCACAGCACGGTGAAACCGACGCTGACCACCTGCACCCACACCTGGTGGGCGATATCCAGATCGACCTTGGTGCCGCCCAGCGACTGCGCGCTGAACACACCGGTGAGGATGGCGCCGACAATGCCGCCCACGCCATGCACGCCGAACACGTCGGCGGTGTCATCGGCCTTCAGCAGGCGCTTCAAGCCGGTAACACCCCAGACGCAGATGATGCCGGTGACAAAACCAATCACGATGGCGCCCATTGGACCAACGGTGCCGCAGGCTGGCGTTACACCGACCAGACCAGCCACCGCGCCCGAGGCTGCACCAAGCGCCGACGGATGGCCCTTGGTGACGGCTTCCACCAGCGTCCAGCCCAGCACCGCTGCAGCAGTCGCCAGCACGGTGTTTATGAAGGCCAGCGAGGCGACGGTGTCGGCAGCGGCGGCGGAGCCGGCGTTGAAGCCGAACCAGCCCACCCACAGCAGCATCGCGCCGATCCAGGTCAACGGCAGGTTGTGCGGCTTCAATGCGGTCTGGCCATAACCCAGGCGCTTGCCGACGAACCATGCGGCGACCAGGCCGGCAACACCGGCATTGATGTGCACCACGGTGCCGCCGGCAAAATCGATTGCGCCCATCTCACCGAGATAGCCGCCGCCCCAGACGATGTGCGCCATCGGGATGTAGCTCAGGGTGAACCACAGCGCCGAGAACAGCAGCACCGCGCGGAACTTGATGCGCTCGGCGAAGGCGCCGACGATCAGTGCGGTGGTGATGCCGGCGAAGGTCGACTGGAAGGCGACGAACAGGAAGTCCGGCAGGCCGGCGATCGGCGTATTGCCCACCGAGTCCGGGGTGAAGCCCTTGAGGAAGGCGAATTCGGTGAAGGAACCGAAGAACTGGTTGCCCGCACTGAACACCGCGCTGTAGCCGTAAGCCACCCACAGGATCAGCACCAGCGAGAACACCACCAGTACCTGGCTGAGCACCGACAAGACGTTCTTGGCACGCACCAGGCCGCCGTAGAACAGCGCAAGGCCGGGCACCACCATCATCAGCACCAGCAAGGTGGCGGTGAGCATCCACGCCACATCACCCTTGTCGAAGCTGGGTGCGGCGTCTGCTTCAGCAGCAGGTGCGGCTGCGGCCTCTGCCGGCGCGGCTGCCACTTCAGTGGCAGTAGCAGGCGGCGCCTGCGTGTCCTGTGCCCAGGCACTGCTGGAAAACATGCCCAGCAGCATCGCGGTGAGCATGAAAGACAGGCACAGGCCTCCGAGCCGGGCTTTCAACCCGGTGAAAAATTCCGTTCGCATTGTCGACTCCGGTTGTGGGGGTGGAACCTGCCAGCGACCTGTTGTCACCTGGCGGTCGCTGCCGCCGGAGGACGGGTCGGTAGCGGGCTCTTAAAGCGCGTCGGCGCCTGTTTCGCCGGTGCGGATACGCACCACTTGTTCAAGCGCGGTAACGAAGATCTTGCCGTCACCGATCTTGCCGGTGCCAGCTGCGCCCTGCAGGGCTTCGATCACCGCCTCGACGTTGTCGTCGGTGACGGCGGTTTCAATGCGGATCTTGGGGAGGAAATCGACGACGTATTCGGCGCCACGGTACAGCTCGGTGTGGCCTTTCTGCCGTCCAAAGCCCTTGACCTCGGTGACGGTGATGCCGGAAACGCCTGCGGCGCCCAAGGCTTCACGCACTTCGTCGAGCTTGAATGGACGGATGATCGCGGAGATTAATTTCATGCGCATGTCCCGATGTGGAGGAGACCGGCCTGCGGCTGCGGGCCGGCATCGTGTCTTCCACCGGCCGTTGTGCGGCCGCTGGCTGTTGCGCCGAACGCATCATGGGCCTGGCTGTTGCCGCCGGCATCGCTGCCGGCGACCGCAACCACGCGGGAGGGAGGAGTGGCCCATGCCGCGCGCTCGGATTCTCTTGCCCCTGCAGGTGTGTTGCTGGCTGTTGCTTCGCCTGTGTGCTCCCCAGCAACAAAGGCGGCGGCGATGGACGCAGATGGGAGGGGGAGGGTCCACGCCACCGCCGCCTAAAAACAGCTAGAAACTACACCTGGTGTTGCCGGCGGCCAGCGCGATGCGAGGGCCGCCGTTACATCAGCTTGTTGACTCAGCTTGCGTAGTACAGCTGGTATTCGAGCGGGTGGGTCGCTGCGCGGAACGCGGTGACTTCCTTCATCTTCAACGCGATGTAGGCATCGATGAAGTCGTCGCTCATCACGCCGCCGGCCTTGAGGAACTCGCGGTCCTTGTCCAGCGCTTCCAGTGCCTGGTCCAGCGAGGAACAGACCTGCGGGATCAGCTTCTCTTCTTCCGGCGGCAGGTCGTACAGATCCTTGTCGCTCGGTGCACCCGGGTCGATCTGGTTCTTGATGCCGTCCAAGCCGGCCATCATCAGCGCGGTGAAGGTCAGGTAGCCGGACTGGATCGGATCCGGGAAACGCATTTCGATACGGCGTGCCTTCGGGTTGGACACCCACGGAATGCGGCACGACGCCGAACGGTTGCGGGCCGAGTAGGCCAGCATCACCGGTGCCTCGAAGCCCGGGACCAGGCGCTTGTAGCTGTTGGTGCCGGAGTTGGCGAAGGCATTGATGGCACGGGCGTGCTTGAAGATGCCGCCGATGTACCACAGCGCCATCTGGCTCAGGCCGCCGTAACCGTCACCGGAGAACAGGTTGGCGCCGCCCTTGGCCAGCGACTGGTGCACGTGCATGCCGCTGCCGTTGTCGCCGACCAGCGGCTTGGGCATGAAGGTGACGGTCTTGCCGTTGCGGTGGGCAACGTTCTTGATGACGTGCTTCATGCGCTGCAGTTCGTCGGCCTTGGTCACCAGGGTGTTGAACTTGGCGCCGATCTCGCACTGGCCGGCATTGGCCACTTCGTGGTGGTGCACTTCGACTTCGATGCCGACCTTTTCCAGCACCTTGCACATCTCGGCGCGGATATCGTGCAGCGAATCGGTCGGCGGCACCGGGAAGTAACCACCCTTCACGGCTGGACGGTAACCCGTGTTGGTGCCGTCATAGCTCTTGCCGGTGTTCCAGGAGCCTTCCTCGGAGTTGATCTTGAAGAAGGTGTGGCCCATGTCGTTGGCGAACTGGACCGAATCGAAGATGAAGAATTCCGGTTCCGGGCCGAAGAAGGCCAGGTCGGCGATGCCCGAGGACTTCAGGTACGACTCGGCGCGCTTGGCGATGCCGCGCGGGCAGCGGCCGTAGCCCTGCATGGTGGCCGGGTCGAGCACGTCACAGGTCAGCACCAGGGTCGGGTCGGCGTAGAACGGGTCCACGTAGGCGCTGGCCGGGTCCGGCATCAGCACCATGTCCGACTCGGCGATGCCCTTCCAACCGGCGATCGAGCTGCCGTCGAACATCTTGCCTTCTTCAAACAGCGACGGCTCGATGATCGACGCCGGGAAGGTCACGTGCTGCTCGATGCCACGCATGTCGACGAAACGCAGGTCGATGAACTCGATCTGGTTGTCCTTGATCAGCTTCTCAACGTTTTCCAGGGACATCGGGTGAAACCTCGGATGGATGAAGAATGTGTGTATTAAAGCAAACGTCGTGCCAACTTTTGAAACGTCGTAAGTCGTTGTTTTTAATAGGCAATGGTTGCACTTGCACCTTTATGGCTGCACCATATTGGTGCTATGCATACGTCATGCACCGTTCGGGTGCGGAAAGGGGAATGGACTATGCTGTGCCCGACTCCCCTCAATCCGCTTCCATGTCCGACCTGCTCTCCGCCCTGCTCCTTGGCATTCTCGAAGGCCTCACCGAATTCCTCCCGATCTCCAGCACCGGCCACCTGCTGATTGCCCAGCATTGGCTGGGTGAGCGCTCGGATTTCTTCAACATCGTCATCCAGGCCGGCGCCATCATCGCCGTCACCCTGGTGCTCCGGCAGCGGCTGTGGTCGCTGGCCACCGGCTTGAACCAGCGCGAGAACCGCGACTACGTGATGAAGCTGGGCGTGGCCTTCCTGGTCACCGCGCTGGTCGGCCTGCCGGTGCGCCTGGCTGGATGGGAACTGCCCGAAACCGTTACCCCGGTGGCCTGGGCACTGGTCATCGGCGGCGTCTGGATGCTGGTCGCCGAGCGTTTTGCCGCACGCATGCCCGACAACGAAACGGTGACCTGGAAGGTAGCCATCGCCGTCGGCCTGGCGCAGGTGGTGGCCGGTGTGTTCCCCGGTACCTCGCGCTCGGCCGCGGCCATCTTCCTGGCCATGTTGCTGGGCCTGAGCCGGCGCTCGGCGGCAACCGAGTTCGTCTTCCTGGTCGGCATCCCGACCATGTTCGCCGCCAGCGCCTATGCGTTCCTGGAACTGGCCAAGGACGGCAAGCTTGGCAGCGAGAACTGGACCGACGTCGGCGTGGCCTTCGCCGCCGCCGTGGTCACCGGTTTCATTGTGGTCAAATGGCTGTTGAGCTATATCAAGCGTCATTCCTTCAGCGGCTTCGCCCTGTATCGGATCGCCTTGGGCATCGGCCTGCTGTTGTTTTTGCCTGCTGGAAACTGAATGCGTCACTGCGGAGTTGACCCCGGCGCCCACGCCGGCCCGTTTATCGCCCTGAATCTTTCCACGCTCCCAAGGAGTTCCAAATGAAGCGCATCCTCCTGTTGGCCCTGCCGTTCGCCCTGATGACCGCCTGCAGTAACCCGCCGGCCGCCAAGGACGCCACCGATCCGGCGGCCCCTGCTGCGACCGCAGCTGCCGCGACGCCTGCCGCTGCAACGGCGAACATCGACGCCAGCCAGCTCGGCGCCAACCACTGGCTGCTGGACAACGCAGTGGACGCCAGCGGCAAGCGCATCGACGGTCTGTTCGTGCAGGCTGACAAGCCGCTGACTCTGGACTTCAAGGACAACCGCCTGTCGGTCAGCAACGCCTGCAACAACATCGGCGGCGGTTACACGCTGGATGCCGGTGCACTGACCGTCGGCAACCTGATGTCCACCAACAAAGCCTGCCAGGGCCCGCTGATGGCGGTTGACGGCCTGATCAGCGAGCGCCTGCAGGGCAAGCTGACCGTGCGTGCGCTGGATGCCTCGGCACTGACCCTGGTCACCGCTTCCGGCGACGTGCTGAGCTTCCGCGCCGAGCCGACCGCCGAAACCCGCTACGGCGGCCCGGGCGAGACGGTGTTCATGGAAGTGGAGCCGCAGACCAAGCCCTGCCCGCACCCGCTGATGAAGGACGCCACCTGCCTGCAGGTGCGTGAGGTGAAGTACAACGAACAGGGCCTGGAGCAGGGCAAGCGCGGTGAGTTCACCAACTTCTACGGCAACATCGAGGGTTACACCCACGAGCCGGGCGTGCGCAATGTGCTGCGCCTGAAGCGTTACGAGATCAAGAACCCGCCGGCTGATGCACCGTCGCAGGCCTATGTGCTGGACATGGTGGTGATGTCGGAAATGGCGAAGTAAGCCCGAAGGGCTTACGCAAACAGCAAGGGCGCCTGACGGCGCCCTTGCTGTTTTGTAGAGCCGAGCCATGCTCGGCTGGGGCATTACCGACAAAGCTTCATCTGTAGAGCCGAGCCATGCTCGGCTGGGGCGTTACCGACAAAGCTTCACCTGTAGAGCCGAGCCATGCTCGGCTGGGGCAATACCGGGAAAGTCCCTGCCGAGCATGGCTCGGCGCTACACCCCCTCCCTTTGCCGCAGGCAAGGGGAGGGTTGGGGAGGGGTCGCTCCTGCCCCTTGCCGAGCATGGCTCGGCACTACCGATCTAGGCCAGCGCTTTGTTCAACGTATACGTGCCATGCACCGACGCCTCAGCCAGCACATGGCCCTGCATGGCGCGGTACACATCGGCAGCAGTGAACGCACCATCGACGGGCAGACGCTCGACGTCCAGCGCGAACAGGCGGAAGAAATAGCGGTGCAGGCGCTCGTCATTGAATGGCGGGTACGGGCCGTCGTAGCCGTAGTAGGTACCACTCATCTGCGCATTGCCGGCGAACCAGCCGGTGTAATCGTTGATGCCCTGACGCGCACCGGCCGGACCAGCCGGCTGCGTCTTGCCGTGCGCGGTGAAGCCATCACTGCAGCTGCCGGCAGCGATCTCGCGCAGGTCCGCGGGAACATCCACCATCACCCAATGCACGAAGTCGGCGCGCGGCTGGTCCAACGGAATGCTGACGTCCTCACGGCCCACCAGCTCGGCCACCGTCGGCACATCCGGGTCCACGCAGATCAGCGCGAACGAACGCGTGCCAGCCGGCACATCGCTCCACGCCAGCTGCGGATTGCGATTGCCGGCGAAGCCGTTGGCATCACCGGCGGCAAACTCGGCCGCGATCGGCTGTCCGTTCTGAAAACTCTGACTGTCCAGTTTCATGATTGTTCCTTGATCAGGCTTCGGGATAGCCCAGGCGCACCGCGACCGGGGTCAACACTGCAAATTCGGATGCCAGCACCTGTGCGTAATTGCGCCAGTGACCCGCCGGTACGGTGCCCGGGCCAAGGCTGCGCACGACCGGGAAACGCAGGCCGAAGGCCTGTTCCAGCAATGCGCCCATCGCTGCCGGATCATTCACCGCGTCGTCGGTGCGGATGATCATGTGCGTGTACAGATCCTGCTCATGCAGCAGCGCGACCTGCGCCAGCGCGCGTGCCAGCCACTGCGCGGCCTCGCTGGACGAAGTCAGTGCCAACGGCGCCGGCGCACCCAGTGCCAGCCACTCGACCAGCATGTCGCGCGGATCGCGCAGGGCAATGACCAGACGGCCTTCCGGCAGCTGCGGGCGCAGCGCCCACAGCAGCGCGTTGTCCCACCACAGCAGCCAGTCGATCACGTTGCCGTCCTCGATCCCACGCGCAGGCAGCGCGTCGCGCCACTGCTGCACCAGTTGCTCGGGGCTGAGCTCGTCGTTGGCCAGGCGCTGCAGGGTCAGGAAGTTCTGGAAGGCATCCACGGGCGGTGTCGGCCCGAAGCGGTCACCACGCAGCACGCGGCTGCCGGCCGCCATCACCGTGGCCACACGCTCCACGCCCGAACCCGGCGCGCCCCACAGGAACATCGGCCGCACCGGGTTGTCGTCGGCGACCTCACCCAGCGCCGGCCATTCGGCCGGTGCACGCGCCTGCTGCGGCAGCGGCAGGCGGGTAGATGCCAGTTCCGCATGCACCTGCAACCAGGTTGCCAGTGCACCGGCGCGGTCACCGGCGCGGTCCTGGGTGGCGCCCAGCCAGGTGCGCACGGCCGCGCGTGCCTGCTCGGGCGCGTTGTCCACCAGCCGTTGCACATGCGCAACCGCTGCGCCCGGCTCGCGCTGCAGCAGTGCTTCGACAATGCGCTGCTCGCCACTGACCCGGCCCGGCTCCAGTGCAACGATATGCCGAGCGATTGCTTCGGCCTCTTCGGCCTGATCGTTCATGTCATGCAGGCTCATCCGTGCTTCCAGCGCCGGCAGATGCTCGGGCATCTGTGCCAACCAGCGCTCGACCACGTCCACCGCTTCTTCGCTGCCGACCTGGGCAACCGCCAGACGCGCCATCCATAGGTCGTGGAACTGCGGGTTCGCCTGCACCGCGGCGTCCAGTTCACTGCGGGCCTCCTCGTCGCGGCCCAGGCGCTGCCAGGCCATCAACAGCATCTGCAGCGTGGCACGGTCGCCCGGCACCTGCTGCAGCAACGGGCGCAGGTGCTCCAGCGCCTGCAGCGGTTGGCCGGACACCAGTTCCAGTTCACCGGCCATGCGGCGCAGGCCCGGGGTATCGCCCTCCGCCGTGGCCAGCACTTCGCGCATCATCTCCGCGGCGCGATCGGCGTGGCCCTGACGCAAGGCCAACTGCACCACCATGCCGCGCAGCGCGTTGTTGCTGGGGTTCAATTCGATCACGCGGCGGAACGCCTGTTCGGCGAAGGCCAGCATGTCTTTTTCCAGGTAAGCGAAGCCAAGTGCATACAGCACGCGGACATCCTCCGGCAGCCTTGCACTGGCGGCCGACAGGATGGCCAGCGCACGATCGGCGTCACCGCGGCGCAGCGCAACCAAGCCTTCGATCGCGCCCAGCTCAGCGCTGTCCGGATCCACGCGCGCGGCCATGCGGCCCAGGCGGTCAGCCTCGTCGACATCGCCACGGCCCAGCGCCAGGTGCGCCTGCATCAGGTAGGCGGAGAATTCGTTGGGATTGAGCGAGGTGCTGCGGTCCAGCGCCTGGCCGGCGGCATCGATCTGGCGCTGCGCCAGCAGCAGGCCGGCGTGCTGCAGGTGCAGGGCGGCATCATCCGGGGCCAGGCCCAGGGCCGTCTCCAGGCTGCGCTGGGCGTGTTCCAGCTGGCCTTGCTGCTGCAGTGCCAGCGCCAGCCAGCGGTGGGCGGCGGCGTGCTGTGGTTCGGCGCCAACCCATGCCTGGGCCAGGGTCACGGCCTCGTCGGTGGCATTACAGCGCAGGGCTTCAATGATCTTGTCTTGCATGGCGGTCCAGCGTTAGCGCAAACCCGCATTGTAGCGGGCGCAGCCGCGCCCGCCGGGTTCAGGCGACGGCGGCGGCCAGATGCTGCGCCACCCAGCGCTCGGAGAAACCATCACCATGCAGGTTCTCGATGAAGCCGCAGTGGCCACCCCAGCGCGCGATCTCCAGATGCGCATCGGCCGGCAGCTGCCAGTGATCGAAGGTGGTGAAGGGGATCACGGGGTCATCGGCCGCCATCAGGATGTGGGCCGGCACCTGCAACGCGGCCAGTTTGTTGCCGGCGATGGAGTAACCGTCGAAGTACTCCTGCAGCGAGCCGAAATCGGTATGGCGATCGACCAGCCAACCGGTCAGTGCGCGGATATCCAGCTTCAACACGCTGTCGTCGCAGTCGGCCAGCTCGGGGAACAGCGCGCGCTTGCGGCGCAACGAACCGGTCCATTTGCGGCGGAAATACCAGTCGTACATCACCGGTCCGCGCTCGATGCTGTCCATGGTGATGGCCGGATCCAGCACCGGGCA
This sequence comes from Stenotrophomonas sp., assembly GCA_003248565.1. GTDB lineage: Bacteria > Pseudomonadota > Gammaproteobacteria > Xanthomonadales > Xanthomonadaceae > Stenotrophomonas. The sequence goes on from QFOV01000111.1 coordinate 9,887, forward strand.
TACCGATGCCACGTGCAGCAGTGGCACGCCGGCGGCAGGCGCGTGCAGGGCCAACCGCAGCACGAAGTTGCCGCCCAGCGAATAGCCCGCGGCGACCATCGGCAGGCCGGCAAAACGCTGCGCGACATCCGCGGCGGCGTTGACCACTTCGCCGATGCGGCAGGAGTGGAAGATGCCCGGATTGAGATGATGGGTATTGCCGTGGTCGCGGAAGTTCAACCGCACCACGTCAAAACCCTGCTCCAGCAGGCGTGCAGTGGTCATGCGCATGTAGCTGGACTCCGCGCTGCCTTCCCAGCCATGCAGCAGCAACGCCAGCGCCTTGGGCGGAGCGCCCTGCGGACGACTGTGC
>QFOV01000112.1 GCA_003248565.1 Stenotrophomonas sp.
GGCGAGCGTGGTTTGCGCCTGGAGGTGTCGGATTCGGCCTTCGATGTGCTGGGTAATGTCGGCTTCGACCCGATCTATGGCGCGCGGCCCTTGAAGCGTGCGATCCAGGCCCAGCTGGAAAATCCGCTGGCGCAGAAGATCCTGGCCGGCGAGTTCGCCAGCGGCGACACCATCAAGGTGGAGGCCGGCGGTGGCGGCCAGTTGCAGTTTGGCAAGGGCTGAGAGTCCAAAGCTTCAAAAGCTGTAAGAGCTGCCCTCACCCCAACCCCTCTCCCGTAAACGGGAGAGGGGCTAGGATCGTGTCGGCGGCTAGTGCGTTAGCCCCTCTCCCGCGCGCGGGAGAGGGGTTGGGGTGAGGGCAGCTTTTAAAGCACGTGGAGCTTTGGACTCTCAGCCCTTGCCAAACTGCAACTGGCCGCCACCGCCGGCTTCCACCTTGATGGTGTCGCCGCTGGCGAACTCGCCGGCCAGGATCTTCTGCGCCAGCGGGTTCTCCAGCTGGGCCTGGATCGCACGCTTCAAGGGGCGCGCGCCATAGATCGGGTCGAAGCCGACATTGCCCAGCACATCGAAGGCCGAATCCGACACCTCCAGGCGCAAACCACGCTCGCCAAGTCGCTTCTCCAGTCCACGCATCTGGATGCGTGCGATCTGCTTGATCTGCTGCTTGTCCAGCGGGTGGAACACGACGATGTCGTCCAGGCGGTTGATGAACTCCGGACGGAAGTGCGCCTGCACCACGCCCATCACTGCCGCCTTCATCTGCGTATAGGCTTCCGGGCTGTCGTCGCCGCTCATGTCCTGGATCTGGTGCGAGCCCAGGTTCGAGGTCATCACGATGACGGTGTTGCGGAAGTCCACGGTGCGGCCCTGGCCGTCGGTCAAGCGACCGTCGTCCAGCACCTGCAGCAGGATGTTGAACACATCCGGATGCGCCTTCTCCACTTCGTCCAGCAGGATCACGCTGTACGGGCGACGACGCACCGCCTCGGTCAAATAGCCACCTTCTTCGTAACCCACATAACCCGGGGGCGCACCGATCAGGCGCGACACGCTGTGCTTCTCCATGAACTCACTCATGTCGATGCGCACCATCGCGTCGGGCGAATCGAACAGGAAGTCGGCCAGCGCCTTGGTCAGCTCGGTCTTGCCCACACCGGTCGGGCCCAGGAACAGGAAGGAGCCACTCGGACGGTTCGGGTCCGACAGGCCGGCGCGCGAACGCCGCACCGCGTCGGAGACCACGCGGATCGCTTCTTCCTGGCCAACCACGCGGTTGTGCAGCATGTCTTCCATGCGCAGCAGCTTGTCGCGCTCGCCTTCGAGCATCTTGCTGACCGGAATACCGGTCCAGCGCGAGACGACCTCGGCGATTTCCTCGTCGGTCACCTTGTCCTGCACCAGCTTGAAGTCCTTGCGCTCCATCTCCTGCGCGGCCTGCAGCTGCTTCTCCAGGTTCGGCAGCAGGCCGTACTGGATCTCGCTCATCTTGGCGAAGTCCTGGCGACGCTGCGCGGCTTCCAGATCCAGCTTGGCCTTCTCGACCTGCTCCTTGATCTTGGTTGCGCCCTGTAGCGCGGCCTTCTCCGACTTCCAGATTTCGTTGAGGTCGGAGAACTCGCGCTCCAATGTATCGATGTCGGCTTCCAGATCGGCCAGGCGCTTGCGCGAGGCGTCATCCTTCTCCTTCTTCAGCATTTCGCGCTGGATCTTGAGCTGGATCAAACGACGTTCCAGACGATCAAGCTCCTCCGGCTTGGAGTCGATCTCCATGCGGATACGCGATGCCGCCTCGTCCATCAGGTCGATGGCCTTGTCCGGCAGCTGCCGGTCGGTGATGTAGCGGTTCGACAAGGTCGCCGCCGCAACCACGGCCGGGTCGGTGATCTCCACACCGTGGTGCACCGCGTAGCGTTCCTTCAGGCCACGCAGGATGGCGATGGTGTCCTCCACCGTCGGCTCACCGACAAATACCTTCTGGAAGCGGCGCTCCAGCGCGGCATCCTTCTCGATGTACTGGCGGTATTCATCCAGCGTGGTGGCGCCGATGCAATGCAGTTCGCCACGCGCAAGCGCGGGCTTGAGCATGTTGCCCGCATCCATCGCACCGTCGCCCTTGCCGGCGCCGACCATGGTGTGCAGTTCGTCGATGAACAGGATGATCTGGCCTTCGTTCTTGGACAAGTCATTGAGCACGGCCTTCAGCCGCTCCTCGAACTCACCACGGAACTTGGCACCGGCAATCAGCGCGCCCATGTCCAGCGAGAGCACGCGCTTGCCGCGCAGGCCCTCGGGCACTTCGTCGTTGATGATGCGCTGGGCCAGACCTTCGACAATCGCGGTCTTGCCCACGCCGGGTTCACCGATCAACACCGGGTTGTTCTTGGTACGGCGCTGCAGCACCTGGATCGTGCGGCGGATTTCCTCGTCGCGGCCAATCACCGGGTCGAGCTTGCCGCTCTCGGCACGTGCAGTCAGGTCGATGGTGTATTTTTCCAGCGCCTGGCGCTGCTCTTCGGCATTTTCGCTCTGCACGGTTTCTCCACCGCGCAGCTTGTCGATCGCGGCTTTCACTTTGTTCTTGTCGGCACCAGCCGCGCGCAGGGCCATACCGGCCGGGCCGCCATCGTCCACTGCCGCCAGCAGGAACCACTCGCTGGCGATGAACTGGTCGTTGTGCTGCTGGGCCAGCTTGTCGGTGTTGTTGAGCAGGCGATTGAGATCGTTGCCCATCGACAGGCTGCCGGCCTGGCCGGACACCTTGGGCAATGCATCGAGCGCCTCGGTCAGCCGCTCGCGCAGCACCGGCACGTTGACGCCGGCCTGGGCCAGCAAGGGCCGGCTGCTGCCACCGGGCTGATCGAGCAGCGCGCTGAGCACATGCACCGGCTCGATGATGTTGTTATCACGGCCAACCGCCAGCGACTGGGCATCCGCCAAGGCTTTCTGGAAATTGGAGGTGAGCTTGTCCATCCGCATGGGTCTTCTTCCTCAAAGTTGGGAGGCCAGCAGTGCTGGCGATACTGATTCAGATGCGGTTGCAACGGCGTGATTCAAGGGTGAATAGCGTCCTTGTTCAGCTGCAATCGCAATCCCGCTCCAGTATCACCAGCTGCCGTCACCGCAACCTTGATCCAACGCAAGCGGCAGCGCGGCTCAGCCGCGCGTGATCGCCGCGCGCAGCGCCCGCAGCTGCTGCTTCACCGCCTGTTGCTGGCTGGCATCCATGCGCAGCAAGGCTTTCTGCCCGATCGACAGCGACTGCAGGGCCGGATCGACGAAGCGATAACGGCCCTTGCCATCCGGCTCCACCGCCAGCGAACGGGCCGGCTCGGGGGTCTGCAACAGGTGGTCGATCACCGCCACCAGCCTGTCGTTGAAATGGCCATCGGGATGACCGATATCGCGGTAGGCCTGCTGCAGCAAGGGATAGAAGCGTTTGTAAGCAGCCGCGACCGCGCCCGCATCGGCAAGGGTAAAGGCATCCACGTAAGGCGCGTAGCGCGCGGCATTGGCGGCTGCCAACTGCTCACCGCCAGCACTGCCCTGCTCCACCTGCAGCGCGCCTGGCAACGGCCGCACGGCCATCGCCGCCCCTGGCAGGCTGGGCTGGGTAAGGTTGTCCACATGCACCACCACGCGTTGGATCAGCTGCTCACGCAGCAGCACGGCCAAGGCCTCGGCGGGGAACAAACCGTTCAAGGCCTGCCAGCCGGAGGCATCGCTGTCGGCCAAGGCCGGCAAGGCCGGGTCGGCAGCCACGTCAAGTGGATATTTCGGTTCGGCCGCTGGCTCGGGCGTAGCCGGCGGTTGGATGGCCGGTGTAGCTGGGCTATCCACCAGCGGAGCAATGGTTGGCGTTGCCTGCCGCAGCTGCGCCACGTCATCACGGAACAACCACCAGCCAATGCCGCCAACCGCGACGACGCCAACCACGGCCCAGGGCCACACTGCTTTGCGCTTCTGCATCACTTGCACCTTTATTGCATGTGATGGTGTGACCCTGTTTATCCCGCCGGGTTCCCCTGCGGTTCAAGCCTCATGCATCAACGCTGTTTCTGCAGCGACATCAGGCCGATCACGACCGCCAGCACCGCGTAGGCAGCGCTCACCTGCAAGGTGATGGCCTGGCGCAGGCCTTCCAGCTGCCACGGCAGGTAGATGCCGCCGCGCGGATCGGTGGAATGGATCACGCCGAACGCACTCAACGCGGCAGCCACGAACAGCAGGCTTACCGCCACGCCAGCGCGCCGCTCGATCAAGGCCACCAGTGCTGCCGCCCAGATCATCGCGGAGATGATGAAACCATTGCCCAGCAGCTGCAGCGTGGCCACATCCGACAGGCCGTGGCCGTCGACCGCCGCATACAGTGCTGCGGCCGCATCCGGCGCCACCCAGGTGCCGAACTTGATGTTGATCAGGTAGGCAATGGCCGGCAGGAAGGCCAACGCGACCGCGATCGCATGCTCACGTTTGGTCTGCTGGAAGGCCTGCACGGTGATGTCCAGGCCGACGAAGACAATGATTGGTGCCAACACCGCCACCGGCAGCCACTGCACCAACCCCGCAACCACGCCGAGCATGCCGCCGATGCCGATGAACAGGCCGGTCAGCAGCGTGTAGCCGGTGCGTGCACCCAGACGCTTGTAGGCCGGCTGGCCGATGTACGGCGTGGTCTGTGCAACACCACCGCAGACGCCGGCGATCAGCGTGGCGATGGCCTCGACCAGCAGGATGTCGCGGGTGCGGTAGTCGTCACCGGCGGCGCGTGCGCTCTCCGCTACGTTGATACCGCCCACCACCATCAGCAGGCCGAAAGGCAGCAGCAGCGACAGGTACGGCACGGTCAACGGCAGGCCTTCGACGAAGCCCAGCGTCGGCAGCGGCAAGGCCACGGCGAAGGAGATGGCCGGCGGCCACTGGAAGCCGGTCAGTGCGCCCGCCGCGCCCAGCCCGTAATACAGCACCACACCAACCAGCAGCGCGAACAGCACACCCGGCAAACGCAGCGGCACCACGCCACGCGCAACCAGCACATAAAGCAACACACCCAGCGTGACCAGACCGACCAACGGCTGGCGCATGCTCTCGATCAGCGGCAGGAAGCCGAGCAGGGTCAGCGCTGCACCACCGATGGAGCCGAGCAGCGCCGCACGCGGCACGTGGCGGGTAACCGCATCGCCGACGAAGGACAGCACCAGCTTGAGCAGGCCCATCACCACCAGCGAGGCCATGCCCAGCTTCCAGGTCGCCATCGCCGCGGCCTGCGGGTCCATGCCCAGCTGCTTGAAGCCGACGAAGGCCGGGCCCAGCACCAGCAGCGCCATGCCGATGCTGGTCGGTGCATCCAGGCCCAGCGGCATCGCGGTGACGTCATCACGGCCAGTGCGGACAGCCAGACGGCGCGCCATCACCGTGTACATCAGGTTGCCGATCAACACGCCGAAGGCGGTGCCCGGGAACATGCGGCCGAACACCACATCGGCCGGGAACTGGAAGATGCCGACCAGCGCCATCGCGATGAAGCCGAGGATTGACAGGTTGTCGACCACCAGGCCGAAGAAGCCATTGAGATCGCCGGCGACGAACCAACGTGGACGGGATGCGGATGCAGAAGAATTCATGGGGGATATCGTCAGGAATGCGGAGCGATGGTAACGCCGGGAAAATGCGTGCGAGTGGAACAGATCATTCGTTCGTGGGCAGTTTCACCCAGCCCAGCACCGGGCCACGGCTGGGATTGCGGTAGCGCAGCTGCAACCAGCCGTCGGCTTCGCCCAGCAGCTCGACGCGGTCGCCCTTGAGCAGGTAGCGCTTGGTCGAGGTGTCACCGGCCCGGCTGTACAGCAGCAGCTTGTCCGGCACCACCGATGCGCTGCGGCCCGGCATCGGGGCGTCCTTCAGCGGCGGATCGAAGGCATTCCAGATGGCGGTTTCGAGCCGCTTGCCTGCGGCATCCCAGGTGCTCCACACCGTGAGGATCTCCGCATCTTCCACTTCAGCCAGCGCTAACACCTGCGCGAGCGCTTCGGTATCGAGGAAGGCGTTGCGCATCGAGCGGTACAGGTAGACCTTGTCGCCCGCAAAGCGGTAGATATCGCTGTACCACATCGGCCCACTGCGGCAGCTGCTGCTCAACGTGCGTGTGGCCGGGTCCGGGGTCAGCGACCAGAAACCTTCACAGCTGATCTCCGGGGCCTCAGGTGCGGCCAACGCGCGGAACTGGCCACTGGCCGGCTCGTACAGGTAAACCGTGACCGATTCGTTGACCTGGCCCAGCGTCGCACTGGTGTCCAGATCCTGGTAACCGTCGAAGTTGTAGTCGGCGTGACCCAGCCGCGTGCCGCCGCCTTCCTCGTTCGTGGACGCAGGCAGCACCTGCCGGGCCGGTGAGCGGCTGGTGCCCACCTCCACGCTGCCGTCGCCGAGCAAGCGCGCATGCGCGCTGACGCCGGCAGCGACCTCGAAGCGGATCTCGCTGTCATCTGCCGCGAATGCCGGCGCTGCCAGCAGCGAAACCGCTGCAATCAGCAAGCCGCGCGTGGCAAAACGGCAGCGGGACGTGGATATCAGGGACATCATCGAGAAGCTCATCTGCGGTTGGAGGCTGCCCGCAGGCTAGCCGATCCAGTGCGGATCAGAACGAAACCTCGACCGGCTGCCGCGACCACAGCACCGACTGGTGCCTGGTTGCCTGCTTCCACGCCAGGCGGATGGCTTCGATGTCGTTGCGGCGCTGCGGGCTGTCCTCATGCAGGATCACCAGTACCTTGGTGCGCAGCCGGTTCGGCTCGGGTGCGCCGCGGAACAGCCACTGGCCGTAGGCATCGAACACGGTCAGGCCATCGGGGAATCGCGGGGTGACTTCCTTGTCGAGGAAAGCGCGCCACTGCGCATCGCTGATCACATCGGTCTGCTCACGTGCCGATGGCCCGGTTTCTTCGCCAACGCCGAAATACAGCTCGCTGCGCACCCAGCCACCGGCTTCGGCCGGTCGCGCAGCATCACCGTGCAATTGGGCACTGGGTGCAGGCTCGGCAGCAGGTGGAGCGGCGTGGGCAGCTCCGGCAACGGCAAACAACAGGGGCAACAGGACTGCGTGCAACTTCATGGAAAACCTCCGGACAGGAACGACACGGTGGCATCCAAGGCACCGCAGGGGATATCGCGTTTGGTTATCAGCCAATTGCCAGCAGGACTTGCATCGCGGCCGCCGTTAACGCGAAGATAATATATCGCTTCATCCGGATGGATGTAAGTGTTATCTGAAACCTTTCCACCATCCGCACCTCCCCACGTCCCGCTTTCCCCACAGTTTCTGGAGTTCCCATGTCCCGCCCCACCTCGGCCCCGCTCGGCCTGGCCATCGCGCTGGCGCTGTCTTCCCCCGCTTTTGCCCAGGACGCCCAGCAGGCGACCAATCTGGATACGGTGATCGTCACCGGCACCCGCGCCGTGGACCGTACCGTGCTGGAATCCACCTCGCCGGTGGACGTGCTCAGCGCCGAGGACATCCGCAAGGCCGGCGTGGTCAACGGTGAGCTGGGCAGCGCGCTGCAGGCGCTGCTGCCCTCGTTCAACTTCCCGCGCCAGTCCAACTCCGGCGGTGCCGACCACATCCGCGCCGCCCAGCTGCGCGGCCTGTCACCCGACCATGTGCTGGTGCTGATCAACGGCAAGCGCCGCCATAACAGCGCCCTGGTCAACACCGACAGCAAGATCGGCAAGGGCACCACGCCGGTCGACTTCAATGCCATCCCGGTCAGCGCAATCAAGCGCATCGAGGTGCTGCGTGACGGCGCCGGCGCGCTGTATGGCTCCGATGCGGTGGCCGGCGTGATCAACGTTATCCTCGACGACGCGCCGGAAGGCGGCGCCATTGAGGCCAGCTTCGGCGCGCACCACACCGACCTGAAGCCGATCGACCGCACCCTGACCGATGGCCAGACCAGCTTCTTCAGCGCCAAGGTCGGCACCGCGCTGACCGACGACGGCGGTTTCCTGCGCGTCGGCCTGGAACTGAAAAACCGCGAAGCCACCAACCGTGCCGGCTTCGACCAGATCCCGCCGTGGGAAGCGCAGACCCCGGACAATCTGGCCCTGGCCGGCAAGCGCAATTACTCACTTGGCGATGGCGCCAGCAAGGACCTCAATGCCTGGTTCAACGCCGAAATCCCGTTCGGCAGCGCTTCAAAGGCCTATGCCTTCGGCACCTACAACCAGCGCGATACCGAAGGCGCCAATTACTTCCGTTACCCGGATGGCGAGGCCAACTGGAAGGAGCTGTACCCGAACGGCTACCGCCCGATCTCCGAAGGCGAGAACCTGGATGTGCAGCTGGTGGCCGGTGCTCGCGGCGAGCTGGGCGAATGGAACTACGACGCCAGCCTTGACCACGGCCGCAACGAGTTCACCTATCGCCTGCGCAACTCACTCAACGCCTCGCTCGGACCGACCAGCCCGACCAGCTTCAAGACCGCCGATTTCACCTTCGCCCAGACCGTGGCCAACCTCGATTTCGGCCGCCTCTTCGTACGCAGCAATGACACCCACAGCCTCGGCTTCGGCATCGAAGGCCGTCACGAGCGCTATGAAACCGGCGCCGGCGATCCGGCCAGCTATGCAGCCGGTCCGTACACCGACCGCCCGACCGGCTCGCAGGCCGGCGGCGGCCTGACCCCGCAGGACGAGGCCGATCTGTCGCGCGATGTGATCAGTGCCTACACCAGCCTGTCGTCCACGTTTGGCGAGAAATTTTCCACCGATATCGCCGCACGCTACGAGCATTACGAGGACTTCGGCGGCGAACTGACCGGCAAGATCGGTGCGCGTTATGCCTTCGCGCCGGCGTTCGCGCTGCGCGGTTCGGTCTCCAACAACTTCCACGCGCCGTCGCTGAGCCAGATCGGCTACGAATCCACCTCGACCGGCTACACCGCCGGTGGCCAGCTGGTGCAGGGCCGCCTGTTGTCGGTCAACAATCCGATCGCACGTGCCTTGGGCGCTACTGACCTGAAGCCGGAAAAGTCGATCAACTACAGCCTCGGCTTCACCAGCCAGATCGGCAGCCACTTCGACCTGTCGCTGGATCTGTTCCAGATCGATATCGATGACCGTATCGCGCTGTCGGAAAGCATCACCGGCGATGCACTGACCGACTTCGTGCAGCAGCAGTTCGGCATCGGTGGGCTGGAAAGCGCGCACTACTTCGTCAACGCTGCCGATACGCGTACCCGTGGTGCCGAGTTCGTTGGCAACTGGCGGCAGTCATTGGGTGACGGTGAGCTGCTGCTGACCGGCACCTGGAGCTACGCCAAGACCGAATTGAAGAACGTCGTCGCCACGCCCTCGCAGTTGCTGGCACTGAACCCGGACTACGTGCTGTTCGGCGTGGAAGAGAGCAATACGCTGACCGACGCCGCCCCGCGCACCCGCGCACAGTTCGCCGCCAGCTGGGCCAATGACAGCTGGTCGCTGAGCAGCCGCGTCAGCCGTCATGGCAGCGCCAAGCGCGTGTTCGATTTTGGTGGCGGCTACGTCCCGACCCAGACCTACCAGGCCGAATGGCAGTTGGATGCGGAAGTCGAGTACCGCATCACGCCGCAGTGGAGCGTGGCGATCGGCGGGCAGAACCTCACCGACAACTACCCGGACAAGTCGAACGAAGACATCTACTACTTCGGCAACCTGCCGTATGACGTGTTGTCGCCGATTGGCAGCAATGGTGCTTATTGGTATGGGCGGGTGCGGTTTACGTTCTGATTTGGGTGCGATTGGTGAGAGATTGCTTGCTGGAAGCTTCCCCTCACCCCAACCCCTCTCCCGCGCGCGGGAGAGGGGCTAATGCACTACGAGCTCAAGCATTCTGAGCCCCTCTCCCGCGCGCGGGAGAGGGGTTGGGGTGAGGGGAAGCTTCTAGCTAAAGAACCCCAAAGCCCGCGAATTCATCCAGCTTTAACAGCGCTGGGCGCTCCTTACGCCTGCCGGCACATTCCAGCCCGGTTCATCCCTTGCGGAGGCGTATATGTTCGAGTCGTTGATTCGCGAAGC
>QFOV01000113.1 GCA_003248565.1 Stenotrophomonas sp.
TCGCGGTTGAACTCCTGCAGCAGGAAGTCCAGGCGGCGGCCGACCGGCTCGCGCTGGCGCAGCACGCGGCGGATTTCCGCGATATGGCTGTCCAGACGGTCCAGCTCCTCATCCACGTCGAGCTTCTGCAGCCACATCACCAGCTCCTGCTCTGCCCGGCCCGGATCAACCGGGTGCGGCAGATCGGCCAGGCGTGCAGCCAGTTTGACCCGCTGGCCTTCGCGGATGGCCGGGATCAGCTCGCGGACTTCACCGGCTATGCGTTCGACCGAATCGACCCGCTCGCTGATTGCCGTGGCCAGCTTGTCGCCTTCGCGCTCGCGCGCCTGCACGAAGCTGGTAACGGTTTCTTCAAGCAAGGCCAGTGCTTCGGCATGCAGGGCGGCACTGTCGGTCGCCTCGGCGCGCAGCACGCCGGGGTATTGCAGCAGGTCGGTGAAGCCCACCTGCATCCCGGGGAAGCGGCTGTGCAGGCGCTGCGCCAATTCAGACAACTGATCCACCAGCACCTCGTTGACGGCCAGCGAGGTGGCGGCTTCCGGTGCTCGCAGGCGCATCACCAGATCGAGCTTGCCGCGGCTGACCCGGGCAGCAACGCGCTCGCGCAGCTGCGGCTCCAGCGCACGCAGGTCCTCGGGCAGACGCACGCCCACTTCAAGGAACCGGTGGTTCACCGAGCGCAGTTCGCAGCCCAGGGTGCCCCACGCGGTGATGCGTTCGCCGCCGGCATAGGCGGTCATGCTCCGAATCATGTGCTTTCCGATGTGTTTCAAAGGGCGAATGGTACCCTAGCCACCTCTGGACGCTGGTGCATCCACCACCCAGACGCCCGCCAGATCAACTCGTACTAACCGGATTCCCCATGACCTTCTCCCGTCCCAGCGGCCGCCAGGCCGATCAGATGCGCACCGTCACCATCGAGCGTTCCTTCACCCGCCATGCCGAAGGCTCGGTGCTGGTGAGCTTCGGCGACACCCGCGTGCTGTGCACCGCCAGCGTCGAGAACCGGGTACCCGGCTTCCTGCGTGGCAAGGGCGAAGGCTGGGTCACCGCCGAATACGGCATGCTGCCGCGCTCCACCCACACCCGCTCCGACCGTGAAGCCGCGCGCGGCAAGCAGGGTGGCCGCACCCTGGAAATCCAGCGCCTGATCGGCCGCACCCTGCGCGCCTGCATCGACCGCAACGCGCTGGGCGAACGCACCATCACCCTGGACTGCGACGTGCTGCAGGCCGACGGTGGTACCCGCACCGCCGCCATCACCGGCGCATACGTCGCCCTGGTGGACGCGGTGAACCTGCTGATGAAGCGCGGCGAGATCAAGCGCAACCCGTTGTTCGGCGCGGTCGCTGCCGTGTCGGTTGGCGTCTACAAGGGCCAGCCGGTGCTGGACCTGGATTACCCGGAAGACAGCGACTGCGATACCGACATGAACATCGTCATGAATGACGGTGGCGGCTTCATCGAGCTGCAGGGCACGGCCGAAGGCCATGCCTTCCGCCGCGAGGAACTGGACGCGCTGCTGGTGCTGGCCGAAAAGGGCATCCGCGAGCTGTTCGACGCCCAGCAGGCGGCATTGGCGTCGGCATGAACCGGCGCCTCGCCCTGGTCACCCTCGTCGTCGCCGATTACGACGAAGCCATCGCCTGGTACACCGGCAAGCTCGGCTTCCAGTTGCTGGAGGACCTGGACCAGGGCCGCAAGCGCTGGGTGGTGGTCGGCCCCACCGATGGCAGCGCTGCCGCGCTGCTGTTGGCGCGTGCCAGCGACGAGGAGCAGCGCAGCCGCATCGGCAACCAGACCGGTGGCCGCGTTGGCTTCTTCCTGCACACCGACGACTTCCATCGCGACCACGCGGCAATGCTCGCGCAAGGCGTGGAATTCCTCGAAGCCCCGCGCGATGAACCCTATGCCACGGTCGCGGTGTTCCGCGACCTGTACGGCAACACCTGGGACTTGTTGGAGCCCAAGCAATGAAACTGGTACTGGCCAGCGGCAACGCCGGCAAGCTGAAAGAACTGCAGGCCATGCTGGCCGAGCTGCCACTGCAGATCGTGCCGCAGCGCGAACTGGGCGTGGACGATGTGCCGGAAACCGGCCTGACCTTCGTCGAGAACGCGTTGATCAAGGCCCGCCATGCCTGCACGGTGACCGGCCTGCCAGCGCTGGCCGACGACTCCGGCCTGATCGTCGATGCACTGGACGGCGCGCCCGGCCTGTACAGCGCGCGCTACGCCGGCAGCCCCACCGATGATGCCGCCAACAACGCCAAGCTGCTTGATGCGCTGCGCGATGTCCCGGCCGAACGCCGCACCGCACGTTTCTACGCGGTGATCGTGCTGCTGCGCCATGCCAACGACCCGCAACCGCTGATCTGCGAAGGCAGCTGGGAAGGCCGCATCATCGACGAACTGCGCGGCAGCAATGGCTTCGGCTACAACCCGGTGTTCCTGGATGAAGAACTCGGCCTGACCGCAGCGCAGATGGAACCGGCACAGAAGAACGGCCGCAGCCACCGCGCCAAGGCGCTGCAGCTGTTGTTGCAGCGCATGTCGCAACTTAGTTTCGATTGACCACGGAGATCAGGCAATGACGCCACGCCGCTATCGGACCCGGATGGGGCTTGTGCAGCTTGTCGCCATTCTGGGCGCTGTAAGCGGCGCGATAGTGGGCGCCATACTGGCGTATGACGGGGAGCAATCCTGGCTCGCACTGCCGCTTTGGGCGCTTGGCTGCGCCCTGGTCATTTCACTGATCGCTGCTCCCATCCTGTGGCAACGCGTGGTGCTGGATGAGCGGGCTGGCCAGCTCCGCTACCACAACATCGCCACCGCACACCGCTGGCGCAAGGTGGACCTGGTGGACGTGCTTGAGGTCCGCTACGACAACTTCGCCGACAAGCGCAAAGCCATGGTTTCCGGCCTGTATCTGCACATGCGCAATGGCAGCCGACCGGCGCGCCACCGTCTCATGGACAACGAGGTCGGCAGTTACCAAGGGCCGTCGCCGATGTTCCGCGATGTCAGCGCAGCCGTGCTACGTGCACAACCACGTTCGCTGGTCGATCCAATCCTGCTGGCCGGGCAATAGCGCCCGTAACCCTGTACTCCCACTCTCTCCAACAGCCGTCCATGCCGCACTCCCACGACCACTGCAACCACCTTCCCGGCGAATCCTGCGCGATCGATCACGGTCACGCTGCCGGCGTGCAGCTGGTGCCGCCACCACTGGCGCTGTACGTACACCTGCCGTGGTGCGTGCGCAAATGCCCGTACTGCGATTTCAACTCGCATGCCGGCAAGGGCGAGTTGCCGTTCGATGCCTATATCGATGCGCTGATCCGCGACCTGGACCAGGACCTGCCGCTGGTCTGGGGCCGCGTGGTCAGCAGCGTGTTCTTCGGCGGCGGCACCCCCAGCCTGTTCCCACCGGAAGCGATCGACCGTTTCCTGCAGGCGGCCAGCGCACGGCTGCGTTTCGCGCCGAACCTGGAAGTGACGCTGGAAACCAATCCGGGCACGGCCGAGCACGGCCGCTTCGACCGCTACCGCGCCGCCGGCGTGAACCGCATCAGCTTCGGCATCCAGACCTTCAACGACGAAGCCCTCAAGCGCCTGGGTCGCATCCACGACAGCAACGAGGCCGAGCGCGCGGTCAAGCTGGCGCAGGACGCCGGCTACAAGAACTTCAACATCGACCTGATGTACGCGCTGCCGCAGCAGACCCTGGCCCAGGCAGAGCACGATCTTGAACGCGCCTTCGCCCTCGATCCCACCCATATCTCGCACTACCAGCTGACGCTGGAGCCGAATACGGTGTTCTTCGCCCGACCACCACAGGGCATCCCCGACGAAGACAGCGCCTGGGACATCCAGGAGCACTGCCAGGCCCTGCTCGCCGAGCGCGGCTATGGCCAGTACGAGGTCAGTGCCTATGCCCGCGATGGCTGGCAATGCCAGCACAACCTCAACTACTGGCGCTTCGGTGATTACCTGGGCATCGGCGCCGGCGCCCACGGCAAGATCAGCTCCGGCGCCGAGCAGCACGTGCTGCGCCGCTGGAAGCACAAGCACCCGCAGACCTTCATGGACACCGCCGGCAGCCTGGCCAGCATCGGCGGCGATGACGTGATCAGTCCCGAGCGGCTACCGTTCGAGTACATGCTCAACCTGCTGCGCCTGCACGAGGGCTTCAGCCTGCGCGATTTCGAGTCGCGCACGGGTTTGGCACGAAGCGTGCTTCTACCCTCCCTGGCAATGGCGGTGGAGCGTGGCTGGCTCACCCATGACGGGGATTACTGGACCCCGACCGAGCTTGGCCGCCGCTTCACCAACGATGTGGTGGAGTTGTTCCTGGCGTAAGACCCGCGAAAAGTGGCCGTTACATCACATAAATGATAGAAAACGCCCATTCAGGGGGAAGGAAAACAGGATGCCAGGCACCGCACCACGCTCAGCAAGCCAATCCATGGCAAGGATCGCCAGTGCGCCGGTATCTGCCCGCGTGCGTCACTTGTTGGAAAGCATCTTCCAGGCCACCGATGAAGTCCTGCGCACGCCGTTGCAACTGACCGCCATCGAGCTGGAACGCGCGATGTTCAAACGCGCGGAGTTGGCCCACAACAGCCAGATCCAGTCCGACATCTATGCGCAGCTGCGGGTGCTGCGCGAGCACATGGAACAATTCCCCGAGCTTTTTCTTGATGCGCTGGCCATGCAAGTGGCGAGCTTCAAGGACCCGCCCAAGCCCGACCAGGAAGCGCACGCGGCCACGTTCAAGTCGATGACGCTGGTCGAAGACACCGACATCGACCGCGATATCGTGCTGCACG
Organism: Stenotrophomonas sp.; assembly: GCA_003248565.1. GTDB lineage: Bacteria > Pseudomonadota > Gammaproteobacteria > Xanthomonadales > Xanthomonadaceae > Stenotrophomonas. The sequence continues at coordinate 4,832 of QFOV01000113.1, forward strand.
AAATGGCACGACGCGAAGCATTCCGCGCTCCCAGCCCACTGCTGTTGCTGGGGCAGCGCTTTGCGGTGCTGGCCGCACAGCCAGCATTTGATCCCGAGCGCCTGCCGGTCGGCCCCTACGCCCAGTGCCGGGCAGTGCGCGACGCCGGCGAGCAGATGCAGCTCAACCTCGATACCCAGCTGGTGCTGTTCCAGGTATTCGAGCGCATGGTCATGCCGCGCCATGCTGAACTGGTCGATCGCCTGAACATCCTGCTGGAGCGCGAAGGCGTGCTTCCAGGGCTGGTTTACCGCCCGCATCTCCCCCGCCCCTCCGCCCCACGTGGCGCGGGCGCCGGGGGCGGCCACGCCGATGCTGGCGGCAGCGGACCGCGCAATGCCGGCCCAACCCCGCTGACCAGCTGGCAAGGCCAGGCGCCTGCGGCATCGTGGGCCAGTATTTCCAATGAGCTGCTGGGCAGCCCCGCAGGAGCACCAGTCCAGGCCAGCGCCGCACCGGGGCAGATGCCTTCGAGCGGCGCCGCCATGCCGCCGATGGAAAGCCTGCACAACCTGCTTGATGCCGCCCGCCACGCACTTACGCTTGGCGCTGGCGCTGGTGCTGGTGCTGGTGCTGCCGGTGGTACTGCCGGTGGCGGTGGCGGTGGCGGTGGCGGTGGTGGCGCAGCCGCAACGACAGGCACGGCCGGCATGCCCGACTTCGCCGCCCTGCAGGCACAGGCGCAGCGTGGCACTGCAGGTTCAGCAGCGGGTGCCGGAAGCACTGCTCCCGCCGGTCCTGCCAGCGTCAACAACGCGGGCGTGCCAGCCCAGCCTGTCTCCACCCAGACCGCGCTGGATGTGCTGGGCAAACTGCAGGCAGCTGCATCTTCCTCCGGCAGCCGCCACAGCATGGCCGACATCCGAAACGCGATGATGGCGCAGGTCAAGGCCGAGCACGGCCCAGCCGCGACGCTGTCGGTGCAGGACGGCGACACCATGGACCTGCTGGGCATGCTCTACACCGAGCTGCAGCGCGAAGTGCGCAGCGAAGGCCCTGCCGCCGACCTGCTGCGACGCCTGCAGGTACCACTTGCCCGCGCCGCGATCAGCGACCAGGAGTTCTTCCTGCGCGACCAGCACCCGGCACGCGAGCTGCTCAACGCCGTCGCCGAATCCGGCGCGGTCTGGCTCAGTGAGGAAGACAGTGATCCGGTCCTGCAGCTGAAGCTCAAGGACGCGGTCAACAAGGTCGTCAACGACTACCAGGGCGACGAGTCCGTCTTCGTCGAAGCCAACGACATCATCCAGGGACATCTGCGCGCGGCGGCCCGTCGCGCGGAAATGGCCGAGCGCCGCCAGATCGATGCCGCACGCGGCAAGGAACGCCTGGAGGCTGCCAAACAACTGGCCAACAGCACCATCGACGAGCTGTGCCAGACCACCGAACCGCCCAAGTTCGTGCAGACCCTGCTGCGCAAGGCGTGGGCCGATGTCCTTACCCTGACCCTGCTGCGCAACGGCGAAGGTTCGGAGGAGTGGCAGCAACGCGAGCAGGCCACCCGCCGCATCAGCGAGATTACCGGCTTGCCGCCTGGCGGCGCGGCCGATGTCAGCTTCGGCGAAGAGATCGAGCAATCGCTGCTGCAGGTGGGCTACCACCAGGATGAGGCCGCAGCCATCTCGCGCCGGCTGTCCACACCCGGCGGCGAGGATGAGATCACCTCACGCACCGAACTGACCGCCAAGCTCAAGGCGCGCAGCCGCCTGGGCGAGGCCGGCGAGCCGGAAGAAGAAGAGCGGCGCAAGAAAGTCGAGCCCGCCCGTACCGAAGAGGAAGAAGCGCATTACCGCCAGCTGCGCACCCTGCCATTCGGTACCTGGTTCGAATTCACCGTCAACCAGCAGGGCGACAACCGGCGCCAGCGACTGTCCTGGTACAGCCTGATCACCGGCAATGCCTTGTTCGTCAACCAACGCGGCCAGAAGGTGTCGGAGCAATCACTCGACGCGATGTCCCGGCTGATGGCCAAGGGCCAGCTGCGCATCGTCACCGAAGACAAGGGCCGCCTGATCGACCGCGCCTGGCAGGCCACCGTACGCGCGCTGCGCTCCATCGCCGGCCAGGCCTCCAACAGCGGGGAATCCGCATGATCACCAATACCCGCCGTGCGCCGCGCCTGCAGGTACCCGATCTGGTCCAGGTGCGCGACCAGATGACCGGCACCCAGATCGGCCGGCTCGGCAACATATCCGAAACCGGCATGTTGCTGATCACCTCCGTGCCGATGCAGGAGGATGCGCTGTACCAGCTGCAGTTCCCCATCCCGGATGGCCGTGGCGGCCATCTGCAGATCGATGCAGGCGTGCACCTTCTGTGGTGTGAGCCAACACATGCGCCCGAGCAGTCATGGGCAAGGTTCCGCTTCCTGACCTTGGACAAGGCCCACCGCGAGCGCCTTGCGCAATGGATCGAAGGCAGCATCCCCGCAACCTGAGTGCCGAAAACGGCACAGCAGCGGCCGGCTGATTGCGGCAAAATTGGGGCCTGCATTCCGCATGTCCCAGCGAGCCACCGCGATGAACCAGCAAGATCCAGGCAGCCTGTACGCCCACCACCTTGGGCAGATGATCCGCCGCGCCGACGCGGCGCTTGCACGCGGTGGTTTCGATCACCTGGTGGTTCCCAGCGGCACCCAGCACTACCAGGTGTTCGACGACCGCGACTACCCGTACGCGGTCAATCCCCAGTTCAAGACCTGGCTGCCGCTGACCAAGCTGCCGTACAGCTGGCTGATCCACACCCCGGGCAAGCGCCCGACCCTGGTGTTTTACCAGCCCTTTGATTACTGGCACGTGGTCCCGGGCGCGCCGAGCGGCTGGTGGGTGGAGCATTTCGACATCCATATCATCCGCAAGCCCGAAGAGGCCCTGGCCCTGCTGCCAGCCGACCCGAGCCGCTGCGCCATCCTCGGCGAGGCGCAGAGCGCGCTGGGCGGCTTTGCCCCGAACAACCCGGCGGCGGTGATCAACTACCTGGAATGGCATCGCGGCTACAAGACGCCGTACGAGATCGCACTGATGCGTCAGGCCCAGGTACTTGGCGTACGCGGCCACCGCGCCGCCGAGGCCGCATTCCGTGCCGGTGCCAGCGAATTCGATATCCACATGGCGTATTGCAGCGCCGTCGGCCAGGACGCCAACGAGCTCCCCTATGGCAACATCATCGGCCTCAACGAACATGCCGCCGTGCTGCATTACACCGACCTGGGCAAGCAGGCACCGCAGCCGCTGCGCAGCTTCCTGATCGATGCCGGCGCCTCGGCCTACGGTTATGCCAGCGACATCACCCGCACCTATGCAGCGGCCGGCCACGACGAGTTCCAGTCCTTCATCGATGCGGTGGACGCAGCGCAGCTGAAGATGTGCGCGGCAGTACGCGCCGGCTTTGATTACAAGCAGCTGCACATCGATGCACACCTGTCGCTGATGGGCATCCTCAAGGATTTCGGCGTGATCACGGTTTCGCCCGAAGCTGCCTTGGCAACCGGCGTGAGCGCTGCATTCTTCCCGCACGGCATCGGCCATCTGATCGGCGCGCAGGTACACGACGTGGCCGGTTTTGCAGCCAGCGAAGACGGCGGCCGCGTCGAGCGCCCGGCCGGCCATCCCTACCTGCGCATGACCCGCGTACTGGAGCCGGGCATGGTGGTCACCATCGAGCCGGGCCTGTACTTCATCGACATGTTGCTGGACGAAGTAAAGAAGGCCGGCAACGCCGCCAGCATCAACTGGGACCGCGTGGACTTCTTCCGTCCTTACGGTGGTGTCCGCATCGAAGACGAGGTGCTGTGCACCGACGGCGAAGCAGACAACCTGACCCGTCCGGAATTTGCTGCGCAGGCATGATGCAAGGGCGACGTCCGTCGCCCTGCAATTGAACCCCGGGCGTGCAATGCGCCCGGGATGAGCGATACGGCGGATGTACCAGCATCCGCTTTCGCGAGAACCTTCGCCCCTCCCCTCAAAAGAAGCACAGCCAATCAAGCTTTGGCTTTGGCTTTGGCTTTGGCTGCTGTTGCTGCTGTTGCTGCTGTTGCTGTTGCTGCTGTTGCTGCTGTTTCCCCTCCCTTACGCGCAGCGTAGGGGAGGGTCAGGGAGGGGTGCCGTTGCTTTGCACTTGCCGTTGCTTTGCACTTGCACTTGCTGTTGCTGTTGCTGTTGCTCTGCGCCTTTGATGTTCGGGCCCCTTCCGCAGCGACGGAGCTGGCAGACAAGACCCCGCACGGGGCGACGTGCAGGACGCACGTCGTTTTTCGACGATACATGGATGTATCGTCGAAAAATCCTGCCAGCGGAGTGGACCTGGAGCGCGCAGCGCGGAAGGCGCGTAGGCAGGGTGTGCTTTCTTTGGGCCACCTTTCTTTGCACAAGCAAAGAAAGGTGTGCTCGCGCGCCGAAGGCGGGCGAAAGCTCTTGATCTTGATTGCCGTTGCCGTTGCCGTTGGAGCGAGAGCAAAGGCAAAGGCTTTCACTCCCCTTCGGGGAGCGAGTCACTTTGACCAGCCATTCGGCTGCTAAAGAGCTCTTCTTTGCTTGTGCAAAGAAAAGATAACCAAAAGAAAGCACACCCTGCCTCCGCGCCCACGTCGCTTCGCGACGCGGGTCCACTCCGCCGCCGGGATTTTTCGACGATACATCCATGTATCTTCGAAAAACGACGTGCGTCCTGCACGTCGCCCCATTCGGGGTCTTGTCCGTCGGCTGCGTCGCTGCGGAAGGGGCCCGGTGGATCAAACGCATTAGAGCAACTGCAACTGCAGAAGCAACGGCAACGGCAACGGCAACTGCACCCCTCCCATACCCTCCCCTACGCTTTGCGTAAGGGAGGGCAAGTACGAAGGCAAGTACAGACGCAAATGCAAGGGCAACTGCTACAGCCGAGTGCCCTGCACCTCAGCGCTTGGCCATGAAGGCTTCGATCTCGTCGGCGCTGCGCTCCAGCGCACCGGTCAACACACGGTGCCCGTCCTCGGTGATCAACACATCATCCTCGATGCGGATACCAATCCCGCGCCAGCGCGCCTCCACACTGCGATCGTCCGGCGAGATGTACAGGCCGGGCTCGATCGTGAACACCATGCCAGGT
>QFOV01000114.1 GCA_003248565.1 Stenotrophomonas sp.
GGTCTTCACGTCGTCCGGGTCGTTCGGGCAGGCCACGATCGGCTCGTGGATGTCGGCCAGGTCGATCTCGATGACGGCGGCGTACTCGGCGTCGGCATCACCCTGCAGCAGTTCCGGATTGGCCAGCCATGCTTCCATCTTCTCGATGCGGCGGGCCAGCGAACGTGCGTCCTGGTAACCCTCGGCAATCATCCACTTCAGCAGGGTGATGTTGCTGGTCAGGTACTCGATGATCGGCTCCTTGTTCAGGTGCACCGAGCAACCAGCGGCCGAACGCTCAGCCGAGGCATCGGACAGTTCGAACGCCTGCTCGACCTTCAGGTCCGGCAGACCTTCGATTTCCAGGATGCGACCGGAGAAGATGTTCTTCTTGCCAGCCTTGGCCACGGTCAGCAGACCGGACTTGATCGCGTACAGCGGAATCGCGTTGACCAGGTCACGCAGGGTCACGCCCGGCTGCATCTTGCCCTTGAAGCGCACCAGCACCGACTCCGGCATGTCCAGCGGCATGACGCCGGTGGCAGCGGCGAAGGCGACCAGACCCGAACCGGCCGGGAACGAGATGCCGACCGGGAAACGGGTGTGCGAGTCACCACCGGTGCCGACGGTGTCCGGCAGCAGCATGCGGTTGAGCCAGCTGTGGATCACGCCATCGCCCGGACGCAGCGAGACGCCGCCACGGGTGGAGATGAACTCCGGCAGGGTGTGGTGGGTCTTGACGTCCACCGGCTTCGGGTAGGCAGCGGTGTGGCAGAACGACTGCATCACCAGGTCAGCCGAGAAGCCCAGGCAGGCCAGGTCCTTCAGCTCGTCGCGGGTCATCGGACCGGTGGTGTCCTGCGAGCCCACCGAGGTCATCTTCGGTTCGCAGTAGGTGCCCGGGCGCATGCCCTTGCCTTCCGGCAGGCCACAGGCGCGGCCAACCATCTTCTGTGCCAGCGAGTAACCCTTGCCGGTGTCGGCCGGCTGCACCGGCAGGCGGAACAGGTCGGTGACCGGCAGGCCCAGCGCTTCACGCGCCTTGGCGGTCAGGCCACGGCCGATGATCAGCGGAATACGGCCACCGGCGCGCACTTCGTCGAACAGCACGTCGCTCTTGACCTGGAATTCGGCGATCACTTCGCCGTTCTTCAGTGCCTTGCCGTCGTAGGGACGCAGCTCGACGACATCGCCGTGCTCCATCTTCGACACGTCCAGCTCGATCGGCAGTGCGCCAGCATCTTCCATGGTGTTGTAGAAGATCGGCGCGATCTTCGAACCCAGGCACACGCCGCCGAAGCGCTTGTTCGGGATGAAGGGGATGTCTTCGCCGGTGAACCACAGCACCGAGTTGGTGGCGGACTTGCGGCTGGAGCCGGTGCCGACCACATCGCCGACGTAGGCAACCAGGTGGCCCTTGTCCTTCAGCGACAGGATTTCCTGGATCGGGCCGCGCTTGCCGTCTTCTTCCGGCACGAACGGCGCGTCAGGACGCTTGTTCTTCAGCATCGCCAGGGCGTGCATCGGGATGTCAGGGCGGGTGGTGGCATCCGGTGCCGGCGACAGGTCGTCGGTATTGGTTTCGCCCGGCACCTTGAACACGGTGATGGTCAGGCTCTGCGGCACTTCCGGCTTGCTGGTGAACCACTCGGCATCGGCCCAGCTCTGCAGCACGCCCTGCGCATTGGCGTTGCCGGCCTTGGCCTTCTCCTGCACGTCGTGGAATGCATCGAACACCAGCAAGGTGTGCTTCAGGCCTTCAGCGGCGATGGCGCCGACATCAGCGTCGTCCAGCAACTGGATCAACGGCGCGACGTTGTAGCCGCCGAGCATGGTGCCCAGCAGTTCGGTGGCGCGCGCACGGCTGATCAGCGCGTTCTTCTCGCTGCCGAAGGCGATGGCGGCCAGGTACGAGGCCTTGACCTTGGCGGCGTCATCGACACCGGCCGGCACGCGGTTGGTGATCAGGTCGAGCAGGAACTCGGCTTCGCCAGCCGGCGGGTTCTTCAGCAGCTCGATGACGTCGGCCGTCTGCTGTGCAGTCAGCGGCAACGGCGGGATGCCAAGCGCGGCGCGCTCGGCTACGTGGTGGCGGTAGGCTTCCAACATGACAACTCCCGGGTGTAACGGTTAAAGAATGGATGGGCTCTCAGGCTTGCGGCACGATCAGCTTCAGGCCCTTGAAGTAGTCGCGATAAAACGTGTCGTTCCAGGTGATCAGGCCATCGCACTGCAGCAGTGCATGCGCGCCCACCATGAAATCGTCGATGCGGCGGGTATCGCCGCTGCGCTGCCGGTGGCGGCGATGCATCTCGCCGGCACGCAACGCGGATTTGGCTTCCAGCGGATTGAAATGGACGCCCATTTCTTCCAGCGCGCCCTGCACCTCGGCGCCGCCGCGCAGTGATGCGCAGATCTCCGCCAGCGTGGTACCGCAGATGACCACCCGGCCACCGACCAGCGCCTGCCGCAGGCAGGCTTCCACCGCATCGGCACGTGGGCCGTCGCTGAGCAGCTCGATCAGGACCGGGGAATCGACGGCGATCATCATGCCTCGCCGGCCTCGTCACGGACGGTGCGCACGGCCTGTTCGGCCGACTCGAACCCGTCGAGGGCGAACTTGCCGCGGGCGCGGGAAATGGCGTCATCCACGCTCTTGCGCAGGATGATGCGGCTGCCTTCCAGCTCAACCTTGAGCTGGGTGCCCTTGGTCAGGCCCAAAGCGTCGCGTACGGCCTTGGGCAGGGTGATCTGCCCGCGTTCAGCTACGGTGGCTTCCATGGGACCTCCAATGAAGTATGCACGAATTATACATACTTCGGTCGGCATACCCCAGCCAAGCCCTAGGAAGCCGCCTCATGGTCGGCTGAGCTTCACCTGTAGTGCCGAGCCATGCTCGGCTGAGGCGTTCCCGGTAAAACCCCTGCCGAGCATGGCTCGGCACTACACCCCCTCCCTTTGGCGCAGCCAAGGGGAGGGTTGGGGGGGTATTTGACTGGCTGATGCAGCCGTGGCTTCGCGGCTTACGCCGCTCCTACAAAATCCGTTCCATTGATCGACTGAGGCAGCACCGGGAACGCCCCTGCCGAGCATGGCTCGGCACTACAGTCGCCGCGCTCCGTTACATGCCCGCAACACGCCGTTGCCTAAACTGGCACCAGCGAACATGAACCGAATGCAGGATGCTTCGTCCATACTCGGACCAGTATTCACCTGACAGGGCCCATGGCTCTGAAAAGCCCGCGCAGCGCCCCGGCGCCGCCGCAAGCCATCTGTACCAAGAGGAGTCAGCTGTATGAGCGATACATTCTCCACCCGTAGCCAACTGGAGGTTGGCGGCCAGCAGTACACCTACTGCAGCCTTCCCAAGCTCGGCCAGAAGTTCGACATCTCCCACCTTCCCTATTCGATGAAGATCCTGCTGGAGAACCTGCTCCGGCATGAGGACGGCGGCCAGACCGTCGGCCCGGACCACATCGAAGCCGTCGCCCGCTGGAACCCCAAGGCCGAACTCGACACGGAAATCGCCTTCATGCCGGCGCGCGTCGTGCTGCAGGACTTCACCGGCGTGCCCTGCGTGGTCGACCTCGCCGCCATGCGCGACGCCGTCACCAAGCTTGGCGGCAAGGCCGAGCAGATCAATCCGCTGATTCCCTCCGAACTGGTCATCGACCATTCCGTGCAGGTCGACGTGTTCGGGCGCCCTGACGCGCTGGACCTCAACGGCAGGATCGAGTTCGAGCGCAACCAGGAGCGTTACAGCTTCCTGCGCTGGGGCCAGAAGGCCTTCGAGAACTTCAAGGTGGTCCCACCGAATACCGGCATCGTCCACCAGGTGAACCTGGAAAACCTCGCCCGCGTGGTGATGGAACGGCAGATCGACGGTACCAACTGGGCCTTCCCGGACACCGTGTTCGGCACGGACTCGCACACCACCATGATCAACGGCATCGGCGTGCTGGGCTGGGGCGTTGGCGGTATCGAGGCCGAGGCCGCGATGCTGGGCCAGCCTTCGTCGATGCTGATCCCGCAGGTGGTCGGCTTCAAGCTCACCGGCAAGTTGCCCGAAGGCACCACCGCCACCGATCTGGTACTGACCGTCACCCAGATGCTGCGCAAGCTCGGCGTGGTCGGCAAGTTCGTCGAGTTCTATGGCGAGGGCCTGCAGCACCTGCCGCTGGCCGACCGCGCCACCATCGCCAACATGGCCCCGGAATACGGCGCCACCTGCGGCATCTTCCCGATCGATGCAGAGTCGCTGAACTATCTGCGCCTGTCCGGCCGCAGCGATGCACAGATCAACCTGGTGGAAGCCTACGCGAAGGCCCAGGGCCTGTGGCACGACGCCAACAGCCCGCATGCGCAATACAGCGCCACGCTGGAACTGGACATGGCCGAGGTCAAGCCGTCGATGGCCGGCCCCAAGCGCCCGCAGGACCGCGTACTGCTGGAAGACGTGCACAGCAACTTCAGCGAAGCACTGAAGGGCCTGACCAGCCACCGCGAGCAACGCAATGGCGACGTCGCCGACTTCATCAACGAAGGCGGCGGCGCGGCGGTTGGCAACGAGCAGCTGGCCAAGGGCCATGCCGACATCGTGATCAACGAGCAGCCCATGCGCCTGAAGGATGGTGCGGTGGTCATTGCCGCCATCACTTCGTGCACCAACACCTCCAACCCGGCGGTAATGCTGGGCGCCGGCCTGCTCGCGCGCAACGCGGCACGCCTGGGGCTCAAGGCCAAGCCGTGGGTCAAGACCTCGCTTGGACCGGGCTCGCGCGTGGTCACCGACTATCTGGAGAAAGCCGGCGTCCTGCCGGACCTGGAGAAGCTCGGCTTCTTCGTGGTCGGCTACGGTTGCACCACCTGCATCGGCAACTCCGGCCCGCTACCTACCGAAGTCAGCGCCGGCATTGCCGCCGGTGACCTCGTGGTGGCCTCGGTGCTGTCGGGCAACCGCAACTTCGAAGGCCGCGTGCATCCGGAAGTGAAGGCCAACTACCTGGCCTCGCCGCCGTTGGTGGTCGCCTATGCCATCGCCGGCACGGTCCGCATCGACCTGAGCAAGGAGCCGCTGGGCAAGGGCAGCGATGGCCAGGACGTCTACCTGCGCGACATCTGGCCGAGCAACAAGGAAATCGGCGACACCATCGCCGCCACCGTCGGCCCGGAGATGTTCAAGCAGAACTACGCTGATGTGTTCAAGGGCGACACCCGCTGGGCGCAGATCGAATCGCCGGAAGGCCAGGCCTACGAATGGAATGGCGATTCGACCTATATCAAGAACCCGCCCTACTTCGACGGCATGACCATGCAGGTCGGCAGCATCAGCGACGTCCATGGCGCACGGGTGATGGGCTTGTTTGGTGATTCCATCACCACCGACCACATTTCCCCGGCCGGCAACATCAAGAAGGATTCGCCGGCAGGCCGCTTCCTGCAGTCGCGTGGCGTGCAGCCGGCCGACTTCAACAGTTACGGCAGCCGCCGCGGCAATGATGATGTGATGGTGCGCGGCACCTTCGCCAACATCCGCATCAAGAACCTTATGTTCGGCGGTGAAGAAGGCGGCAACACGCTGTACTACGCCCCGGGCAGCAGCACCGGCGAGAAGCTGGCGATCTACGACGCGGCGATGAAGTACAAGGCCGATGGCGTGCCGCTGGTGGTGCTGGCAGGCAAGGAGTACGGCACCGGCTCCTCGCGCGACTGGGCGGCCAAGGGCACCAACCTGCTGGGCGTCAAGGCGGTGATCGCCGAGAGCTTCGAGCGCATCCACCGCTCCAACCTGGTCGGCATGGGCGTGCTGCCGCTGCAGTTCCATGACGGCGAGAACGCGCAGACCTTGGGCCTGGATGGTTCGGAGGTGTTTGATGTGACCGGGTTGGACGATGGCAAGGCCAAGACCGCAACGGTTACTGCTACCAGGGCCGACGGTAGCCGCAAGAGCTTCACCGCCAAGGTGCTGCTGCTGACGCCGAAGGAAGTCGAGTACTTCCGTAATGGTGGCTTGCTGCAGTATGTGTTGCGGCAGCTGGCGGCGAAGAAGGCTGCCTGATCTACGGCGTTGAATGTTGAGTTGGAAGAACGCCCCTGTTGGGGCGTTCTTTTTTGTTGCATTTTTGCGGCGAGAAGCAAGAGCACCCCTCCCCAGCCCTCCCCTTGGCTGCGCCAAAGGGAGGGGGCAAGAGCAGCCCCGCTTGTCTCCCTCCCTTTGGCGCAGCCAAGGGGAGGGCTGGGGAGGGGCGCTGTTGCGCTCCAAAGCTCCAAAGCCTTCAACCACCTACCAAGACAGCAGGTCACCCTTCCCCACCCACCGGCGCCCAATCCGCGCTATACACCTGCCACTCCCCATCCTGCTCGCGCCACCCAGTGACCACTTCCTGCATCTGCCCACGCTCGGGCAGCAGCCCCTGGTTGCCGCCGGTCAGCAGCACGGTGAAGCGCACCGTCGCAGTACCACCCTCGCCCATCTCCACCCGCAACGGCCCGGTCTGCACACCCACCTTGGCATTGAGCAACAACTGCCCACGCAGCAGACGCTCCATCCCGGCGCGGTCCAGCCCCTCGTTGCCCACGAAATCTTCGGACACCCCCTCCATGAAGCCACCGGGCTTGCCGGCCTCCACGCTTTTTTGCATCGCAGCAAAACTTTCGCGCAGACGCTGTTCCGGTGGTTCGCGGCCGCAAGCGGCCAGCAAAAGCATGATCACCGCACAAAGCATGCAGTTGAAGACTGATCGCATCATCTATCCCTTCGCCTTTTCAATTCGGAACGGTATGCTGGCAACAATAACGCCGGTGCCCGATGATCGGGCCTGACCACTAGATCATTCCATTTCCTGGAGGGGAAGATGACGCAAGAACGTCCTTGGCTGCAGAGCTACCCGGCTGGTGTGCCGGCTGAAATCGACGTCAACGAATTCCACTCCGTCGCCGATGTCTTCAATGCCTCGGTCGCCAAGTTCCGTGATCGCCCGGCCTACTCCAACTTCGGCAAGGTCCTGACCTATGGCGAAGCGGACGTCCTGGTCACCCAGTTCGCCGCCTACCTGCTGGGCGAGCTGCAGCTGAAGAAGGGCGATCGCGTTGCGATCATGATGCCCAACTGCCTGCAGTACCCGATCGCCATCTTCGGCATCCTGCGCGCCGGCCTGACCGTGGTGAACGTCAACCCGCTGTATACCGCACGCGAACTCAAGCACCAGCTGGTCGATGCCGGCGTCTCCGTGCTGCTGGTGGTCGACAACTTCGGCGAGACCGTGCAGCAGGTCATCGCCGATACGCCGGTCAAGCAGGTCATCACCACCGGCCTGGGCGACATGCTCGGCTTCCCCAAGGGCGCCATCGTCAACTTCGTGCTGAAGTACGTGAAGAAGATGGTGCCGGATTACGATCTGCCCAAGGCCATCCGCTTCAAGGATGCGTTGAAGCTGGGCAAGCGCCACAGCATGCCGGTGGTCGAGGTGGACCACGAGGACATCGCGTTCCTGCAGTACACCGGTGGCACCACCGGCGTAGCCAAGGGCGCGATGCTGACCCACCGCAACCTGATCGCCAACATGCAGCAGGCCTCGGCCTGGATCAGCGCCTCGGGCGTCAAGCCGGGCGAGGAAGTGATCATCACCGCGCTGCCGCTGTACCACATCTTCGCGTTGACGGCGAACGGTCTGGTCTTCATGAAGCTCGGCGGCCTGAACTACCTGATCACCAACCCGCGTGACATGAAGGGCTTCGTCAAGGAGCTGAAGAACAACCGTTTCACCGCCATCACCGGCGTCAACACCTTGTTCAACGGCCTGCTCAATACCGAAGGCTTCGACGAAGTCGACTTCTCCAACCTCAAGGTTGCGCTCGGCGGCGGCATGGCCGTGCAGCGCGCCGTGGCTGACAAGTGGAAGAAGGTCACCGGCGTCACCCTGGTGGAAGCCTACGGCCTGACTGAAACCTCACCGGCTGCCTGCATCAACCCGCTGGACCTGAAGGAATACAACGGTGCCATCGGCCTGCCGATCCCGTCCACCGAAGCCTGCGTCAAGAACGACGACGGCCAGATGGTGGCATTGGGCGAAGTGGGCGAACTGTGCATCCGCGGCCCGCAGGTGATGAAGGGCTACTGGCATCGCCAGGACGAGACCGACAAGGTCATGGACGCGGATGGCTGGTTGCATACCGGCGACATGGCACGCATGGACGAGAACGGCTTCTTCTATATCGTCGACCGCAAGAAGGACATGATCCTGGTGTCCGGCTTCAACGTCTACCCGAATGAAATCGAAGACGTGCTGGCAATGATGCCTGGCATCCTGGAAGTGGCGGCCGTGGGTGCGCCCAACGAGAAGTCGGGCGAAGTGGTGAAGGTGGTCATCGTCAAGAAGGACCCGAACCTCACCGAGGAGCAGGTGAAGGAGTTCGCCCGCGCCAACCTGACCGGTTACAAGCATCCGCGCATCGTCGAGTTCCGCAAGGAACTGCCCAAGACCAACGTCGGCAAGATCCTGCGCCGCGAGCTGCGTGACGCCAAGCCGGAAGCTTGATGCTTCGGGCGTGAGCGCTGAAAGCCTCCCCGGAAACGGGGAGGCTTTTTTGTATCTGTGATCTGATCACCGGCTCGCCCTGGTCGCCTTTTGCAGCGTGCTGCTCATCTGCGACCCCCGACGTTCGTTGCTTCAAAGGCGCATGCCTTCGCGGGACTCCTCGTCCCAACTGCCTGCTGCGGGGACAGGCACGATTGCCGTAGCGCGCTCGTCTGACCCGACAAGCGTCAGCGACATCGCTGCGATGGCGGTAACCGTCCCGCCCGCATCGCCACGCGAAATCCGATGACCGGTACTGCGTGGCTGATCAACCACCTGCTGCTGTGGCAGCTCCACCACGGTGCCGCGTACGGCCACCCGATCACCGGTGCGAAGCCGCGAGCCCATGCGCATGGTGAACTCTGCCTCGGCCGGCATGTTGATCGCGGTGTCGTAGCCCTGATCCAGCACGAACACCCCATCGGATGTAGCCGGATTGCCATCACCCTCGTCCTGCAGGAACCAACCGATGGTGGGCGTGCCACGATCACCTTCGCCCAGGGTTTCCTTGAGCTCCTGACCGATGTCGTCGCTGTCGCCCATCAGGTTGCGCACCACGATGCCCTCGATCAATACCTCACTGCCAAGCAGCGGGCTGCTCACCCCCTGCCCTTGCACCTGCCCGATCAGCTTGCGCGCGGGATCCATTGGCTCTAAATGGAATTGGCTGCCGGGCAGCGGAAAACCGCAGCAGGCCGTAGCCAATGCCATGCCGAGAATCGTGGGTTTGACTACTGCTGTCTTCCAACGCATGACGTCCGTGCACCCTGCTTTGTTGTAGGAGCGGCGTCAGCCGCGAAGCTCGTAGATTGTCAGATTACAAAATACCCGAACCAGACGCGTCCCCCTCTTCGCGGCTAACGCCGCTCCTACAAACACCAGCCGGCCCGCTATCCGGCGAACTGCTGCCGCTTGTAGGAGCGGTGTGAATCGCGAAGCTCGTAGATGGTCAGGTTGCGGAGATCCTGAGCCGCGAAGCATCCCCTGCTTCGCGGCTTACGCCGCTCCCACAACAGCCGCAGCTATTACGGCTGTGCAGTCTGCAGCCGGTAGCTGGCCTGGCTGCGGTATTCGACGCCGTTCAATGTGGTGCGCACTTCCACCGCATGCTCACCTTCACTGAGCTTGGTCGGCAATGCGGCACGCCACAGATGACTGGATGGCACGGCCTCCGGCGAACGGTCGTAGCCACGCAGTTCCTTGGCAAGATCGTCGGCGATGTTCTCCACCAACAAACGGGGATCGGCCTGTTTGACCTGCTTCATCGGCTGCCATTCGCCGCCGTCGACACGGAACTCCACCGGCAGACCTTCGTAGCCCATGAACACATTGGCGTAGATGCCCCAGGCC
>QFOV01000115.1 GCA_003248565.1 Stenotrophomonas sp.
GGTGATCAAGACCATGCGCGACACCGGCCGCGACATGCAGGACAAGTACAAGGAAACCAGCCGTGGCGGCCTTGCCGTCAACGTCATCGAGTGCTGATCAAGCCTCCATCATCAGCGAAGGAAAACCATGGATCCAACAACACAAACTCCACGCCACACACGCAGCCTTCTGCTTCTTGCCCTGGTCGCCACAGGTGTTACACCGGCTTTTGCCCAGCAACAGGGCGACCAGTCCGAACTGCTGGCACAGGTCGCCCAGCTGCGCGCACAACAAGCGCAGCTGGCACGCATGCAGCAGGACAATGAAGTTGCCTTGCGTGCGCTGGAATCACGTCTTGGTGTTACCTCCGTCGCCCCCTCACCGGGGGTGGCCGCACTGCCGACGACAGTTGCAGTGGCGCCGTTGGCAACACCCCTCGCCGATGCCGCATCGCGACTGAAAATCAGTGGTGACCTGCGGGTGCGCTCGCAGTTTGAAAACTCCAACAGCAACGGCAACAACCGCACCAGTGGCCAGGTCCGTGGCCGACTGGCAGCAGCGTTCGCCGTCAACGAGCATGTCAGCATCGGCGCGCGCCTGGTAACCGGCAATTCCGACGATCCGCGCAGCACCGACGTGCAGCTCTCCAACTGGGATGACGACCTCGAAGTCAGCCTTGATCAGGCCTACCTGAAACTGGCCTTCGGCAAACTCGACGTGCATGCAGGCAAGATCCCGCAGCCGTTCACCCGCACTGAACTGGTCTGGGATGGCGACGTCAATCCGCAAGGCATTTCGGCCAACTGGAAACAATCGTTGGCTGACGGCGGCACGCTGCGCGCCAATGGGCTTTTCTTCGTCATCGATGAGCAGGCTACCGCCGCGGACAGCACCATGGCTGGCCTGCAGCTGGGCTATGACAGCCCGGCGCTCGGCAACTGGCGCTTTGACGCCTCCGCCGCCCACTACCGGTACAACATCGGCAGCAGTGTGGGAGCCACCGCCACTGACTGGCGCACCAACCTGCTGCGCCCGGACGGCAGCTATCTGTCGGATTTCCATCTCAATGACGTGATCGCAGGCGTTACGTACACCGGTTTGGGTGAGCGCTGGCCACTTCGCGCCGTGGGCGACTACGTCAGGAACAGCGCGGCACGCACCGATGCTGATACGGGTTACGGCGTCGACGTCATCCTGGGTCGGGCGCAACAGCCCGGCGATTGGCGCGTCAGCTACGGTCACGCAATGGCTGAAGTGGATGCGGTGCTGACCGCCTTCTCACAGGACAATATCGGTTTTGGCAGCAATTACCGCATGCACTCCGTCGGCGTCGACTACGTGCCTTGGCAGAAGACCACGCTGAGTGCGGTGTGGTATCGCTATCGCCCGCTGTCCGCACAGTACGCCAATGGCGGTGACCCGACGGACTGGCTGAACCGGTTCCGCGTGGCGCTTATGGTCAGCTTCTGATTTCTGGCACAAGGCGCTGAATCGAGCCGGCGCAACTGGCGTTGTAATCGAACATCCGCTGCCAGGCCTTGCTGCAACCTCTGCAGCAAGGCCGCTGGCCGCCGGCGCTCAGAAGCCCACGGTCACGCCAACCCGCAGTGTGCGCCCCGGCGCTGGCAGGGTTACCCGTGCCAGCGGATCAAGGTAGTACCGGTTGCCGATGTTGGTGATGCTGAAATCCATTGCCAACGCCTGGCTGAAGCGGTAATTGGCATAGGCATCGAACACCAGCACCGGCTTCCACTCGAATGGGCTGTCGTAGCGGTTGACTTCGTCGTAACCGGCGGCGATCCACTTGGCCTCGTCCTCGTTCCTCGCGCTGGCGTGGTAGATCGAGCGTCCGCCGAACTGCAGCCGGCCATCGAGCAGACGCATGCCGACATCCAGGTTCAACGAGTACTGTGGCTGCAGGCTGGTACGCATGAAGGTATTGGGGAAACCAGCCGTCACGCAGGAGGCGAAGCGGGTACCGAAATACGGATCCAGGGTCTTGGCGTACTCGCCATCGCAAACCTCGTTTTTCAATCGGTAGCTCGCACCGAAACTGGCGAACCAGTGGCCGGCGTCGGCACGCGCCTGCAGCTCCAGCCCGGTCATGATCTTGCGTTCGAACTGCATGATCTCGTAGGAGAAGTTACGGTCGATCGCATCATTGATGGTGTTGTTGTAGTAGTTCAGGCGGATGTCGGCCTGACGCAGGCCTGGCAGCAGCCCCCCCAGATCGTGCACGTATCCAAGCTCCCAGTTGCGTGCCCGCTCCGGTGTCAAGGCAGCACCGGTGGGCGCGCCCCAACCGGCGCCGTAGCCCGCCTGTGTCGCCTCGTACAGCGAAGGGAAGCGGATTGACTCCACATAGCGCGCGTACACCCGGGCACGATCACTGAAGAACCAGGTAAGGCCAAACATCGGTGCCCAGTCACTGGCCTTCTTGCGTTCCGGCAAGGCCCATACATCTGCTGGCGTTTCACCGTAAATCAGCCCCGCGGAAGGTAGGAAATTCCCTTCACCAAAGTTCTTGCAGATTTCAGCAACACACGGCAGATACTGATACCTGGTACCGGTCTGGCCTTGCGGGTCGGTGACCGTCGCGGTCATGTCGATCCCGCCGTTGAGCATTGGATTCCGGCTGCTGTCCATGCGGCCGTCCGCATACGGCACGATCACCTGCTCACGCACATAGCGCAGGCCCTTGTAGACATCCTGCGCGAGGTAGGATTCCAGGCTTTCCGCCTCCATCGCGTCGATCTCTTCCGCGCTCATGAATTCGAGGAATTCCTCGCGCAGTTCCGGTGTCACCCAGCTCTGGTAGGCATCGATATAGGCCTGGTTCTCGGCATCGCTCATCAGGCGGTAGTAGCCAAGCGAACGGGCGACCACCGATGCGCCGTTCTCCCAGTTCGCGTGCTGGCCCTGCCGATGGCGTGCGGTACCGTCGTCGTACGACCAGTAGTTACCGTATCGTGCGCCGGCGGTGATCACCAAACGCTCACTCGGTGCCCACTCGAAGTTGACGCTGCCGTTGTACTCGCGGCGGCGGCCTGCTCGGGGACCGAAGTGGAAGGAACCCCAGTTGTACTGGTCGACGAACAGTTCATCGGCCTTGTCGTAGCCATCCAGCGTTTCGCGTTGGAAGTCGCCGGCGACGGTGAAGTTCAAGCGCTCGTTGACCGCAAACCGGTTGCTCAGGTTGAAGCCCTTGCGGTCGTGGTTGGCGATCTGCAGCGCCTGCGGAAAAATGGTGAAGCGCCCATCGGTATTGGCCATTTTTTCCGGCGGTGTCGAAGGCACCAGCGCGCAGCGCTCGTCGCTGAGCTTGTTGCCATTGTCGCTGACTACGTGGCATTGAACGTAGTCATCCCACGCCGGCTGGCCCTGCGTTCGCGTGCTGCGGATGCCCAGGTAGCCACTGCCATTCTGGTGACGGTAGCTGTCATTGCGCGTCATCCACGCACCGGCCTTGAAATCGACCCACGGCAGCGCATCCGGCTTCCAGCCATAGGTCAAACCGTAGGTGTCCTGCTTCACCAGCGATGCAGGCCCCTGTACCTGGTAGGGCTCGTCATCGGCGCGGTCGCGCGCCGGTGCGATGACCTGCGTAAGGGTCTGGAACGGCACGCTTTCGCCGAACTCCAGGCGGTTGCGCATGAGGTTCAAACGCAGGCTCTGCTGTGCCGGCAGGTGCACGGTGGCCTTGATCAAGGTGGAACGCATGTCGCTGGAGGTGTTGGTGACCTCGTGGCTGGGCTGGAACAGATTGGCCATGTAGCGCGTGTAACGCGCACCGGCCGAGCCGGTGTCGGCACCCTCCCACCAATTGCCTTCCTTCTGGAAATCCGCGCTGCCGTTGCTGCCGCTGGCATAGTTTCCTTGGCGCCGGTCACTGAACGCAGCCATCACTTCCAGCCAGTCGCCCTTGTAGCCGGCGGCAACGCGGAAGGCGCGGTCCTCCAGGTTGAAGTTGCTGGCACCGGGTGCGGACTTGGCCTTTATCACCGTGCTGTTCTCGCCATTGGGCTCGATGCCCAGGCTGTATCCGGCGTTGTATGCCCCGGGAATATCGCGATAGTCCATGCCAAACAGGCGTGTCGCGTTGTCACGCGGTGCCACCGAGTTGGTCGCCGTGTCGCCTTTCATTTCCAGACCCCAACGTTCGCCCGGGCGGACTACGTCATCGACCTCCAGCGTGCGGATGGTGACCGCGCCGCCAATGCCACTCTTCACGCCGGGTGTCAGCGAGGGCCCCTTCTCGACGGCAATGCTGCTGACCAGGTTGGGGTCCAGGTAGTTACGGTTGGCCACGCCACTGGGGCCTTGCCAGATCGACATCGCCTGTTCTGTACCGTCGACGGTTACCGGCACCCGTCCCTCGCCCTGGATGCCGCGGATGTTCGGATCCAACGCCCCGGCATTGCGCGAGTCTCCGCTGTAGACGCCGTTGAGTCCCTTGAACAGATCGCCGACGCTGGTGGTCTTGTAGCGCTCGACCTCTTCCTTGCCGACATACAGGTTGGACACATCACTGGAGTACACGGTGTCCTGACCAATCTGATCGCGACGAGCACGCACCAGCAAGGTATCCAGGGTGGCCGCTGACGCGCCTGTGCGCTGCTTGCGCTCCGGCGTGTCCTGCTCTGGGTCGGCCTCGGGCTGCTGCGCCTGCAGGGTGGCACTCGCACAGCACAGCAGGATCGCGCAGGCCAACGGCGAACGCCGACGTGCTACGTGGGGGAAAGTGTTGGACAAGCGCATGGACAGGACCCCGATGGGTTCCGCAGGGCGGAGAACGTTGGATGTGGGGACCCCGCGTGGCAGCGCAGCGCAGTGGCGTGCAGGGTCAATGAGAATCAGACGCAACAATTCTAGACAGCATGCTGCGAGCCATGCTCGCCATGGCGTATGCGTTCCGGAGCCAACTCTCTGCAAAACGGCGGGAGCGAACTCTGCAGGCCGTCGTGCCGCTTTGATCATCGACTGGCCGCGGCAGTAGCTGTTCTCAGCGAGCCTTGCTCACGCGCGTGCCTCAGCGTGCAGCGTCCCTGCCACCGCGCTGCATTGCCGTCGGTGGCCGGCCATGGAAGCGGCTGAACGCGCTGCTGAAGTTGGCCGGGTGTTCGTAGCCGCTGCGGTATGCCACGCTGGAGACCGGATGCCCGGCTTCGAGCAACTCCACTGCTTTGTGCATGCGTAGCGCCGTCAGTAATCTATAGGGGCTGTTGCCATACAAGCGCCGCATACCCTGCTTCAACTTGAACTCGTTGATGCCGGTGCGCGCGCACAGCCAGCCAATGGTCAATGGCCGATCCATATGCGCCTGCATCAACATATAGGCGGCGTGGATACGCTCTTCGTCGTCGGCGTGCCTAGTTGCATCAGCGGCCACAGCGCGCTGCAGCCGCGATTGTTCGGCGATCACGCTCAAGGCTGCAATATGCAGATCGAGCAACCCGGCCTGCGGGCGCGCATGCAGGCGATGGATGGTCTGCGCAAGACCAGTAACGGCAGCGCTGGTCTGCTCGAAATGCAGCTGCTGCGGCGTAGCCTGGTCAGCCAGACTGCGGGTCCAGGACTCAAGCCCATAGACCTGCAATGCGCTTTGTTCAAGCACCAGCCGCAACTGACGCACCTGCTGCCCGGCAGCAAAACGGCGCTCACCGCGTGGCCTGCGGAAGGCGGTGATGGTGGTGCAGCCAGCACGGAACCCAACCGTGTTGTCATCACGGCTGCAATAGCTGGATTCACCTTCAAGGCCGATCGTGATGACCAATGAAGTGACGTCGCACGCCATCACGCTTTCCTCGATCAGATCGCGGCGCGGCACGTAATGCGAGTACGCAAGGGTGACGCCCTCGCTGATCGACAACCGGTCCGTGTAGCAGGCACCAGCTTCGTCGGGCAGCTGCATGCGCTGCCATACCGGCGAAAGCGCAGGGGTCGCAATGCAGGTGCCAGCGCCAAGCCTGTAGGCCACGCAGTTTCTCCCGAATGCATACGGAAGGCTCCGGATGCCAAATGAATAAGATGAGAACAATTCTCATCTACGGACTAGAGTAATGGTCCCGCAGGCCGCGCACAAGCGCGCTGCATCGCCTGGCTTCAATCCCTTTGGACACGCTCACTTCCCTTCCCCATACCGACCACCTACTGCAGCCGTTCTGGGACATGGCCGTCGCCCCGATCAAGACGCGGGCGCTGCAGCTTGCCTTGGACCGGGATCTGTTCACCCGCCTGTCCACGCCCACCAGCGCTGCCACACTGGCCGGCGAGTTGCAGCTCAGCCCCGCCCATGCCGCCCTGTGGCTCGAACTGCTATGGAGCATGCAGGTGCTGTCCCGCACCGCCGCTGATCCGTGCGAATACATGACCTCAGCGCTCGCCGAGCGCTACTTCCGCACCGGATCTGACCACAGCTGCGCCCAGGCCTGGCACTACCGCGCCGGTTTCCTCGCGGCCATCGCCGACCAACTGCCGCACTTCGTCGAGCACGGCCGGCCCACTGCGCCGCTGCCGGCGGCCAGTGGCGGTGCTGGCACCTGGGCGCAGGCAGCACAGGTGCAGATAGGCCAGGAGCAACGTGCCATATCAGTGCCGCTGGCAATGTCGCTGTTGGAGCGCCACCAGGTACTTTCACCGGGCATGCGCTTCCTCGACCTAGGCGGTGGCCCAGGCTGGCTGGCCATCGAGCTAGCGCGTCGTTGCAACGATGCCAGCGGCGTGGTCTTCGATCTTCCCGACACCGTCGCCGTGGCCGCCAGCAACATCGCGGCCTGCCATCTGCAACAACGCGTGTCCGTGGTGGCCGGTGATCTGGACCAGGATGATATTGGTGAGGACTACAACCTGATCTGGTGCTCGTCGGTACTGCACTTCCTGCGTGACCCGGCACGCGCGGTGGCACGCATACAACAGGCCCTGCGCCCAGGCGGCAGTCTGTTCATCGTCCACGCTGAAAGCAGTGGACTGCCCGAGCATGACCTGCGCGTGCTGCCCTTCTATCTGCCGATGCGGCTGCGCGGCAACTACCTGCCTGGACCAGGTCAGCTACAGCAACTGCTGCAATTGGCTGGTTTCAAACACGTGCAGCATGAGGTGGTGCAGGGCTTTCCGATGGCGCCATTGACCTTGTATCGGGGGATCGCATGAAGCCACGCATGGGCCATTGGCCTACCCAACTGCTGATCGGTTGGCTCAACTTCGCTCTGGTCGCGCCGAGCATCTTCCTGTATCTCGGTCTGCCGATGATCATGCGCCAACACGGCTGGAGTGGTACCGATATCGGTGTCTTCCAGCTGGCCGGTTTGCCGGCCATTGCAAAGTTCCTGTTGGCTGCACCCATCGAGCGCGGCGAACCACGGTACCGGAGGTGGAGCCTGCTACTGGGTGCAGCCTATGTCGCAAGCCTGTTGCTGCTGGCAACGCAGGATGTGGCCACGACGTCGCGAATAACGCTGTTCACACTGGTCTTCACAGCCAGCCTGATGGCAACCTGGGTCGACATCCCACTCAACGCGCTGGCCATCCAGAGCCTGCCCGCCGAAGAGCGCCTGCGTGCAGGCGCCATCCGCTCAGCTGCGACATCGCTGGGTGCTATTGTCGGTGGTGGCGCGATGCTGCTGCTGTACGCGCGCCAGGGCTGGGGCAGCGCGTTCCTGGCATTGGCCGCCCTGCTCGGCGTTGGCCTGCTGCTGTTGCCACTACTGTGCACGCAGAACACCGCACCTGCAGAACCGGCTCAATCACGTGGACGATGGCGCAGCTATTTTTCAGAGCCGGCACGGCGCCGGTGGACAGTACTGGTGCTTTTGTACTTCCCGTGCATAGGTGCGGCCTGGATCTACCTCAAGCCGTTGCTGCTGGATCTTGGAATGGCGCCGGAACGCATCGCTCTGCTGGTTGGCGTAGGTGGCGGTACCGTCGCCGCCGCAGCCAGCCTGTTTGGTGCACGCATTGCAAAGAAATACGGCTCGGATCGAGCGCTGGTCAACTTTGCGATCATCAACCTGGGAGCACTGTTGCTGCTGTGGGCAGTGACCGCGCTGCACCTGGGCATGCTGTCGACAATCGTGGCGATCATCGCCGTCGCGGCCGCAATGGGGATGTCGTCGGGCCTGGTGTTCGGTTTGATGATGTCGTTTACACGGTCCGGATTGGCAGCGATGGACTACGGCATTCAATCCAGTCTGTTTGCATGCAGCCGTATCCTGGTGCCGCTCATGGCCGGTGTCCTGCTGGATCACGGCGGCCAGGCTGGCATGTTCGCGGGTCTGACAATCGGGCTGGTGATCGCCTTGTTGCTGGCGATGCGCTATGCCCCCGTGGTGTCCAGGCCACGATAGCGCATCCTGGCAGGGCCTGGCGGTCCCTTATTCAACGCGAACAGTTGTTCGACATTGGCAAGCACACTGGCCTTCGAGGGTTCCCTGAGAAGTGCTTGTTTCCCCACACTTGTCCGCCCAACACAAGAACAGCGCAGAGCCAGGGCTCTGCGCTGTTGCTTTTTACCAAGGCGCGAGGAGAGAGCCTCGCCCCTCCTATCATTCAGAACGAATACGCCACCGTGACGCGGGCGTTGCGGCCCGGCTCGCTGTAGCGCCCGATGCCGTCATCGTTGACGTAGCCGTACAGCGTATTGGTGCCCTTGTTGATCACCCGCACGCGCTGCCACAGGTAGTACTCGCGATCGGTCAGGTTGTAGAGGCCTGCGGTCAGTCGCAACTGCGAGGTGATGTTCCAGGTGCCGGTTAGATCCAGCACCGTGTAGCCATCGGCCTTGCCCGTCCATGCCGGCATCACCTGCGTGCCATTGGCCGATGTGGTGTAGGCATCGCTGGCGCTCTTGCCCCAGGCGTGGGTCAGGTTGGCGCTGACGTTCCACGACGGCGAAGGCGCATAGCGCACGCCCAGCACCGCGCTGGCCGGCACGATGCTCTCCAGCGGATCACCATTGTGCTTCTCGCCCTTGCTGTACGCCGCCGCCATCCGCGACGACCACGCGTCGGCAATCTGCCAACGCCCTTCCAGCTCGGCGCCCTTCACCGTCACCTTGCCCGCATTGACCGGCATCGTGCTGTTGTAGCTGTACTGCACCGGACCGGTTGCCGTGGTGCGGTAGCCATTGGCATACGGCACCGCAGTGGTCACCGTCTCGATGAAGTTGTCGTACTGGTCGCGGAACACCGAGAACCCCAACTGCGCGCGGTCGGTGGTCCAGCGGTAGCCCAGCTCGATGTTGAGGCTCTTCTCCGCATCCAGATCCGGGTTGGACATCGAGGTGTCCAGCTGGATGGCTGCACCACTCACTGCATCGAACGCGGCACTGGCGCTGGTCGGCGAATACAGGTCGGCCACGCTTGGTGCACGGAAGCCACGGCCCAGCTGCGCCCACAGCGCATGGTCGGGCAGGAAGCGGAACTCCGCCCCCAGCTGCCAGCTCGGCGCCGAGAAGCGAAGGTCACGCACGCTGCCGGTCTTGTCGACGAACGTACTGTCTACCTGCGGCGAGTAATCGTAGCGGTCATAGCGCAGGCCACCGCTGAGCTGCAGGCGCTCGTCGAACAGGCTCAAACTGTCGCGCACGTACAGGTTCCAGGAGCGGGCATCGGTCTTGGGCACCTGGCGCGGATCATGCTCCACGCTGGCAATGTCGCCAGCCGCATTCCAACGGGTGTCCACTGCGGTGTAATCGATGTCGCGCTGCTGCCAGGCCAGGCCGTAGCCGATGTCATGCCGCACCGGGCCTTCCACCACCTTGCTGAAGTCCAGCGCTGCACGGTCCAGGGTCTGCTCGGTGGCGCGGTCTTCGCTGCGCTTGCA